>NZ_BANE01000105.1 GCF_000964405.1 Novacetimonas hansenii JCM 7643
GAAAAAGCTTCACCAAAAACCTTTATAATTTCAGGATGTTATCACGCCTGACGTTTCAAACAGTCTCTTATGGAAAGCCCTTCAAGGGCGGGAACGGTAATATTCTGGAATCATGAAGGCTGCTGCGGCCTTTTTGAAACATGCCACAGCCAGGAATTTTATTGGTGGGTGTTGCCTCGCTTGCCCTTGCCGTGGTGCAGGCAGTGTGATGGCAAGGGCAGTCCCCTCATGCCAGACAGGCAAAAGCCAGCGATTGCCAGGGTGATGCGGCCTGATGACATGTCATCAGGAAATTGTCCCGGACCATCATGCCATGTGGGGCCATGGCAAAAGGCCCGTCAGGCTCAGGGAAGCGTGTTCCCCTGCCCACCATGGCCCGGACCACCGTTCATGCTGTTCATCGGGCCAGTACTGCCGCCATAGGTGCTGGTCATCTGGCTCATTGGGTTATAACGGCCCACATTGCCAAGGATCTGCTGCATGATGTTGATCTTGGTGCCCGGCGTCGGGGTCTTGCCCATCGCCATGCTGACATATCGCGCATCGTCCTTGTGCAGGGTCCGCAGGTTGCGAAGGATGCCACCTTCGTCAAACGTCAGGACTACGACCTGCTGCTTGTCGATGTGGGGGAAGCTGATCGGCGCAAGCGTCTGGCGCATCGAAATATAGATCCACGTATTGTCATCGAATGTCGCGCGGCTGGTGGGGGAGCCAAGGAGGTCCATGACATCGGAACGTGAACTTTTGCCGGTCTTGAGCTGATTATAATCATCTGCCTGTACCAGGGAGCCGCGCTGGATCACGCTGGGCTTGAACGCGACGCATCCCGACAGCGACAGGCCAACCCCGATGACAGCGCATGAAAACAGGCGTAAGGAACGGGGGCGGGAAAAGATGTGCTGCTCTGGCCTCATGATCGGATAAAGCGTCCTGGTAAGATGCTGCAGATAGACAGTCCGACCTTCCGGGTGCCTTATTGGTCAAATGAAGTCAATCGCAGATCGGATGCAAGGCGGAAAAACACATCCCCTCCGCCAGGCCCCATCCGGGTAACCCGGGTAAGGGGCGCGCGGCATGCCCGTTGGACCGGCACATCCGCCCCGGCGGCGGCAGGCCGGAATTGCAGGAGAAGATACGAGCTATGGACCCAGAATTTTCCCGTCGCGTCATGGTGGGACGTATTGCGTCCAAGGGGATGGAAACCTCCATCGAGGCCACGCCAGAGGAATGCAAGGCCCTTGCACGGCGTTTCGGAATCCCCGCGATCCGCGACCTTGCCTGCCGCTATCGCCTTGTGCCCGGCCCGCAGGGGGAGGTGATGGCCGAAGGGTGGCTGACGGCGCACGTCACGCAGGAATGTGTCGTCAGCCTTGAACCCTTTGACGATGCCATCGCCGAATCCTTCACCGTGCGGTGCATCCCTGCCGAACGCTTTCGCGAGGATGACGAGGTCGATCCCTTCAGCATCGACGAGGTGCCCTATGAGCGCGAGGCCATCGACCTTGGCGAACTCGCGGCGGAGGAGCTGTCCCTTGGCCTTGACCCGTATCCGCACAAGCCCGGCAGCACCATACCGGCTGACCTGCTCGATATAGAGGAAGACGAGGCGGCGGAAGACGCGGAGGAACCCCGGCGGCAGCCTTTCGCAGCCCTTGCCGAGCTGAAGAAAAAGCATAACTGAGGCGTAAAACCGCGTATCGGGGGGCAGGGACGCCAGGCGGATCGCAAGATCGTCTCTTGCGGAATGTCGGATCGTCTGCTAGAGCGCCCCCCTCAATTGTTGATAACTGACCGGGTGACGCCTCGCTGGCTTTACCGGGTTGTGATCCCAGATCGGAGGGGCCCAGGCCCATGGCTGTACCTAAGAGAAAAACCTCGCCGTCCCGTCGTGGCATGCGTCGCAGCCATGCTGCGCTGCCCGTGCAGGCACATGCGGAATGCTCCAACTGCGGCGAACTGAAGCGCCCGCACCATGTCTGCAGCCACTGCGGACACTATGACGGCCGCGAAGTCGCATCCGCCGGCAAGGCGCTGAAGACCGCCGTCCGCGCCTGATATACGTTTCGACGCGGTTACCTGCCGGGACGGGAAGCGCCATTGACATGGCGCGGGACAGCCACATATCGGCATCCCGCCCGTCCGGATCGCGCAGGGAAATGCTGCATGAAGGGGTTGTTCCCATTCGGCACTTGCGCGTTTTACCTTCACCCGGCACAAGACGAGCATGACCGAGACAGGTTCCTCTTTTTCCGCGACACAGTCCTATACTCTGGCCATTGATGGAATGGGTGGGGATGGTGGCCCGGAAGTCGTGGTGGCCGGACTGGCGATTGCCGCTGACCGGCATCCATCCGCCAAAATCCTTCTGATTGGTGACGAAAACAGGTTGCGCGCCCTTTTGGCGCAGCATCCCCGCGCCGCGGCGATTTGCACGATCCGCCCTGCCGGTTCCGCCATATCCATGGAAATGAAACCAACCGCCGCATTGCGGGTGCGCGATTCCTCGCTGCGCCTATCGATGGACGCCGTCGCCAATGGCGAGGCAATGGGCGTGGTCTCCGCCGGCAACAGCGGCGCAATGCTGGCGCTGGCCAAGATCGTGATCAAGACCCTGCCCGGCATTTCGCGTCCCGCGATGGCGGCGATCAGCCCGACGACAAAGGGCGATGTGGTCATGCTTGACCTTGGCGCAAATGTTGCGTGTGACTGGCGGAACCTTGTCGAATTTGCCGTGATGGGCGAAGCCTTTGCCAAGGCGGTGCTGGGCCTGCCCGCGCCGACGATCGGACTGCTGAATGTCGGGTCGGAGGAGCTTAAGGGGGACGAGCGCCTGCGACAGGCTGCCGAAGTTCTGCGTGGCAGCCCGCTTGCGCGGCAGTTTCATGGTTTTGTCGAAGGACACGACATTACCGCTGGCACGACCGATGTGGTGGTGACGGACGGCTTTACCGGCAATGTCGCGCTCAAGACCGGCGAGGGCGCGCTGAAGATGGCCTTTACCCTGTTGCGACAGGTCTTCAGTTCCGGCCTGCTGGGCAAGATCGGCTATCTGCTGGTGCGCCCGGGGCTGGAGCGGATGAAGGAATGGCTCGACCCGCGCCGGTATAATGGCGCGGTGTTCGTCGGGCTTAACGGTGTGGTGGTAAAATCGCATGGCGGCACTGACGCCGAGGGGTTTGCCTCGGCCGTGGATGTGGCGGTCGACATGGTCACGCACGATTTCAATGCCGGTATCCGTGACCAGCTTTCCCGCATGGGAAGCCTGACGGCCAGCAGGTTCAGTAACGAAAAGGAGCCGACACAGGCAGTTTCGGCTTCCTGAGTCGCTGCCGTGGGCAAGGGGGTACGCGCACCTGTCGGGCTGCGTGCATGACCCTGCTCCCAACAGGTTTGGACAGACACGCATGAAGGCGAGACGCTCGCTGCTGAAGGGTTTTGGCGGCTACCTGCCGGACAGAATCGTGACCAACGATGAACTGGCCAGTCGGCTGGAAACTTCGGACGAGTGGATACGCGCCCGCACCGGCATCGCGCAGCGTCACCGCGCCGGGCCGGAGGATACCGCCGTCAGCATGGCGGCCCATGCAGGCAGGCAGGCGCTTGAATATGCCAATGCCAGCGCGGATGATGTGGACGCCATCATCGTCGCCACCAGCACGCCGGATCAGGCCTTTCCCTCAACCGCGGTGCGGGTGCAGGCCGAACTTGGCATCACCGGGGGCTTTGGCTTTGACATCGCGGCTGCGTGCTCGGGATTCATCTTTGCCCTGTCCACTGCCGACGCCCTGATTCGCAGCGGGCAGGCCCGGTCCGCCCTGGTGATCGGCAGCGAGGTCTATTCACGAATTCTTGATCCTGATGACCGCTCTACCTTTGTTCTGTTTGGGGATGGCGCGGGTGCGGTCTTCCTGCAGGCGACAGAGGAAAGCGGGACGCAGGGAATCGTATCCACGCACATGCATTCCGACGGCCGCTATGGCGACCTGTTATATGTGGATGGCGCAATCGGGCAGTCCGAAAAAAGCGCGCACCTGAAGATGCAGGGGCGCGATGTCTTCCGCCATGCGGTGGCCAAGCTGTCATCGTCGGTGGATGAGGTGCTGGCCGCCAACGGCCTGAAATACGAAGACGTTGCATGGCTGGTCCCGCATCAGGCGAACCTGCGGATCATTGATGGCGTTGCGCGCAAGTTGCAACTGCCGCCCGAACGGGTGGTGATTACGGTGGACCGTCATGCCAATACCTCTGCCGCCTCGATCCCACTGGCATTGAACGAAGCCGTGCGTGACGGACGGATTCGCAGCGGGGATCTGGTGCTGATGGAGGCACTGGGCGGTGGCCTGACATGGGGCTCTGCCCTGGCGCGGATCTGACTGCCGCGCCTGTGTCCGCAGGCATGCGGACGCAAGAAAAAAACACACATGTCAACACATTGAATTGACGCTGGCGGATGGCATGCATAACGTTGCTGCATGAGCACAGTGACCCGCGCCACTCTGGCAGAACAAATCTATAGTCAGGTTGGACTTTCACGTCATGAGTCCGCCGACATCCTTGAACACGTCCTGGAAAAAGTGGCCCATGCACTCGAGGCGGGGGACACCGTAAAGATCAGCGGATTCGGTACGTTTTCCGTCCGCAAGAAGGGGCGACGGACGGGACGTAATCCCAAAACGGTGGTTGAGGTTCCGATTCTGCCGCGTTCCGTCCTGGTCTTCCGGCCCAGCCAGCTTTTGCGGGCGCATGTGAACGGTGATACCGGACATATGAATGCAGAGGACGACGAATGAATGTCCATGACCCCGCGCACGGCGTCGTAAACGCCGCCACGGCCACACAGGCATCCACGCAGGACGCCCTGCCGATTTACGAAGTCGCACGGCAGCTTGGAATCGCGCAGCATGTCCTGAGGACATGGGAAAACCGCTTCCCGCAATTGCAGCCCATCCGGGGGCAGAGCGGGCGGCGTCTTTATCGCGCGGACGATGTGGACCTGCTGCGCCGCATTTCCGATATGCTGTATGTCCGCCACCTTTCGCTTGGGGAGGTGCAGCGAATCCTTGCCGGGGGTGAGGGGGCGCAGGACCGCGCCGATGCGGTGATGGCCCCCGCTGAAGCGCCCCGTGCTGCCTCTGACAATGTCGTGACATCCACTGCGGTCGAAATCACGGATGTGCAGGTGGAAGAGGTCGAGGCCGTTATCGTCCGCGAGCAGGTGCAGGCAGCCCCGCCGGAGGCCCCGGTCGCCTGCGCCGCACCGCCCCCTGAAACGGTACCAGTGGCGGAAAACGATGCGTTGATCGCACCTGTGTCGACCTCCGTCGCCGCCTCTGTCCCCGGGGATGTCGAGACGGCGCCTGCGATAGAGGCAGTAACGGTGCCGCCTGACCATACGCCCGTGGTGGAGCCTACCACATCGGTTGGGAGCCCACCCGTGCAGGGCGAGACACCGCCCCCCCTGATGAAGGCCCCGGTGGCACCGGTCGTCGAAGCGGCGGTGGGAGAATCCGAAGATGCTTTGCCCCCGATCGGGAGTGAGGCTGATCGCGCGGTGGGGGATGTCCCTGTCGGGCAGGCCCCGGTTGAGGAGGCGCAGGAGGAAGATCCGCCGCTGGAGCAGCTTGTGATGTTGGAGCTTGAGCGCCTGCGCTCGGAAAACGGGGTGCTGCGTGAGCATCTGCGTGGCGTTCTGGTCGAGCTTGAGGCCCTGCGGGAGATGGTGCCGGTCTGAAGATCATGCATCCCGCCAGAAGATCTTAGAGACTGTTTGAAAAGTCAGGCGCGATAACATACTGAAATGATAAAGGTTTTTGCTGAAGCTTTTTCCAAAAAGCTTCGAAAGACGCCGCCTTTTTGAAAAAAGCCTGTTTTTTATCAATGAGTTGTTTTCAAACAGTCTCTTATCGAACCCGGATATGACCTGCGCCTGTTTTTCAAGGCTGGGGGAAGGGGTGTGAAAGGGGCAGGAACTGTGATGGTCCTGCCCCTTTATGTTTTTATGGTCTTATTTTTGTAATTGAATGAAGAAGATGGCTTGCGGGCACCCGGCGGGCCTGCTACACGATGCGTCATCGCAGACAGGCGGGCAGTAGCGCAGCCTGGTAGCGCATCAGTCTGGGGGACTGGGGGTCGTGGGTTCGAATCCCGCCTGCCCGATATCCCTGTCTGCGATAAAAATCCTTAAAACATGGACTGTTCCGTGCCCTGATCTGGGGCACGTCAATGTGCATATGTCCGCGATCAGTCGCGTACCCGTGTCCAGTTGCGCCACAACATGTGCAGTACCGCCATGATGGCCGGTCCCACGAACAGGCCCAGCAGGTTCCAGCTTTCCGCCCCACCCAGAATGCCCGTCAGCACCCACAGGAACGGCAGTTGCGTCGATCCCCCAATCAGGGCCGGGCGGACAAGATGGTCGGCCAGGAAGATGACCGCCAGCCCGACCAGCATGATGACAATCGCGATCACCGCGCTGCCTTTGATCAGTAACAGGGTGGAGACGATGCCAATCGCGATCATGGCGCAGAACGGGATCATGGCTGCCACCGCCGTTACGACCCCGAACAGGAACGCATGGGGCGCCCCGGCGATCAGATAGGCAAGGCCCATCACCACGCCTTCGCCCATACCCACCAGCACAAGCCCGGCTACGGTCCCGTGGATGGAGGCGATGATCTGCAATGCGATCCGCTCCCCCCGCTTGCCAAAGGCGCGGCGTGAAACCACCAGGCACTGGCGGATCACGGCGTCCCCGTCCTTCAGCAGGAAAAACAGCGTCAGGATGGAAAAGATGAACAGGATGCCCCGATGCGCAAGCTGGGTGCCGACCTGCTGCGTCATCTTGACGCTCTGCCCGATGCGCAATGATCCCAGCAGGGCGGAGAAATCATCAGGGTCCTGGAGGTGACTTTCCCACCATGCCCGCAATCCCTGCGCACCGATGGGCAGATGGTCAATCCATTGTGGCACCGGCATGCCGGACTGGCGCGCGTTGTTCAGCAGGTGCAGCACGCCTTCGGCGTCGCGCGCGGCCTCCAGCCCGAACAGGGTAACGGGCACAAGGAAAATAAGGGCGATGCCCAGGGTAAAGGCCGCAGGTAGCAGCAGTTGGTGTGTCGCGGCATGCCAGCGTGTGCGCGCCCGGACATAGAGCGGCCATGACGCAATGGCAAAGATGCCGCCCCAGATCAGGGACGGCAGGAAACCACGGACCGTGTACAACGCCATGACGACGAAAAACAGCGCCAGCAGGCCGCGCGCGACCCGTTGCGCGCGCTGTGTCTCCCGAAAGGAGCGAAAGGCCCGCAACGATTGTCCGTTTCCCTCAAAACCGGGTTCCGGGACATGGGACTCGGCGCCAGCGTTCTTGTGGTCCGGCATGGTTATCCTTGTGATGGGGCGCGCCCGGATGGAACCGGGCGGCGATGCAATGGAACGGGTTCAGGCGGTTTCGATGGCCCAGATGGCAAAGGCATGTATCAGGGCCGCATCGCGCAGGGAATCGAAACGACCTGTCGCACCCCGATGTCCCGCCTCCATATTGGTGCGTAACATGACCGGGCGCGATGACAGCGTATTTTCACGCAGGCGCGCCACCCATTTTGCAGGCTCCCAATATGTCACGCGCGGGTCCGTCAGTCCCCCCATCGCCAGAATGGCGGGATAGGCGCGTGGCCGCACCTGCTCATAGGCGGCATAGCTTTCAATCAGGTCGTACGCCGCCGCATCCTCCAGCGGATTGCCCCATTCGGGCCATTCCGGCGGTGTCAGCGGCAGGGAAGCATCCGACATGGTGTTGAGTTCATCGACGAACGGTACGACCGCGACGATCCCCGCGAACAGGTCGGGGCGCATGTTCGCAATCGCGCCCATGACCATCCCCCCGGCGGAACGCCCGTCAGCGACGATGCGGCCCGCCGTTCCAAAGCCGCGTGCCACCAGATGTTCGGCGCAGGCGATGAAGTCGGTGAAGCTGTTTGGTTTGTTGGCGCCGCGTCCACCAAGGAACCAGTTCCATCCTTTTTCCGAACCGCCACGCACATGGGCGATGGCGTAAAACCACCCCCGATCCACCAGGCTGAGCACACGGGTGGAAAAGTCGGGTTCGATCGCGTGGCCGTAAGACCCATATCCATAGAGCAGCAGCGGTGCGGAGCCATCGCAGGGTGCGTCATGGCGGCCCAGCACGGTAATGGGCACGTCCTGCCCATCGGGCGCGCGCGCCATCAGCCGCCAGCAACGATAATCGGCAGGGGCATGGCCGGAAGGGACATCCTGCTGCTTGATCAGGGTGTGTGTGCGTTGCGCCATGTCATAGGTAAACCATTGCCGTGGCGTTGTGGGTGACTGATAGATGTAGCGCAGCGCCACCGTGTCATATTCATACCCCCCGCACAGGGAAAGGTCATAGGCCGCCTCACGCGGTTCAAGCGCGTGGCGGTCCCCGGTGCGGGTCTGCATGACGATGCGGCAGTTGGCGTCGTGGCGTTCGCGCCAGACCAGCCAGTTGGCAAAGGTCATGCATTCGGTGATGTAATGGCCGGGTTCATGCGCTACCAGCGCGCGCCAGTTGGCCCGCGCCGGTGCATCCTGCGGGGCAAGCATCAGCATGAAATCCACTGCCCCATCCGCATTGGTCAGCACGACGAAATCCGTGCCCCAGTGATGCAGCCCGTACATCACGCCCGTACGGCGTGGTTCCACGCAGGTGGGGGCCGCATCGGGTGTTGCCGCCGGGATCAGCCATGTTTCGGACGTATCATGGTTCCCCGCCGTGATGATGATCCATTGCCCTGATCGCGTGGCCTCCACTCCGACAAAAAATCCCGCATCCTGTTCTTCATAAACAAGGGTGTCGGTATCGGACCCGACCGCCCGGCGATAGACGCGTGCCGGGCGCCCATGGTCATCGCGCCAGATCCAGAACAGGTGGCGCGCATCGGGGGAGAATGTGAATGCACCGCTGCAATTATCGATGGGTGCGCCAAGCATCTGCCCACTGGCGATGTCCTTGATGCGCACGCGATAGATTTCGGACCCCTGCGTATCCTCGGCATATGCGAACAGCCGGTGGTCAGGGCTGTGGATGGCGGTGGCGACGGCGAAATAGTCGTGCGTGGCGGCACATGCATTCATGTCCAGCAGCACCTGTTCATGCTGCGGTGCATCGGTGCGATGGCGGGTGTAGACGGGGTATTGCGCGCCCCTGTCGTAACGGACGCCATAGGACCATGGCCCATGTGGCTGTGGGGGATAGGACTCGACCTCCTGCATCCGGCCCTTCATTTCCGCGACCAGGGTGGCCTGCAGGTCCTGCGTGCCGGACAGGATGTCAGCGGTATAGGCATTTTCCGCCCGCAGATGCGTTGCGATATCCTCGCGCAGGAGGGAGGGATCGCGCAGCACCTCCTGCCAGTTATCGTCCTTCATCCATGCATATTCATCCACCCGCACGCGGCCGAGCTGTTCCATGCGGTGGGGGATCTTGCGCGCGACGGGGGGCGTGGTCATGGGCATCGGTCCTGTAATATTCGGTGGCGGGTTGCCCGCCATGGCGGCATGTCCCGCGTGAAATGGCAATAACGAATGGCGGAAATGATCGTGGCAACGATCATGGCGGCCTTCATGGCGCGGCAGTCATGGCAATGACGTGCAAGGCGGGGCAGGGAGGCCCCGTCAGGTGTGCGGTGGCGCAAAGAACCGCCAGCCATCAAGCCCCGCGCGCAGGCGCTGCCCCCCGGCGGAGGTGGCGTCGATCAGGCCGGTGCGCAGGAACAGGTCGATCAGGACAAGGTTGACGTTGAACTTGAAGGCATCGGTGTCACGCACCAGGCGAAATGCCTCCGAAAGCGGGATCAGGGTGAATTCCTCCACCTCCCCATCGGCGGGGCGGGGAATGAACGTCTCTGGCAGGAGCAGTTCGAAACAATGCAGGATATCGCGACGCAGCCCTTCTGGCCGGTCAAGGGCATAGCGTATGTTTACTGTCGGTGTTGCATGCGCCAGCAGGTCGGCAGGCAGGCTGGCTTCCTCCGCCGCTTCCTTTACCAGCGCCCCGGCAGGCGTATGCCCCGCGGGGATGCCGCCTGCGACAAGATGGTCCAGCTTGCCCGGGTCGAGCCGCTTTGTCATCGAGCGGCGCGCGATCCACAGGTGCAGCCCCTGCGCGCGCCGCACCAGACCGTTGAGATGTACGCCCTGCGCCATCAGCCCGAACAGAGGCAGCGCGCCACGGTCGATCCGCGCGACGGGCGGCAGGTCCATGTCGGTGCGGACATCGAACAGTTCATGGTGGGAGCGGTAGATCCCCTGTCGGGCCATGTCCTGGGCAATATGTTCCAGGCGTGCGGGATCAGGCAGGGTCACGATCCCATCGGCATGCGTCATGCCATGATCCACCAGCACAGGCAGCAGTTCTGGCGCGACCCATCCAGCAGCCGCCGTGCCCAGGTGGAAGGCAAGGCGCCGCCCCGGCAGGGTTGCGGTATTGCACGCGGCAATGTGGCGGAAAAAGGGATTCAGGTCGGTGGACATGGAACCATCATTTCATATTGGGGCCCCGTTGCCATAACGGCTGGCCCAGGGAGTGACAATCCCTTACCCCCTGCGCCCGTCCCGAGCGTTAGCCGTCCCGACCATGCCCTGGTCGCGGTGGTGTCGAATATGGCTTGCAAATCAGTCAGGGCATGTCACATCCGAAGGTATGACTGCTTCCCGTGCCACGGACCATCGTGCGTCCGATACCGAAACCTCTGCGCTCAAGACCCTGCATGCCCTGCTGCCCTATCTGTGGCCCCCCGGTGAACCGGGCGTGCGCCTGCGGGTGGTGGGGGTGTGCGTGCTGCTGGTGATGGCGAAGGTCGCGACGATCTGTGTGCCCTATCTCTATAGCCGGGTGATCGATGCGCTGCATCCGGGGCCTTCGGCGGGGATGCTGCCATTGCTGCTGATCGTGGCCTATGGGGGGCTGCGTATGCTGGCGGCGGGGTTGGGGGAACTGCGTGACGCGCTGTTCGCGCCCCTGCGCTTTCGTATCAGCCGGGTCGCCGCGGTGCGCAGTTTCGAACATATGCACCAGCTTTCGCTGCGCTTTCACCTCAACCGGCAGTCCGGCAGCGTCACCCGCGCCATCGCACGCGGGACGGAGGCGATCGAGACGCTGTTGCGGGTAGGCGTGTTCAACGTGGTGCCCACCCTGATCGAGGCATTGATGGTCATTGTCGTTATCTGGCGACTGTTTGACTGGCGTTATGCGGTGGTCATGCTGGTGGCGGTCATGGCGTATGTGGGCTTTACGGTGTCCTTTACATCATGGCGGATCGGGCTGCGCCGCCGCATGAACGAAATCAATAGCGAGGCAAGCTGGAAGGCGCTCGACAGCCTGCTTAATTACGAGACGGTCAAGTATTTCGGCAACGAGGCACATGAACGCACGCGTTACGAGGATGCGCAGATCCGTTATGAAAAGGCGGCGATCCGCACGCAGCTTTCCCTTAACGGGCTGAATTTCGGGCAGGCGGCAATCATCGCCGTGGCCCTGATCGCGGTCATGCTGATGGCCGCGCGCGATGTGGAGGCAGGACGGCTGAGTGTCGGGCATTTCGTGCTGGTCAATACCTACCTGATGCAGCTTTACCTGCCGCTGAACTTCCTGGGCAGTGTCTATTCCTCCCTGCGCAACTCTCTGGTGGATCTTGAACATATGTTCGCGCTGCTTGATGAACGCTCCGATGTGGTGGATCGTCCCGGCGCACGCCTGCTGCCCGCGCGACTGGACGAGGCCCCGGCGGCGGATGTCCGCTTTCGCCATGTACGCTTTGGCTATCGCGCCGGGCGTGAAATCCTGCATGACATCAGCTTTCACGTTCGCGCAGGCAGCCGTGTCGCCATTGTCGGGCCGACAGGGGCGGGAAAGTCCACCATAAGCCGCCTGCTGTTCCGCTTTTATGATGTGGATGCCGGCGCGATCGAGGTGGATGGCCACGATATCCGCGATTATTCGCAATCCGCCCTGCGTGCCGCCATCGGGGTCGTGCCACAGGACACGATCCTGTTTAACGACACCATCGGCTATAACATCGCCTATGGCTGCCTTGGCGCGACGCAGGCACAGATCGAGGAGGCGGCACGGCTTGCGCGGATCCATGACTTCATCGCCTCGCTGCCTGATGGCTATGCCACGCGGGTGGGCGAACGCGGGCTGAAGCTGTCGGGCGGGGAGAAGCAGAGGGTGGCAATCGCGCGCACCATCCTGAAGAACCCGCGTATCCTGCTGCTGGACGAGGCGACAAGCGCGCTGGACACGCGTACGGAACATGAAATCCAGTCCGCCCTGCGCACGGTTGCGGCGCACCGGACCACCATCATCATCGCCCACAGGCTGTCGACCGTGATCGACGCGGATGAAATCCTCGTGATGGACAAAGGGGAAATCCGCGAACGGGGCGATCATCGCGCCCTGCTTGCGCGTGGGGGGCTGTATGCCGGGATGTGGGCCGCACAGGCCGAAGAAAACGCAAAGGCGCATATGGTGCAGGACTGATGCCATGGGCGGGCCTGTCCATTATGGGGCGGGTCATGCATCCGTGCCCGCCGGCGGGCGCATGGGGCCACCCTCTGGTCAGCGGCGTGGGCAGGGTCCATATGAAGGACACGAACTGACAGCCGGAAGGGAGTTTTCCTGAAATGACGGATACAAAGAACACGCCCCATGACGCAGGCCCCGCAGGCGCCGGGCAGGATGGCGGCATTCCCGCCGAACTGAGCCATTGCGGCGCCGTTGTGGACAAGGCGATCGAATACATGCTGGGCGAGAACCTGCCCCCGCTCGCCGTTTCGTCGGCATTGCTGGGCGGTGCGCTGGGGCTGCTGTCACGCACCATGGGCAAGGACGCCATGCAGGCGATGCTTGAAAACGCGCTGCACAGCGTCCAGGCAGGTGAACTGCACCCCGAACATGACCGCGTGGGCAAGAACTGACACATGGTTTCTGGTGCCACCGACCCAGCGAATCAGGGTGGCGCAGGGGTAAAAAACCCTGTTTTCAGACAAAAAACGCCGAATCATGGCATATCCGTCTTGACGGATTGCGGTGGTTTGGCGATAAGCCGCGCCTAATCTAGACGATCCTTAAGCCGGGCATTAGTGCCTCGGCCCCAGTCTTATCCGAGGATGATACTTATGTCTCGCCGTTGCCAGATCACGGGCAAAGGCGTGCTGACCGGAAACAACGTCAGCCACGCCAATAACAAGTCCCGCCGCCGTTTCCTCCCGAACCTGCAGGAAACATCGCTCCTGTCCGACATCCTGGGAGCGCCGGTGCGTCTGCGCCTGAGCACCAACGGGATCCGCACGGTCGAGCATAATGGCGGTCTGGACGCATTCCTGCTGTCCACGCCCAACCGGAAGCTGACGCCAGAGGCGATGACCGTAAAGCGTCGTATCCTGCGCGTGCAGGTCCGCAAGGCCGCGGCCGCAGCCTGAAGGCGGCATGCCCCGCATCCCGCGCCCTGAATGGCGTGGGGTGGGGCGTGGCGTAAAGGCCTGGCCGATGTCAGGCCCATTATTCCGTCGTGCCGGTCTGCATCGTCCAGCCATCGCGGTTTTGGGGCGGGAGCAGCTCACGGTCCCGGCAGGCGCGAAGGGAATCCCGTCCGTTCGCGCCCACGTTGTCTTGTGGAGGTTCTCCCGTGTCCGACAAGTCTGATCTGTCCCTGATTCGCAATATCGGTATTACCGCGCACATCGATGCCGGTAAGACCACGACGACCGAGCGCATCCTGTATTACACCGGTGTGTCGCACAAGATCGGTGAAGTCCATGAGGGCAACACCACCACCGATTACATGGCGCAGGAGCGTGAGCGCGGCATTACCATCACGTCCGCTGCCGTGACGTGCGAGTGGGAAGGCCATCGCATCAACATCATCGACACCCCGGGCCACATTGACTTCAACATCGAAGTCAACCGCTCGCTGCGTGTGCTCGATGGCGCGGTGTTCATCATCGAGGGCGTCGCCGGCGTGCAGCCGCAGTCGGAAACCAACTGGCGTCTGGCCGACCGCTATAACGTTCCGCGCATCATCTTCATCAACAAGCTTGACCGCACCGGCGCCGATTTCTATCGCGCGTTCGACACGCTGAAGGAAAAGCTGGACATCGTCGCGATTCCGCTTCAGCTGCCGATCGGCGTGGAAGAGAATTTCATTGGTGTCGTTGACCTGATCGAGATGAAGGCCATCGTCTGGGAAGGCGGCGAACTCGGCGCGAAATTCCATGACGAGGAAATCCCCGCCGACCTGCTGGAAAAGGCGAAGGAAGCCCGTCAGAACCTGCTCGACACCGCGCTGGCCGTTGATGACGCCGCGATGGAAGAATATTTCGACAAGGGTGACGTTGATGTCGCGACGCTGAAGCGCTGCATCAAGAAGGGCACCATTTCGGGTGAATTCCGCCCGGTCCTGTGCGGCACGGCGTTCAAGAACAAGGGCGTCCAGCCGCTGCTTGACGCGGTTATCGACTTCCTGCCCGCGCCTGACGATGTGGCGGGTATCCGCATCGCCCCGCCCGAGGACGAGGAAGTTGACGAAAACAAGCTGCCGATCATTCCGGTCGATCCCGACGGGAAGTTCGCGGGCCTGGCGTTCAAGATCATTAACGACAAGTACGGCACGCTGACATTCGTGCGTGTCTATCGTGGCGTGCTGCGCACTGGTGACACCGTGCTGAACACCACGAAGGGCCATAAGGAACGTATCGGCCGTATCTTCCAGATGCACGCTGACAAGCGTGAGGAACTCAAGGAAGTGCATGCCGGTGACATCGCGGCGTTTGTCGGCCTGAAGGACACCCAGACGGGTGATACCCTTGCCGATGCTGCTGACCCGGTGATCCTGGAGCGCATGACCTTCCCGGTTCCCGTCATCGACATCTCTGTCGAGCCGAAGACGAAGGACGCGGTGGAAAAGATGACGCTGGCGCTGCAGAAGCTGTCCGGTGAAGATCCCTCCCTGCGCCTGAAGACCGATCAGGAAACCGGCCAGACGATTCTGTCGGGCATGGGTGAACTGCATCTCGACATCATCATCGACCGTCTGCGTCGTGAATATGGCGTGGATGCGAACATCGGCGCGCCGCAGGTTGCGTATCGTGAAACGATTTCGCAGGCGCATACCGAAACCTATACCCACAAGAAACAGTCGGGTGGTTCGGGCCAGTTCGCGGAAGTGAAGATCGAGTTCGCACCGGTTGAGCGTAACGAAGGTATTTCGTTCGAAAACAAGGTTGTCGGTGGTTCCGTGCCGCGTGAATACATCCCGGCGGTCGAAAAGGGCATCACCATGCAGGCCAGCACGGGCGTGCTGGCTGGCTTCCCGACGGTGGACTTCAAGTTCACGCTGCTGGACGGGAAGTACCATGACGTTGACTCGTCCGCGCTGGCGTTTGAAATCGCGGCAAAGGCCTGCTTCCGTGAAGGCATGAAGAAGGCCGGTCCGGTCATCCTTGAGCCGATCATGGACGTGGAAATCACCACCCCGAACGATCATGTCGGTGACGTGGTTGGGGATCTGAACCGTCGTCGTGGCATGATCCAGAATCAGGAAAGCTCGGGCTCGACCGTCATGGTGCGCGCGCTGGTGCCCCTGAAGGAAATGTTCGGCTACATCTCTCACCTGCGTTCGATGACCAAGGGTCGTGCATCCTTCACGATGCAGTTCCATCACTATGACCCGGTGCCGCGCAACGTGGCAGAGGAAATCATGTCCAAGTCCGCCTGATCCACGGGCGACAGGACAGACAGGAACGGGCCAGCCTCCTTTTGGGGGGCTGGCCTTTTTCTTTTTGGCAGGGAAGATGCAGGTGGCAGTTCGTTTCAAAGCGTGGAACGGGCATTGCCTGTCATTTGTCAAAAGGTTTGGGGTTTTGGGACCCGAAGGGTGACGCCATTTCTGGGGCATTTGGAGAAACCTGAAGTTTTTTCAAATAACACGCTGATAAACAAAGATAAAATGTCTGGGTAAGGCTTTGGTTTTTAAAGATGACGCCTTTCGTTGCCCGTCGGGTTGGGGCAGCGTCCCCCTGATGGACAGGCTGAGGTGACGGATGGCCTTGCGGGCCGCGCTGCCCTTGTGGCTGTGGCTGCCGACATTGTCGGGCCGACGGGCAGGAGATTACAGGTCCGGCCCGTTCAAACCGCCTCTTATGTGGTCTGGGCCATGTTTTCGGCTGGCCTTTGCAAAGGATCAGGGTGGCCCATCGTCATGCGATGATGAGGCAAGGCGTCAGGACAGCGCCCAGCTATCACCCACCTGTATGGCGCGGCCATCGTCGCGCAGCTTTTCCAGATGTGCGCGCAGGTTGAGTAATGCCGCCCGCCGCAGGCCGGGGCGCAGGTGATGATAGGCGGCATCGACGATCTGGTCTGTCGTGCGTGGCTGTGCCAGCAACAGTGCCGCGATGCTTTCATGCCGCGACAGGCGGTGTCCAAGCAGCCCGCGCATGCAGGATTCCGGCTGTTCAATTATCGGCCCATGTGCCGAAAGCAGTAGGCGTGGCCGACGTTGCAGCAGGCGTTCCATACTGTCGAGGAACATTTGCACCGATCCATGCGGGGCAGGGGGGATCAGCGTTGTTGACCATCCCATCACATGGTCGCCCGTCAGGATGATGCCATCGGCGGTTTCCAGGCAGATGTGATCCGTCGCATGGCCGGGGGTGTGCAGGACCCGCAACCCCGCGACCATGTCCAGATCATGCAGCCCTATATCGGGTGTGAATGTTGGTTCTGCGCTGCGGTGCCAGGCATGGATGGGGGCGCCGGTGCGATGTGACAGCGGTGCAGCCCCGTCAAGGTGGTCGTGGTGCGTATGCGTCAGAAGGATATGCGTCAACGCCCGACCGTTGAGCGCATGCACCACCGCGTCGAGATGTCCTTCATCCGCAACCCCGGGGTCAATGACGGCGCATCCCCCCGCATGATTGACAATCCATGTGTTGGTCCCGTTTCCGGTCATGGGACCGGGATTGTTGGCCACCACGCGGCGGATCGCGGGTGTCGCCGCGATCGCCACGCCATAGGGCGGCGGTGCTTCCACCACGCGCCAGTCATATCGCGACATGATTCAGCCAAAGGCCCCGACATGGTGCATCACGCCGGTGCTGATTTCGCGCACCAGTGTGAACAGCCGTTGCATCGGTTCGAAAATTTCCGTGTATTCGCGCATATACGTCCCTTCATCGCGGGGCCCGTGCGGTTCATGGAAATCCAGGTCGAAGCTGCGGTCCGCGTGATAGGGGAAGATATGCTCCAGCTCCTTCAGCACATCGGGGATTTCCAGGCACAGGACCTTCGCCGTCAGCACGTCGCGGGTGAACGCATTGCGCGGCGCAAAATACGGGATCCGGGTGGACAGCATCCATATCTGTTCAATGATGGCGATGCGGATGGCATGCAGCAGCATTTCATCCGCCTCCATCCGTGGTGCGCTGGGCCATGCGTTGCGTAACGCCAGATGGTCCGATTGCAGGCGGCGGAACATGGATTGCGTACAGGCCCAGAAATCCAGCCGTTCCAGCCCGTGCATCAGCGTCAGGCACGCATCCTGCCGTTTCGGGTCGTGATGCGCCGTTGCGCGTTGCAACCACATGTCCGGGTCCAGCAGCCGGATCACACCACGCAGGACGCCGTCGCTGGAATGGGCCAGGCCATGGGCGGCGAAATCCAGCGCACGGCGAAAACGCGGGCTGTCGTTCAGGTAACGCTCGAACGTATCGGGATGACGCGCGGCCGCCGTGCCCAGCCCCTGCAACGTATTGGCGCACCAGCCAAGCTGCTGGAGGATGGCGTTGTTGGGGATGGCGCGCAACTGGCTGGGATGGCGGATGCGCGTGGTGATGGCGGCCGTATCGCTCTGCCGGGCGGAGGGGCGTGAACCCGTCTTGTCGATTAGTGACGGCCCGAACGCACCCAGCAGCGCGGCATAGCCTGGATCCTCCACCAGTCCTGTCATGCCGCGCGCGATGGCGGAAAAGAAATCGGCAGAGAAATCGGGTTCGTCGTAAACCGGGTCTTCGTCGATGGAGGTCGTGGCAAAGGCGTGTTCCGCGATCACGCTGACAGTTGCATCCGCAAGGGGCTGCGTCCCGAACAGGAGGTAGCCATCCCCCCCCTGAAAGGCCGTTTCCTCGCGCAGGCGAATGCCTGCCTGCAGGAAACGCATGCGCGCATGCGGGGGGGAGAGATAGTCGAAACGTTCGGCAAGGCTGTAGGGATGTGCCCCGCGGCCGATGCTTTCCCCATGGGTGTCGAACAGGATGACTTCCACGAAGGCGAGGTCCCATTGCCGCAGAAGGTCGCAGACCTTCAGCCGCAGCCGTTCGATCAGGTAGGTCGCGGCAAGCTGTCCCACATAACGTCCCGAATCCGAAAAACCGAATTGCAGGCTCAGCTTGCGCGTACGATGCAGGTAGGCGCGCCAGTGCGGTGAATGCAGCGCTTCTTCGATCAGGTGTTCCCCCTGTTCCAGCGCGTCCTGCGTTTCAAACAGGGGGGAGATTTCGATCATGTCTTCCACGCCCAGCAGGCGCGCAAGCCACAGTGCCGTCAGCAGCGTATAGCCGGTTTCCGTTTCCGCGATCAGGAAACGGATGGGCGTGGTGCGGTCGATATGGTGCAGGATCTGGCGCACCGTCATCATCAGCCGCCCCGCCGTTGACTGTTCCACCAGCAGGGAGCCGAAATCAATGTCGATTGGCTGCGTTGTATCCAGCGCCTCGTCAATGCGTGCGATCAGGGCGCGACGCTGGGCATGGATATCGGGATTGTCGGTAATGCCCAGGCGCTGGCGGGCGACATTGTGTAATTGCGTGGAATTGAGGCGTACATGCGTATGCGCCGCCGACAGGCCATGGGCCATGAAACCCGCGCGTGCGACCGCCAGCGTCATCTTGTCGTCCAGCGTCGCGGCATCAATGGCTTCGGCAAAAGTGGGGGCGAGGTCGTTGCTGCTGGTCATGGCCTCTTCGCGGCGACCGATCAGGACCGCGGCAAAATCGGCCACCGCCTGCGGGTCGGCACTGCCGGGGCATGCGGCGATCTGTGCCTCCACCGCCTGTATGGCGCGATTGACGCGTTCGTGCAGGTCATTGGGGACGGAGGCGACGGGGCCAATCTGTGCATTCAGGCGGGTTAACTGCATGTGCTTCATGCGCAGCCGCAGCCGCAGCGTGTCCCACCACCCGATATCGGTGCGTCCGTCCGTGTCGTATCCGACCCAGCTTGTCATGATAATGGGACGCGGCGCCAGCGTGGCCCACAGTTGCGGCCAGTGTGCCCGTGCCTCGGTCAGGAGAACCCGCGTCAGGCGATCGAGTGCATTGCGCCCGCGCAGGATCGCCTGCGTCGCCAGCGTGAATTCCTCATCCAGCGTCGGCGGCGCGGCGCGGCGATGCGTTATGAATGCCGGGACATCGGTCGGGGGCTGCTGCGGGTTTTGCGTCGCCATGTCGGCAAGGCAGTCATAGACGGGGCTGGCCAGCGCAAACGTGGGATGCGCGGTGAACACGGCGGCAAAGCGGCTGCGTTCGGTCGCGGCGCGGAACCGGGCGATGGGCACCGGGCTGTCATTTGGGTCGGGCTGCATGATGCGGCGCGCCACGTCACGCATGCGCTGGTCGATGACGGCATCATCCACCCCCCCGACATACGCGGCGATATGGCAGGCGCGGCGGGCGAACGCGGCGTCGCGCAGGCGGCGGACCCAGGCCTCCAGCGCGTCGGTCGACAGGCTGCCCCGGTCGATCTGCTGTCCGATGCTGCGTGCCAGCGTCATGACCGGGTTGTCGGAAAGGGCAGGGATCGCCACAAGTTCGCGGGCCTGCTGCTGCAGCATGTCTGTTGCATGAGGGGCAGAGGCCTGGGACATCAGAAGATCCTGTCTTGAAAATTGCATGATGTACCAACGTCCCATGTTCGCGGTCGCTTCGCAATCGCCACAAGGTTGTGTTCACGTGTATTTGGAGGTTCCCCACCACGACATCTTGGGTCTGGGGACACACAATGGTATCAAAAGGTTCATGAACGACATTCCACAAGCCGACAGGGATGCCTGGCGCGTCCTGCAACGTTACAAATGGTCGGCAACCGGGCTGCTCGTCGGGATGGCGGGCCTGACGGTCGCGGGCTATGCCCTGCCGGCATCGGGGGTGATGGCTGACCATGCATGGCTCGACGTCCTGCGTTCTGGGGCAAAGGCCGGGGTGGTCGGCGGGCTTGCGGACTGGTTTGCGGTCACGGCCCTGTTCCGCCGCCCCATGGGGCTGCCCATTCCCCATACTGCCATCCTGCCCGCGCAGCAGGAACGCCTGGCCCAGGCGCTCGGGCGGTTCGTTTCCACCAACGTCTTTACCGAAAAGGATGTGGCGGTGGCGATGCAGCGCATCGACCTGCCCAGCGTCATTGGCGACGTCCTGAAGGACCCGGAGACCATTTCCACCGTGAACCGCGCGGTTATCGGCGCGGTGCCGCACATGTTGGATCGGCTGGAGGACGGGCGGGCCAGCAATGCGATCTCCCGTCTGGTGCCCAGCCTGCTGGGGGGGGAGGAAATCGCCCCCATCATGATCCGCAGCATGCGTGCGCTGGTTGATGGGGACCGCCATCAGGAGGTGCTGTCCTTCCTGCTCATGCGGCTCAAGGACGGGTTGAAGTCCAAGGAACCCTCCCTGCGCAAGATGATCGAGGAGCGCGTGCGCGAACAGGGCGGCCGCATCCTGGGCTGGGCCATTGGTGGTTCCATCGCCACCAAGGTCCTGACCGCGGCAAGCGAGGAGCTGGACCGGGTTGACCCGCAGAACTCTGAACTGCGCGAAGGATTTACCGCATGGGTCCGCTCAGAGATCGACCGGATCGAACAGGACCCCGAACGCCGCCGTGACCTGACGGGCACGATCATGGGCGTCCTGTCGCATGACAGCATCCGGGGATGGAGTGGGGATATCTGGCACCGCCTGCGGCAGGTGATCGAAACCGACATCGCCCGGGGGGAGGAGGGATGGACCGCATCCATCGTGCGTGACGCGTTGCAGCGTTTGTCAGAGCAGATGTACCATGATGCACAGATGCGTCAGCGCGTGAACAATGCGGCGCAGCGCATGGTCAACAGCAGCCTGCCGTTCCTGCGCGACAGCATGTCACGTTTTATTGCTTCGGTCGTTGCAGGGTGGGACGCGAACGCCTTGAGCGACCGGCTCGAACTGCGGGTCGGGCGCGATCTGCAGTATGTACGCTTCAACGGGACGCTGGTCGGGTTTCTGGCCGGATGCGGCCTGTCGGTGTTACTACAGCTTATATTCGGCACCGGTATCGGCTAGGAAAGTATCATGATGGTGCAAATGAACTTGACGAACCGCGGCAGGTGTCCCATCTGGAACTGAGTAAATCAGTACCAGTCTGGTCCATTTAACGTCGGACGTGACAGGTACGGGAGAGCAGGATGCTGAAACTTTCAAAACTGACCGATTATGCCGTCGTGGCCCTGGTCCGTCTTGGACAGAAAGAGGAAGTCACGACCTCTCCCGTGCTGTCGCGTTCCACCGGCATCCCGGAACCGACCATCGCCAAGGTGCTCAAGGTGCTGGCCGCGCAGGGGATCGTCATTTCACAGCGCGGGGCGCGCGGCGGGTATCGCCTTGCGCGTCCGCTGGCGCAGATTTCGGTTGCGGCCGTGATACAGGCGATCGACGGGCCGATCTCGCTGACGACCTGCGTGGATGGGGGGGAATGCGACGCACGGTCGAAATGCGGGCTGGTGGGGCAGTGGGATGCGGTCAACGGTGCGATCCTTGATGCGCTGTCGTCCATTTCATTGTCCGACATGCAGAACCATACAGTGACATCCCGGCGGGCCCCCGATGCCCCGTCCGCGGCCCTCGGCCCCCTGGCCACGGCCTGACAGGAGGAGTGAAGACACATGCCAGCAGTTGCCGAGACCCGCAAGACAGTCGAGACACTGGGCCAGAACACCTATAAATGGGGGTTCGAGACCGATATCGAGATGGATATCGCGCCAAAGGGCCTGAATGAAGACATCATCCGCCTGATCTCCACCCGCAAGAACGAGCCGGAATGGATGCTGGACTGGCGGCTGAAGGCCTATCATGCCTGGCTGCAGATGTCTGAGCCGACATGGGCGAAGGTCAGCCACCCGCCCATTGATTATCAGGACGTGCATTATTACGCCGCGCCGAAGAAGAAGCCGGGTCCGAAATCCCTGGACGAAGTCGATCCCGAACTGCTGCGCACCTATGAAAAGCTGGGTATTCCCCTGCATGAGCAGGCGCTGCTTGCCGGCGTGGAAGTGCCCGAAGGGGAGGAGGCGCGCCCCCCCATCGCGGTGGATGCCGTATTCGACAGCGTGTCGGTCGCGACCACCTTTCGCAAGACCCTGTCCGAAGCGGGCGTGATCTTCTGCCCCATTTCAGAGGCCGTGCAGGAACATCCCGACCTGGTGCGCAAATACCTTGGCAGTGTCGTGCCGGTGACGGACAATTTCTATGCCGCGCTGAATGCCGCCGTCTTTACCGACGGGTCGTTCGTGTTCGTACCAAAGGGCGTGCGCTGCCCGATGGAGCTTTCGACCTATTTCCGTATCAATGCCCGCAATACCGGGCAGTTCGAACGCACCCTGATCGTGGTGGAGGACGGGGCGTCCGTTTCCTACCTTGAGGGCTGCACCGCGCCGATGCGTGATGAAAACCAGCTTCATGCCGCCGTGGTCGAACTGGTGGCGATGGAAGATGCGTCGATCAAGTATTCCACGGTCCAGAACTGGTATCCGGGGGATGAAAACGGGCGTGGCGGCATCTACAACTTCGTGACCAAGCGCGGCGCGTGCCGTGGCGCACGGTCCAAGATTTCGTGGACGCAGGTGGAAACCGGTTCCGCCATCACATGGAAATATCCGTCATGTATCCTCCAGGGCGAAGGATCGGTGGGGGAGTTCTATTCCGTGGCGGTGACCAATAACCACCAGCAGGCCGATACCGGCACGAAGATGATCCATATCGGGCGCAATACGCGTTCGACCATCATCGCCAAGACCATCAGTGCGGGACAGTCCGACAGTACCTATCGCGGGCTGGTGCGCATGATGCCCAAGGCATCGGGCGGGCGTAATTTCACGCAATGTGACAGCCTGCTGATCGGGGATCGCTGCGGGGCGCATACGGTGCCCTATATCGAAAATCGCAACATGTCCGCCAGCATCGAACATGAAGCAACCACATCCAAGATTTCCGAGGACCAGCTGTTCTACTGCCGCCAGCGCGGCCTGTCGGAAGAGGACGCCGTTGGCCTGATCGTCAACGGGTTCTGCAAGGATGTGCTTAAGGAACTGCCGATGGAATTCGCCGTGGAAGCACAAAAGCTTCTGCAGATCAGCCTTGAAGGCAGCGTCGGTTGAACAGGGATTATAGAGACGTGAGTAACGAATTTGTAAGGATCGACGGCCTGTGTGCCCGTATTTCGGATGCCGGGACGCCCAAGGAAATCCTGCGCGGTGTCGATCTGGAAATCCCCGCGGGCGAAGTCCATGCCATCATGGGGCCGAACGGGTCGGGCAAGTCCACGCTGTCCTATGTCCTTGCCGGACGTGAGGATTACGAGGTCACGGGCGGAAGCGCATCGTTCAAGGGACAGGATCTGCTGGCGCTGGAGCCAGAGGAACGCGCGGCCCTTGGCCTGTTCCTCGCGTTTCAGGCTCCGGTGGAACTGCCCGGTGTGAACAACGCCAATTTCCTGCGCACCGCCGTCAATGCCGTGCGCCGTGCCCGCGGGCAGGAGGAACTGGACGCGGTCGGTTTCCTCAAGGCCGTGCGCAAGGAGACAAAGCACCTGTCGATGTCCGACGACATGCTCAAGCGTAACGTCAATGTCGGGTTTTCCGGTGGGGAAAAGAAGCGCAACGAAGTGCTTCAGATGCGTATGCTCCAGCCGTCCTTCGCCATCCTTGACGAAACCGACAGCGGGCTGGACATCGACGCCCTGCGCATTGTGGCCGAGGGCGTGAATTCGCTGCGTTCCCCCGATTTTTCGGCGCTGGTCATCACCCATCACCAACGCCTGCTTGATTATATCGTCCCGGATCGCATCCATGTCATGGCCAAGGGGCGCATCATCCACAGCGGTGGTCCCGAACTGGCCCGCGAACTGGAGGCCCAGGGTTACGCCAAGTTCCTGGCGGAGGCGGCGTGAACGCCATCGCACCGGTCGGGATCAGTGCTGGCGCCTTCCTCGGCCGGGGAAAAGGGGATGGGCCGGAACGCCGTGCGGCGGCGGCCTTCCTGACGCAGGCGGGCCTGCCGCGTGCAGGCGTGGAGGCATGGAAATACACTTCCCTGCGTCATTTCGCGGATGTGCCCTATGCCACGCCCCCCGCGCAGGTTGATGCGGCAGAGGTCGCGCGCCTGCTGGCGACGGTGGAAACCGTGTCCGGGCTTGGCGCGGGGACATCGCGCATCGTCCTTGTCAACGGACGTTTCGATGCATCGCTGTCGCGACTGCCGCAGGGCGTACATGTCACGGCGTTCGCGGCTGACCCGGTTTTTGCCGACTGGATCGATCCCTGCGGCGACGTGGGCACCGCGCTGAATACCGTCATGGCGGATGACGGCGCGGTCGTGCGGGTGGATGCAGGCGTGGACGCGGGGGCGCTGCTGCTGGTCAGCATCGCGGTGGCGGGTGACGCCCCGATTTCGTTCCATCCGCGCCATCGCATCGACCTTGGCGCCGGTGCACGCCTTGCGGTGCTGGAGGCCACGGTTGGCGTCGGGAACTACCTGCATAATCCTGTATTCGAGGTCCGGGTGACTGAGGGCGCGCGTCTGACGCATGCCCGCCTGCAGGCCGAGGGGCAGCAGGCATCGCAGATCGCCGTGACCCATGCGCAGGTTGCGTCAGACGGGCTGTATGACAGTTTCAACCTGACCCTTGGCGCATTGCTCAGCCGGCATGAAGTGCATGCCGCCCTGCTTGGCGAACGGGCCTGTGTGCATGTCAATGGCGCGCAACTGCTTGATGCGAAGCAGCATGGCGATCTGAGCAGCATCATTACCCATGCGGCCCCCAACTGTGTTTCGCGCCAGACGGTCAAGAACGTGCTGGCCGGTCATGCGCGCGGCGTGTTTCAGGGCAAGATTCATGTGGAGCGCATCGCCCAGAAGACCGATGGCTACCAGATGAATCAGGCGCTGTTGCTGTCGGATACGGCGGAAATCGACGCTAAGCCCGAACTTGAAATCTACGCCGATGACGTCAAGTGCAGCCACGGTGCGACCGTGGGCGCGATTGACCCGGAACAGCTTTTCTACCTGCGCAGCCGTGGCATTACGCTGTCGGATGCGCGTTCGATGCTGATCCGTGCCTTTTTGCATGACGTGGTGCACCTGCTGGAGGATACGCGCCTGCGGGACAGCCTCGACCTGGCGGTCGAGGCGTGGTGGAACCAGAGGAACGCGTGATGGACAAGACCCTGTCAAAGACGGTGGACCGGGCGGATGCCCTGCGTCACCTGCGGGCCGATTTCCCGATCCTGTCGCAGCAGGTGCATGGAAAGCCGCTCGTCTTCCTCGACAGTGCGGCATCGGCGCAGAAACCACGTCAGGTCATCGACGCGATGGCTGACACGATGCGCATGCAGTATGCGAACATCCATCGCGGGCTGTACTGGATGAGCGAGCGTACGACCGAGGCGTATGAGGCCGTGCGCGACCAGGTCGCGGCCTTTATCAATGCTGCCGGGCGCGAGGAAATCGTGTTCACCCGCAACAGCACGGAGGCCATCAACCTCGTCGCGCATTCCTATGGTTCGCTGCTCAAACCAGGGCAGGCGGTCGTGATTTCCGAAATGGAGCATCACGCCAATCTGGTGCCGTGGCAGATGTTGCGTGACCGTGCCGGCATCGAACTGCGTGTCGCTGCCGTAACCGATCGTGGTGAACTGGATATGGCGTCCCTGTCACGCACACTTGCCGATGGCAAGGTGGCGCTGGTGGCTGTCACCCATATGTCCAATGTGCTGGGTACCATTACCGATGCCCGCGCCATCGCGGACATGGCGCATGCAGCCGGTGCGCGTGTGCTGTTTGACGGCAGCCAGCTTGCGGTGCATCGCCGCGTTGATGTGCAGGCGCTTGACGCTGATTTCTATGTCGTGACGGGGCACAAGCTGTACGGGCCGACCGGGGTTGGTTTCCTGTGGGCGCGGCGCGAACTGCTGGAGGCGATGCCGCCCTTTATGGGGGGCGGGGACATGATTTCCTCCGTCACGTTCGAAAAATCGACATGGGCACCTGTTCCGCACAAGTTCGAAGCCGGAACCCCCGCGATTGTCGAGGTCATCGGCCTGGGTGCGGCGCTGTCCTATATTGATGCCATCGGGTTTGATGCCATTGGCGCGCATGAAGCCGCGCTGACGGATCACGCACTGGAACGGTTGGGCGCGGTGACAGGACTGAACTTCGTCGGTACGGCCCGGGACCGGGGGGGGGTCATTTCCTTTACGATGGATGATGTCCACCCCCATGACATCGCGACGCTGCTGGATCGCAATGGCATTGCCGTGCGTGCTGGTCATCACTGCGCCGAACCGCTGATGCGCCGCATGGGGCTGAGTGCTACGGCGCGTGCAAGTTTCGGGATCTATACCACGCGGGAGGAAATCGACTTCCTTGCACGCACCCTTGAACAAATTCGCAAGTTCTTTGTGTAAGGGTGCGATGAGCAGGGGGGCGTGATGACGCAGGAGGATCTTTATCGTCGTCTGGTTGTCGAGCGTGCCCGCACCCCCATGTTCGGGGGGGAAGTCGAGGATGCGCAGATGCGTGGCGAAGGTACGAATCCATTATGTGGTGATCGGGTGCGTCTGACGGCGAGCATGACACCAGGGGGGCGGATTGCCGCCGTGCGTCATGAAACCCGTGGTTGCGCCATCTGTGCGGCATCAGCAGACCTGATGGCCGAACATGTGACCGGCCATGATCCCGCGTGGGTGGCGGAATTGGGCGCGGTGTTCGAGGCAATGTTGAAAACCGGGCACCCGGCCGAGGCGGCAGGGGATCTGGCGGTATTCGCCCCCCTGCACCAGTACCGTTCGCGCATCCGTTGCGCGACCCTGCCATGGACCGCACTGACCGCCATGCTGAATGATTTGAAAGACAGGTAAAGCGTCATGGAAGTGAAATCCGACGATACGCGATCCGTCCCCGAACGGGAAAAAACGCAGGACCCTGCGGCGTTCTCGCTGAAGGAAGACCATGCCCCGGCAGGGGAAGGGGAGGTCATGTCTGTCTGGACCCCTGATGGCGCGCAGCCTGTGGCGCGCACGACCGATGGCATGGCGTCGGAAGATGCGGTGATCGAGGCGATCGCAACTGTCTTTGACCCGGAAATCCCGGTCAATATCTATGAACTGGGGCTGATTTACGCCATCGACCTGCATGATGATGGTACCGTCAAGATTGAAATGACCCTGACGGCCCCCAATTGTCCAAGTGCGCAGGAGCTTCCCGCGCAGGTCAAGGAAGCGGTCGAAAAGATTGACGAGGTCAGCACCGCCACGGTCGAAATCGTGTGGGAGCCGCCATGGGACATGTCGCGTATGAGCGAGGATGCCCGCCTGACCCTGAACATGTTCTGATCCACGGGAATACAGCCATGACAACCCATACCGATCCCGCCCCTGCCACAACGGCCCCCACGACGGCTGCACGCCGTGAGCTGCCGCCCTTGATGACGCTGACGGATCGCGCGGCAAAACGCCTTGTTTCCCTTTACGCCAATGCCCATGCCGGGCAATTGCTGCGGATCGGCATTTCAACCAAAGGCTGCTCCGGTCATGCCTATGACATGTCATTCGTCAATGAGGCAGGACCAGGGGATGAAGTGGTCCGCGATCATGGTGTCACCCTGCTGGTGGATCGCAAGGCGACGTTGTTCCTGATCGGGTCGGTGATGGATTACGAGGTCAAGCAGCTTGAAGCGGGCTTCACATTTTCCAACCCCAATGAAAAAGGGCGTTGCGGTTGTGGTGAAAGCTTCCACGTCTAGAGATTGTTTGAAAACAACTCTTTGATAAAAAAAGAAAAGTTTTTGGGTGCCGCCTTTTTTCGAAAAGGCGGCGTCTTCTGAAGCTTTTCAGAAAAAGCCTCACCAAAAACCTTTATAATTTCAGGATGTTATTGAGACTCACTTTTCAAACAGTCTTCTGGGGGCTGTTTGGAAATGACCCGCCGATGAAAGAAGAAAAAGCTTCAGCCATCGGTGGCCTGTCAGAAGATGCAGGGCCAGCACTTTGTAAGCGCGGCATTGTTGGGTCCGCGCTGTTTCAGCGGCGTCGTGGTGGGGCTGGTCGGGTGAACAGGCATACGCTCTCGACCTCGGTGGACCACAGGAACTGGTCGATTACCGTCAGGCGGTCCAGCCGGTATCCGGCCTGTCGCAATGCTGTTGCATCGCGGCGCAGGGCGGTGGGGTTGCAACTGACATAAATGACATTCAGTGGCTTGCCATCGGTAATCTGATGAAGCTGCGCGCCCGCGCCGGCATGAGGAGGGTCCAGCACGACCGCCCCAGCCTTTGCCAGGACAGCACCCATGACCGGCTGCCGGTTGAGGTCGCGATGGAATGGTTGCACACGTGTGCCGCCACATGCCTGTTTCAGGCAGGCAAAGGCGGCTGCGTCCCCTTCATGGGCCATGACCCGTCCCCGTTCGGCAAGGGCGAAGGACAGCGTGCCGCATCCGGCATAAAGTTCGATAATATCTCCCTTGAGCCGCTTGGTCGGCAGGGCCTCGAGAATGGCGCACCGGATTGCATCCTCACCCGCCCGACTGGGCTGAAGGAAAGCACCCGGCGGCGGTGCCGTGCGCACACCGGAAAATTCATGCCATACCCCACCCGTCTGTGCTGCGGTTTCCGGGATGTCGTGACTGCCCTGGGGACGCCACGAAATCCGTGGAATACGCTGGCTGGCTGCAAACTGCGCCAGGATACGGCGGTCATCAGGGCCAAGCGGGCCATCCGTGGCCAGCAGCAGGTCCGGTCCACTGTCGAGCATATTGATCTGCAGGTCCCCGCCACGCCGGATGGCAGGCAGCGAATGCAGCATTGGCCGCAGGAGGGGAAGCAGCGCGAACAGCGCGGGTTCCAGCACGTGGCATTGGGTCATGTCCACGACCTCGCCACGTTTGCGATGCAGCCCGATGACCATACCCTGTTCCGTGCGGGCAAAGGCAAGATCCACCCGACGGCGTGTCAGTGGCGCCCCCTGCCATGAAGTCACGGGAATCGGGTCGGTATAGCCTGCGCCATGCAGGGCACGCAGGACGGTGTCCGTCTTCCACCGCAATGACAGGGGCAGGGACATATACTGCACGGAGCATCCGCCACATCGTCCGAACAGGTCGCAGGGCGGATCAACCCGGTCGGCGGAGGGATGGAGGATTTTTTCCAACCGTGCCCTGCCGTCCCCTGTCGGAAGAACGGTAACTTCCTCGCCGGGGAGTGCGCCCGCGACGAACAGGGCGGCACCATCAGGCAGGCGTGCAAGACCGTGCCCTTCCGCGCCAAGGGCATCGATATGAACCTGCATGATTTCAGACACGGGCAAAGTCTTTCGGGTCAGTCCGGCCGGATTTCATCCTCGGGCGTGGGGATGACAGACGCCGTGCGACGCGGCAGCAGCATGAAGGCGGGGATATCACCGCCAAACCCGGCCTGGGGCCGCTCGTTGCCATGTTCTTCGCGGGCATGGGCCGTTGCCGCGTGGCGCGGCGGGGATGCCGGACGCGCTGGTGGCGCCGCAGTGGCGGATACAGCCGTGGGGGCAACGGCATTGCGCGATTCGACTGCTGGCTTGCGCGATGGCGCAGAGGTCTTGCCCGTGGGCGCGGGCGCCTGTGGTGTTGTACGCACTTCAGCAGGCTTGCCACCACGTTTGCGGCCACGTGGGCGCGGTTCATCAGACCATTCGGTCTGGTCGATTCCCTTGACCTCCAGCCGGACGATTGGCTTGCCGGTCAGTTTTTCGATCGCTTCGGCTAACGGCTGCTCATAAGGGGTCGCAAGGCTGTAGGCATGGCCGGTGCGGCCTGCGCGGCCCGTGCGACCGATGCGGTGGACATAATCTTCCGCATGGAACGGCAGGTCGAAATTGAAGACATGCGACAGCCCGCCGATATCGATCCCGCGGGCGGCGATGTCGGAGCAGACGAGGATCTTGAGTTCGCCAGACTTGAACGCCTCCAGCGTGGAAAAGCGTAGCGACTGTGGCAGGTCGCCATGCAGTGCCCCGGCTGAAAACCCATGCTTGAGCAGGGATTTGCACAAGACGTCCACGTCGCGCTTGCGATTGCAAAAGATGATCGCGTTTTGCATGTCGCTCTCGCGCAGCAGCTTGCGCAGGGCGCGACGCTTGTCATCTTCTTCCACGATCACCAGTCCCGTCTCGATGGTGGACGCGACCGAAGAGGGGCGGCTGACGGTGATTTCCTTGGGGTTGTGCAGGAACATGTCCGCCAGGCGACGGATTTCAGGTGCCATCGTAGCAGAGAAGAAAAGCGTCTGGCGTATCGGCGACAGCATGCTGACGATCTTCTCGATATCGGGGATGAACCCCATGTCGAGCATGCGGTCTGCCTCGTCAATAACCAGCAGCTTCGTCTGCGTCAGCAACAGGCCGCCACGTTCGAACAGGTCAATCAGCCGTCCCGGAGTCGCAATCAGGACGTCAACGCCGCGATTGAGGGCCTCTTTCTGCTCCGCCATGCTTTCGCCACCAATCAGCAGCGCATGTGTCAGCTTGAGGTGCTTGCCATAATTGACGAAGTTTTCCGCCACCTGAAGCGCCAGTTCGCGCGTGGGCTCCAGAATGAGGGAGCGCGGCATGCGGGCCCGTGCACGTGAGCCGGACAGGATTTCCAGCATGGGCAGCGTGAAGGACGCGGTCTTGCCCGTGCCCGTCTGCGCCACGCCCAGAACATCGCGCCCCATCAGGATATAGGGAATCGCCTGTGCCTGGATGGGGGTGGGATGGCGATAGCCCATCTCCTCGATCGCCTGCTGGATCGGCGCGGACAGGCCCAGTTCGGAAAACAGCGGCTGTGGCGCGTCTTCCGTTTCCGGAGGGGTAACGATTTCAATGTCGGATATCGGCATTATGTCGCCTGCGGTCGCGGCAACGCGCCGGCCCACCTTGGCGGAACCGGCCGGAGCGGATGTCGTGTTCTTCTTGGCGCTCAAAATTCTCTCGAACGTGTCAGTGGTGAGGTCCCGTCCGGATTGCTACCATACCGCCTATCAGGTTAGCGCGCCTGATCGCCTGCAGCAACGCAGGGGCCTGTGGACCAAGGGCGAATCCCTACATTCCACACGTCCCCTGCCTATCTGCATCCCGTATGAAAATCAAGGATGCCTGTGCGCATGTGCATCAGTTATTTGGGCATTTACCTCTGCTGGGCATGCCCGCTGCTGTGGAAGGTGCCTCAGAACGGGTGGGCAAGGGATGCCGTAATGATCGTCAGCACCCCAAGGCCGATATTGATGAGGATCTGTGAGCGGATCGAATCGAACATCGCCGGTTGCGGGCGCATGGCGCGGCGGGCCTTCTGGTACGGGCCGAAATAGATCCGTGCGAAAATCAGGGCCATCATCAGGCCCAGCAACTGCATCAGGTTGATCTGCCACGCGATTGCTGCGAATCCGCCTTCGTGCAGGATCATCAGCCACCCCGTCACCAGCACCATCGGCATGACATGCCATACGATGCGGAAGAAGCGGTTGAGTGTCTGCAGATGGACTGACGCGCGGGGGATGGCGTCAAGCAGGCCGAGACTCGGTCGGAGTACGAACACGGCATAGATCATGCCGCCCACCCATGCGGCCATGCCAAGAAGGTGAACGGCGAGCACAAGGCTCCAGAGAATGGAGTGGGACATGACGCCTCCGGTTTGGAAAACGATGGGACGGGCGAATGCGTATCCGGCATGGCGCCCATCGGGAAAGCATGGACGGTTGTTTCCCGATTTTGCGTCCATAATGCAAGATATTGCATGCCGTCGGGCATATTTTGCCCCATCTGCCTCCATGCCCGGATATCCCGGCCCGCAGGCAGGCCATGCACGCAGGGGGACCGATCATGAATGACGCCGCATACAGACTGCTTCTTCCCGATCCGGCGCAGATGGGGCGTGTGGATGCCCTTGCCGCGCGGGTGGTGCCGATTCGTACGTTGATGGAACATGCGGGGCGCGCGGTGGAACGTGCGGTGCGTCGTCACGTGCGGCCGTGCCGCGTGCTTGTGCTGTGTGGTCCGGGGAACAATGGGGGGGATGGCTATGTCGCCGCGCGCCGTCTGGCGCAGGCCGGATGGCCCGTCAGTGTCGCGGCCCTTGCGCCGCCGCGGCCGGGTGGCGACGCGGCGGCCGCCGCCGCGC
>NZ_BANE01000104.1 GCF_000964405.1 Novacetimonas hansenii JCM 7643
AAGCTTCAGAAGACGCCGCCTTTTTCGATCGAAAGGCAGCACCCGGAAAATTTTCCTGTTTTTATCAATGCGTTGTTTTCAAACCCTCGATTAGAGGGATATGCGCCCCATTGTCGGGGGACAACGGATCAGGGCGCGCCGTGGCCCAGCAGATGGGTCAGCAATGTAAAGAACCCGCCGCAGACGACGCTGCCCAATGCGATGACCGGCCCAACCCAGATGTCGCGCAGGACCGCGCGCACCTGCCGCATGGCCCGGTGGGTGCGTGCGGGGCGCGCGTTCGCGGTGACGCCACGTGACGACGCGACGCCAGCAGGCGTGGCGCAGGATGTGCGGGGCAGGCAGGAAAGGGACATGGCGTGGCTTCCTGGGGTGGGGTCAGGCACCCCCAAAAACGACTTCGATGTATGAATGGTCGGGCCTGATGCCCCTGCATGCGACACAAGTCAATGCGCAAAATGCCGCCTGTGACATATTCACAGGTCAGGCCGCGTCACAATGGCGGAAAAACGCCATATCACCAATTCATGGTTTCCAAAGGGTAATACCCTTTGGTGGGGGTTCGGGGGCAACGCTCCCGCATACATTGCGGCAGCCTGCATTGGGCGATGCGCGTGCCGCCCGCCCCCCGGCAGCCGCGCATTCCTTACCCCCCCCGGATCTGTCTGATGAAGCCACAATTTCCAAAGGGTCATGGGGGGCAACACCGCTGAATTCAGTCAATCGTGTTGGCATAGTCCTTCAGATGACTGACGAATTTCAGACCCTTTGCGGCTTCGGGGTCTATGAAATGGACGTCATCGGGCGCGCGGCGTGGGGTATCGGCGGCGAAGAAGATGACAGGGGCCGTGCCGATCGGTCTGACGCCATGTACGACATTGCGCAGGAAGGATACCATCTGGCCCGCCTGTAACGTGCGGGGCGGTTCGTCCTCGATCAAAAACTCCAGCTTGCCGCGTAACAGCAGCAGGTGTTCGTCACACTGCGTATGATAATGGCGGGGCAGGGGGTGATAGATGCGGAACAGCCGCATGCTCGCTTCCACCGAATCGCTCAGATAGGCATCCACGATCAGCGTATCGGCCTGATCGGGGAACTGCTTCATGATCTCGTCGAAATCCGCGAATCTGTATCGCTCGTTCATTGCGCGTCCTTCCATATGTCCGGGGCCGTCCAGATATATGGGGAAGTCTAGCGCGGGACGGCCTGTACGGCCCATGGCGCACCAACGAAAAAAGGCACCCGTCGGGGTGCCTTTGCCGTGATCCGCCAGAAATGCGCGATATCAGACTTTCTCGACCTGATTGTATTCGAGATCGACCGGTGTGGAGCGGCCAAAGATGGAGACGCTGACGGTCAGGCGACCCTTTTCCTCGTCCACTTCCTCGATCGTGCCATTGAAGGACGTGAACGGACCATCGGCCACGCGGATCTGTTCCCCCACTTCGAACGTGACAGAGGGACGCACGCGCTCGACGCCTTCCTGCGCCTGCTTCATGATCCGCTCGGCCTCGGCCTTGGGAATGGGCGACGGCTTGGTCTTGCTTCCCAGGAACCCGGTCACTTTGGGGGTGTCCTTGACAAGGTGCCATGCCTCGTCCGTCAGTTCCATGTTGACCAGCACATAGCCGGGGAAGAACTTGCGTTCGGAATTGACCTTCTGTCCGCGACGCACCTCGGTCACTTCCTCGGACGGGACCAGGATTTCCCCGAAATGGTCGGCCAGTCCCTTCTGGGCGGCCTGTTCCGTGATGTGCTGGGCGATCTTCTTTTCAAAGCCCGAATAGACGTGGATGACATACCACCGCTTGGCCATGGCTGAACTCAGCCTCCCAGTCCAAATAATTTACGCACGCCAAGGCCGATCACCTCGTCGACGAGGAAGAAAAATACCGATGCCAGCCCGGCCATCGCCAGGACCGCGCCCGTCGTCATCAGTGTCGCGCGGCGTGTGGGCCATGTGACCTTTTTCGCCTCTGCGCGGACTTCTTCTACAAATTTCGCGGGACTGACCGACACGAAACATCCTTCCTGCAACACCCGACGCGCCTGACCGGGATGCCCGGCGGGCGCGGGGGCCTGAAATCCGGTCAGCACGGCGTCGCCCTGACCAAAATATGCCAAGCCGGAAGGGAGGAAATTATCCCGACCGGAGAATGGCAGGGGTGGAGGGTCTCGAACCCGCAACCTCCGGTTTTGGAGACCGGCGCTCTAGCCAATTGAGCTACACCCCTGCAAAGCCGCTATCGACCTGCCAGCGGGGATGCGACGATATGTCCCATCCTGTGGCATGCCCATGCGTACCCGGCACAGTGAGGCGGAAAAGAATACGTCTGGAGGTGAAAGTCAAGGGGGCGTGTGCGATTTCATGCACATGGGCACAAAAAACATGCCCGCCGGATGTAAAGTGGCAAAGGCATGGCCATGGGGGCTTGCAACGCCGCCCCGCCCCGCATTATACATGCGCCGAAATGGGCGGGCGTAGCATAGTGGTAATGCAGTAGCCTTCCAAGCTTCTGAGGAGGGTTCGATTCCCTTCGCCCGCTCCATTCCCCCCATTTCATGATGATTATGGCCCCGCTTCGCACGGGACTGGTTTTCGTGCCGGGCATGTCCAGCGGGCCATCAGGGCGTCGCGGCTGCGGGTGCTTCCGACTGACGGGAACCAGAACGCCATGACCGCCCCAATCCGGCCATCCGGCCCCGACGTGGCCCCCGCCCGTTCGACCGCACGTCCGCCCGCCCCGGTCCATTCGACCATCGTGCTGGTCACATGCTGTCTCAGCCTGCTGCTGGTGATGATGGATGTTACCATCGTCAATGTGGCGCTGCCGTCCATCCGTACCGCCCTGCATGGCAGTTTTTCCACCCTGCAATGGGTGGTGGACGGCTATACCCTGATGGTCGCCAGCCTGCTGGTCCTGATGGGCGCGATTGCGGACCGGTTGGGGCGGCGGCGGGTTTTTGTCGCCGGGATTTCGGTGTTCTGCCTCGGGTCGATGCTCTGTGCGCTGTCGGGGTCGATCACGATGCTGGTGGGTGCGCGCATGTTGCAGGGAATCGGTGGCGCGATGCTCAATCCCGTGGCGCTGTCGATCATTGCCAATGTCTTTACCGAACCGCGCGCGCGGGCGCAGGCCATCGGGGTCTGGGGTGGTGCGTCGGGTGTGGCGTTGGCGCTGGGGCCTGTGGTGGGCGGCGTGCTGGTCCATTGGGTCAACTGGCAGGCCGTGTTCTGGGTGAACGTGCCGATCGGGGCCATGGCGATTTTCCTCAGCCTGCGTTTTATTCCCGAATCCCGCGCCCCGCATATCCGCCCGTTCGATGCGCCGGGGCAATTGCTGGTGATGGTGACGCTGGCGATGCTGACCGCGGCCCTGATCGAAGTGCGCGATTTCGGCTGGGGTGATCCGGTTATTTCCGGTTTCCTGTCGCTGGGTGTGCTGGCGATGGTCGGCTTTGTGATCGTGGAACAGCGCAGCACGGCCCCGTTGGTGGATCTGCGCTTTTTCCATGCCCTGCCGTTTTCGGGGGCGATCGTGACCGCCATCCTTGCCTTTGCGGTGTTCAGTGCGTTCCTGTTCCTCAATACCCTCTATCTTCAGGGCGCGCGCGCGATGTCGGCCCTGCATGCGGGGCTGTGTACGCTGCCCTTTGCCGTATGCAGCAGTATCTGCGCACCGCTGTCGGGGCGTCTGGTCGGGCGGATTGGCGCGCGGGTGCCGCTGCTGCTATCCGCGTTGGGATTTGCGGTCAGTGCGCTGCTGCTGACGCAATTGTCCGCCGCAACGCCACTTGGGGTGCTACTTGCGGCCTATGGGCTGTGCGGGTGTGGGTTCGGGCTGTGCAATGCGCCCATCACCAACGCGGCCGTTGCAGGCATGCCCCGCAGCCAGGCCGGGGTCGCCGCGGCCCTGGCCTCCACCAGCCGCCAGATCGGGGTGCTGCTGGGCATTGCGCTGTGTGGCACGCTGACGGGGGGCGCTGCGGGGCAGGCGGGCAGGATCGACTGGGCGCTGTTCGCACAGGCGACGCATCGCATGTGGTGGGGGATGTTTGCGGCGGCGGTGCTGATCGCGATCATCGGGATCGTCGTGACCAGCGCCCGTGCCCGCGCCAGCACGCAGGCGGTGGCGGCGCTGATGGCCGGGGAGGAGGCCGCGCGCGCTTCGGGCGGTGGTGGGCGGCAGGCGTGACATGTCTGGTGATGCGGTTTTCGCATGATGGGCATGCGCAGTGCGCGCGCCCTGTCGGCCATATCATGACGAATCGTTCATGAACTCTATTCCCGAACGGGGGGCAGGTATGTATGCTACGCCCCGCTATGGGACGGTGGCCTGATCCGCCGGAACGACCATGCCACGGCACGCGGTGAAACAATCTGCGGCGGGGCAGGGCCGTGTCGGTTGCGTGGGTCGGTACAGCGTGCTAGAGCCGCGCCAGCAGAGCTTGGGGCCTGTCGTGTTCCGGGGCCTGCAGCTTGTTTGTGTGACCCACGATTCTGGATTGGAAAAGCGGACAGTGGATTCGACTGGAACGACCTCAATACCAATCGCCTCCATTGCCAATGGCCTTGCGGGCCGTTACGCGACGGCGCTCTATGACCTTGCCTCCGACAAGCAGAAGCTCGACCTTGTGCTGGACCAGGCGAAGGCCCTGTCCTCCATGCTGGAGCAGAGCGCGGACCTGTCCTCCGTGCTGGTCGATCGCACCCTTGATATCCGTCAGGCCACGCGTGCGCTGCTCGCCGTGCTGGACAAGGAAGGGTTCGACCCGCTGATCCGTGATTTCGTCGGCGTGGTGGCGACAAACCGCCGCCTGCCGCACCTTCGTGAAATTCTTGCCGCCCTGGCGGCAATTGCCGCTGCCCGCCGGGGCGAGGTGGTGGCGGACGTTGTCTCCGCCCACCCCCTCAACGATGTGCAGCGCGCACAGCTTCGCGGCCGCCTCGCCGAGGCCGGCTATTCCAAAGTCAATATCCAGGAGCGTGTTGACGCGGCGCTGCTGGGCGGTCTGGTCGTGCGCGTAGGCGCCCGCCTGTATGATACCAGCCTCAGATCCCGCCTTACCCGCCTGCATCATGCCATGAAGGGAGCCGCGTGATGGAAATCCGCCCCTCCGAGATTTCGGATATCCTCAAGCAGCAGATCGCCACGTTCGACCAGTCCGTCGATGTTGCCGAAACCGGCACCATCCTGTCGGTTGGTGACGGCATCGCCCGTGTTTACGGGCTGCAGAATGTGGAAGCCGGCGAAATGCTGGTCTTCCCCGCCACCGGCCAGCACGGCATGGCGCTGAACCTTGAAAACGACAATGTCGGCGTTGTCATCTTCGGTGATGATACGGCGATGCGTGAAGGCGACACCGTCGCGCGCACCGGCAAGGTGGTCGAGGTTCCGACCGGCAAGGCCCTGCTCGGCCGTGTGGTCGATGGCCTTGGCAACCCGATCGACGGCAAGGGGCCGCTGGTTGGTGATGTCATCAGCAAGCGCGCGGAAATCAAGGCCCCGGGCATCATGCCCCGCCAGTCCGTGAGCGAGCCGATGCAGACCGGCATCAAGGCGATCGACGCGCTTGTGCCCATCGGGCGTGGCCAGCGCGAACTGATCATCGGTGATCGCCAGACCGGCAAGACCGCAATCCTGATCGACACCATCGTCAACCAGAAGGGCGTCAATGCCCTGGGTGACGAGTCCAAGTCGCTCTATTGCATCTATGTCGCCATCGGGCAGAAGCGTTCCACCGTGGCGCAGCTGGTCCGCACGCTGGAGGAAACCGGCGCGATGGAATATTCCATCGTCGTGGCGGCCACCGCGTCCGACCCGGCCCCGATGCAGTACTTGGCGCCGTATGCCGCGTGCTCCATGGGGGAATATTTCCGCGATAACGGCATGCATGCCCTGATCGTGTATGATGACCTGTCGAAGCAGGCCGTCGCCTATCGCCAGATGTCGCTGCTGCTGCGTCGTCCGCCGGGACGCGAAGCCTATCCGGGTGACGTGTTCTATCTGCATTCGCGCCTGCTGGAACGCGCGGCGAAGATGTCCGACAAGTTCGGCGCCGGTTCGCTGACGGCCCTGCCGGTGATCGAGACGCAGGCAGGTGACGTGTCTGCCTATATCCCGACCAACGTGATTTCCATCACCGACGGTCAGGTGTTCCTTGAAACCGACCTGTTCTATCGCGGCATCCGCCCGGCGGTGAATGTTGGTGGTTCCGTGTCGCGCGTCGGGTCCGCCGCGCAGATCAAGGCGATGAAGCAGGTGGCCGGCAAGATCAAGCTGGAACTGGCGCAGTATCGCGAAATGGCTGCGTTCTCGCAGTTCGCGTCGGATCTTGATCCCGCGACGCAGAAGCAGCTTGCCCGTGGCGCACGCCTTGTCGAACTGCTCAAGCAGCCCGAAACCTCCCCGCTCTCGGTCGAGGAACAGGTGGTCGTGCTGTATGCAGGCACCCGTGGCTATATCGATGCCGTGCCGGTGAACCAGGTCACGACGTATGAAAAGCGTCTGCTTGAGGAAACGCGTTCGGCAGGCAAGGACATCCTTGAATCCATCCGTACCCAGCGTCAGCTGACCAAGGATATCGAAAGCCGACTGAACGATTTCCTGACGACGTTCGGCCGTCAGTTCGTCAACTGAGGAAGAACGCGCATCCATGGCTTCCCTGAAGGAACTGCGCGCACGGATCGGTAGCGTCAAATCGACGCGAAAGATCACCAGCGCGATGAAAATGGTCGCTGCGGCCAAGCTGCGTCGGGCGGAAACCCGCGCAGCGGCGGCGCGCCCCTATGCCGACGCGATGCGCCGCATGCTCGCCGAGGTTGCCCGCAGCATGGGCGGTGAGGGCGGACAGCCCAAGCTGCTCGTGGGGACGGGGGGCAGCGCCACCCACCTGCTGGTGCCGATGTCGAGTGACCGCGGTCTCGCGGGGGCCTTCAACTCCAACATCAACCGCAAGACGCGCGACATGATCCTGAAGCTTCAGGCGGAAGGCAAGACCGTGCGTCTGCTGCCGGTGGGGCGCAAGACGTTCGAATATCTGTCGCGCGACTTTTCGGACCTGATCGTCGGCCATATCCATATGGCGTCGGGCAAGGACGTGTCGTTCAAGGTCGCCGCCGACCTTGGCGAGAAGATTTCCGGCATGCTGGACCGCGACGAATTCGATGTCTGCACGCTGGTCTATAACCGCTTCCAGAATGTCATGTCGCAGGTCCCGACGGAAATGCAGCTGATTCCGCTGGCGCTTGCGGGTAACGACAACGAGGCAGCGGGCGAAACCGCGGCCTATGAGTTCGAGCCGGATGAGGGCGCGCTGCTGTCGCGCCTGCTGCCGCGCAACCTGCAGGTCCAGATCTATGCGACCATGCTTGAAACCGCCGCGGGTGAAAACGGTGCGCGGATGACGGCGATGGACAGTGCCACGCGTAACGCGGGCAAGGCCATTGACCGCCTGACGCTGACCTATAACCGCACCCGCCAGACCAATATCACCAATGAACTGATCGAGATCATTTCGGGCGCCCAGGCAGTCTGAAGATCGGTCTCCACGCTCCAGGAGCTGTCCCATGTCGGAAACCACAACTCACGAGGCTCCTGTCTCCACACAGGGGCAGTCGCAGAAAAGCAACGTCGTCGGCCGTGTGACGCAGATCCGCGGCGCCGTCGTCGATGTCCAGTTCGAAGGCACGCTGCCGCATATCCTCGATGCGCTGCATGTCTCTCTCAACGGCCAGACGCTGGTCCTCGAAGTCGCGCAGGAAATCGGCGAACACGAAGTCCGCTGCATCGCGATGGACACGACCGATGGCCTGAGCCGCGGCACCGAAGTCGTCGCCACCGGGTCGCAGATCACGGTGCCGGTCGGGCCGGGCACGCTTGGCCGTATCCTCAACGTCATCGGTGAACCGATTGATGACCGTGGCCCGGTTCTGGCAAAGGGTCGTTCGCCGATCCACCGTTCCGCCCCCGCATTCGACGAACAGGCGGCCGCGACCGAAATCCTGCCCACGGGCATCAAGGTCGTTGACCTGCTGTGCCCCTATCTGAAGGGGGGCAAGGTTGGCCTGTTCGGTGGTGCGGGCGTCGGCAAGACGGTTATCATCCAGGAACTGATCAACAACATCGCCAAGGCGCATGGCGGCGTGTCCGTGTTCGCGGGTGTGGGTGAACGTACCCGTGAAGGTAACGACCTGTATTACGAAATGCAGGACGCGGGCGTTATCAAGCTTGATGGCGACTCCACCGAAGGGTCAAAGGTCGCACTGGTCTATGGCCAGATGAACGAGCCGCCGGGCGCGCGTGCCCGTGTTGCCCTGTCGGGCGTCACGGTTGCGGAATATTTCCGCGATGTCGAAGGTCAGGACGTGCTGTTCTTTGTGGACAACATCTTCCGCTTCACGCAGGCCGGTGCCGAAGTGTCCGCGCTTCTGGGCCGTATCCCGTCCGCCGTGGGCTATCAGCCGACGCTGGCGACGGAAATGGGCGCCCTGCAGGAACGCATCACCTCCACCAAGAAGGGGTCGATCACCTCGGTGCAGGCTGTGTATGTTCCTGCTGATGACCTGACCGATCCGGCGCCTGCGGCAACCTTTGCCCATCTTGATGCGACGACGGTGCTGAACCGTTCCATCGCGGAAATGGGAATCTATCCTGCTGTTGACCCGCTGGATTCCACCTCCCGCTCGCTCGACCCCAAGATCGTGGGCGACGAACATTACCAGGTGGCGCGCGACGTGCAGCGTATCTTGCAGACCTACAAGTCGCTGCAGGACATTATTGCCATCCTTGGCATGGATGAACTGTCGGAAGACGACAAGCTGGTGGTGGCGCGTGCGCGTCGTATCCAGCGCTTCCTGTCGCAGCCGTTCCATGTGGCCGAAGTCTTTACCGGTGCGCCGGGCAAGCTGGTTTCGCTGGCTGATACGGTGCGTTCGTTCAAGGCGATTGTCGCGGGCGAATATGACCACCTGCCCGAAAGCGCGTTCTATATGGTTGGCGCGATCGAGGAAGCGGTGGCCAAGGCCGAGAAGATGAAGGAATCGGCCTGATTACTGGCCCCTGACGCAAGGAAGACAGACCATGCCGATTAAGGTCGAGATTGTCAGCCCGGAGAAGACCCTCTTCTCCCACACGGCTGACATGGTGGTCATGCCCGGTTCCGAGGGCGATATCGCCGCGATGCCGGAGCATGCGCCGCTGATGCTGATGCTGCGCGGTGGCGTTGTCGAGATTTACGAGGGCGACGCCATTGCCCATCGTTTCTTCGTGTCTGGTGGTTTTGCCGACATGACGCCGGACCACTGCACCATTCTGGCGGACCATGCGACGCCGGTTGCGGACCTTTCCGCAACCGATGCGCAGTCCCGCCTGACCGCACTGGAAAAATCCTATGACGAGGCGGACAAGATGAATGTCCCGGCTCTGGATATCCTGATGGACAAGATGCAGTCCGCCCGTGCGGAAATCGATGCAGCAAAAAGCGCCACGCCAGAGATGTCCATCTGACGACGCGGTTTTTGCACGACCCATCATGAAAAACGGCATCCCGCAGGGGGTGCCGTTTTTTTATGGCAGGAAGTCCCGGGGAGTATTCAGGACTATCCTTATGTTTCAGGGGTATTTGTAACGGATCGGGATTTTGGCGTGTGAGAGACTGTTTGAAAAGTCAGGCTTGATCACATACTGAAATCATAAAGGTTTTTTGGTGAAGCTTTTTCCAAAAAG
>NZ_BANE01000103.1 GCF_000964405.1 Novacetimonas hansenii JCM 7643
TCAGAAGACGCCGCCTTTTTCGATCAAAAGGCAGCACCCAAAAAACTTTTCTTTTTTATCAATGACTTGTTTTCAAACAATCTCTAAAGGACTGTTTCCTGACCAACAGGCGTAAAGGGGAACGCAGTCTCCAGCGGTGGCTTTTCAGGACAGATTACCGGGCACCGTCTTGTCGCAGAAATATGGTGTCCTGAAATTCTCGGCGGCTTGAAAATACAGGTCCATTAACCCGTTGGATGAATTTTTTGACAGGGCTTTGTTTCAAACGTCTTTGAAAAAAGCCCTGCTCAGGAAGTCTGTCATTCCTTATGAACAGGTTGTTTCAAAAATCCTGTGATGGGGTTTGGCTTGTTTCAAAGTCCATAACCGGCCTGCTTATTGTGCCGTGATTTCAATACTGGAATGGCGGTTGACCAGTGTGGCGCTGGCGGCATTCAGCCCGATGACCTCCACCGTCATACCATTCTGGCGCATTTTTCCGACGATATTTTCCAGCGCACCGACTGCCGTAATATCCCACAGATGTGCCTGTCGCAGGTCGATCCGGACCTGCCGGACATTGTCGCGTATGTCGAAGGCATCGGTGAAGCTGTCGGCGGAAGCAAAGAAGACCTGACCCGTGACGACATAGGTGCGGATATCCTGTGTGGCATCGCAGGTGCTGCGGATATCAAGCATCTTCGACACCTGAAAGGCGAAGAACACGCCATTGAGGAGTACCCCTGCGAGCACACCTGCCGCAAGGTCATGGGTGGTGACGACGACCGCCACCGTCAGCACCATGACCGTACTTGACAGGCGTGGATGGTGCAGCAGGTCACGCAGCGACGACCATGAAAATGTGCTGGCGGAAACCATGATCATGATGGCCACCAGTGCTGCCACCGGCACCCGCGCCACCCACGGGCGCAGCGCCACCATCAACAGCAGCAGGAATGCGCCAGCGACAAAGGTTGAAAGCCGTCCCCGTCCGCCATAACGCAGGTTGCCCACGGTCTGTCCGATCATGCCACATCCCGCAATGCCACCAAACAGGCCCACGGCGATGTTGGCAATGCCAAGGCCGGTGCATTCCATACGCTTGTTGCTGTGGGTTTCGGTGATGTCATCGACAACGCTGGCGGTCATCATGGATTCCAGCACGCCCACCGTCGCCATGGCGAGGGCATAGGGGGCAATGATCCCCAATGTTGCGCCGCTGAAGGGGATATCGGGCCAGACAAGGTGTGGCAGGCTGTCGGGCAGGCGTCCAAGGTCCGCCACCGTATGCAGCGGCATGGGAAAGCATGCCGCGATCGCACTGAGGATCACGATGCAGATCAGGGGGGAGGGAATGGCGGTAAAGAATTTCGGCACGCCATAGATAATGGCAAGGCCCAGTGCGATCATGGCGTAGGTATGCCACGAGACATGCATCATATGCGGAAGCTGCGCGGAAAAGATCAGGATCGCCAACGCATTGACGAAACCGGTTCGTACTGGACGTGAGACATAGCGCATCAGGACATGTAGTCGCAGCAGGCCAAAGATCACCTGAAACAGGCCAGCCAGCAGTGTAGCGGCCAGCAAGTATTGCACCCCATGTCCCCGCACCAGTGCTGCCGCCACCAGTGCGACGGACCCGGCCGCCCCGGAAATCATGCCTGGCCGCCCCCCGGCAAAGGCGATGACCACGCTGATGACGAAGGAGGCATATAATCCCACCTCTGGATCGACACCTGCGACAAAGGAAAAGGCAATCACTTCGGGGATCAGCGCAAAAGTCCCCACCATCCCTGCAAGGATGTCGCGCCGTATGTTGCCAAACCATTCGTCGCGATAATGTATCAGTCCATTCATCCGTTCATTTCCATTGTGGTCGATGCAGGTGCGTGCGCCCCATGCCCATGCATGCGTCATGCCCGCTGTGCCCGCAGGATCGGGTCATAAAATGCACAGGATTGCGCAGATCATAACAGGTCGGTGGAACGGGGCGGGGAAGTTTTCAATCCACTACCTGCCGGTAAGAGAGTGTTTGAAAACAAATCATTGATAAAAAAAGAAAAGTTTTTGGGTGCCGCCTTTTTTCAAAAAGGCGG
>NZ_BANE01000102.1 GCF_000964405.1 Novacetimonas hansenii JCM 7643
CAGCACCGGCAACGCCCTCCGCCCCTGTTGCACCGGCCACGCCGCCTGCCACACCTTCCGTGCCCGCACATCCATGAGCATCAATAAATCCGACCTGCCCTATCGTCCCAATGTGGGGGCCATGCTGTTCAACGCACGGGGCGAAGTGCTGATGGCGCGTCGCACCGACATGCCCGGCGCAGGTGGTCCCGTTACAGAGGGTGTATGGCAATGTCCGCAGGGGGGCATTGATGACGGTGAAACCCCACGACAGGCGGTGATGCGCGAACTGATGGAAGAAATTGGTACCGATCACGCCACCATCATTGGCGAATATCCGCAATGGATCAGCTATGACCTGCCCGATCACCTGATTGGCAAGGCACTTGGCGGTCGATTCCGGGGACAGACACAGAAATGGTTTGCCCTGCGCTTTGCAGGACACGATGGCGATATACGCCTCGACACGCATCTGCCGGCCGAATTCGACATGTGGCAATGGGTGCCTGCTTGCGACATGTCACGGCTTAATGTCGGTTTCAAACGGTCGATCTATGATCAGGTCATGCAGGAATTCAGCCGTTTCGCAAAACCGGCCGGGGCATAGGTCCTGTGGAACAGACCTGCGGGAAAACCATATAAGCTTTCAGGCAGTTTTTAAAAAACTGCCTGTCTTTGGCGCTGTTTTTGCAAACATCCCTTAAAGATTGTTTGAAAACAACGCATTGATAAAAAATAAGAAAAGTTTTTGGGTGCCGCCTTTTTGAAAAAAGGCGGCGTC
>NZ_BANE01000101.1 GCF_000964405.1 Novacetimonas hansenii JCM 7643
CCAGCCACAACGCCAGACCGGCAGCCGCCGCATGGTGGTGGCGGGACTGCTGGCGGCTGTCGTGGCGGGTGGGTTTGGCGTCCACAGCCTTGGCGGCGCATCGGGCACCAGCGATGGTGGCAATGCGGGGGGCACCCCAACCGCACTGGCAGGACAGGGGGGCGACAGCGCCAGCGGCGGGCTGCGCGCCGTGGTGGACCACACCCGCGCGCATGCGGACCTGCTGGGTGAAATGCCCATGATCGCACCGGACCGCGCGGCGGACATGCTGCAATTCACGTCGTTCGACATCAACCAGAAAAACGCGATCCTTGCGGCGCTGAAACGCCATGAGATCGTCCTTGCGGAAATGCCGTTATATGACATGGGCACAGGCAGTTCGGTCGTCAGCGTGGAATCCATGGGCCTGACGCAGATGGTGCACCTGACGGGACAGCCGCGCACGGTTGTCCTGCCGATCCGTATCGCGGGCGAAGTCACGATCCGTCCCGTCAGCGACCCGGGGGCCACGGGATTGCATGCCGGGGCGATCTTCGTCCCCGGACCGACACCGTTGCCGGTGCTGTACAAGGATGGACAACTTGTTATCGGGGTCGTCGTTCAATGAAGGCGCTGTATCCGGCTTTTGAACGCATGTTGCCGGTCATCATGGTCATATTCCTGATACTGGGCAGCATACAGGCCGCCGCGGCCTTGCATCTTTCACTCGCCAGCATACGGCATTTCATGGAATGGTGTGCGCCAGCCTATCCGGTCATAGCCGTGGGTAGCGCATTTTTGACGCTGGCCGGACTCTGGTTCGAAAACCGTGCAGAGAGACTGGCCAGAAAGGGACTCCGACGCAGACGGGGATGGATGATGGACGTACTGGCCAGACTGACCAATCGTAGTGCGCTGGAAGAAATGCTGGCGCGCGAGCAGAAAGAAACCATCATAGATGCCGAGGAACTGGCCGCGAGCCTGCGCGCACGCGTCATCGGCCAGGATCAGGTATGTGAGGACATTGCCGCACAGCTGCGACGCAGGCTGGCGCTGCATGTCCGTGGCAAGCCGGTGGGCATCTTCCTGCTGGCCGGGCCGCCGGGCACCGGCAAGACCTATCTGGCCAAGCAGCTTGCGCGACAGCTTGACCGGCCATTGCTGAACTTCGACATGACGCAGATGAGCTCCCCTCATGCCGCGACACAGCTTTTCGGCTCTCCCAAGGGGTATGTCGGCTCCGACACCTATGGCAAGCTGACGGGCGGCCTGAAGGAAAAGCCTGATGCGGTCGTGCTTCTCGATGAAATCGAGAAGGCGCATCCCGATGTGTTCAAGAAGTTCCTGACGGCCTGGAACGACGGCCATGTCACCGAGGCTTCCACGGGGCAGCATATTTCCACCGTGCGCTGCATCTTCATCCTGACCTCCAACATCGCGACGGATGAACTCTCGGAAATCGCCGACCGGCTGAGTGACGAGCCCGACAAGATGCGTGCCGAATCTGTCGAGGCCCTGCGCCAGGCAGGCTTTGCACCCGAAGTGCTGAACCGTCTGGACCGGATCTTTGTCTTCCGCGCGCTTGAAGGGCTGGATATCGCCCGTGTCTCCGCGCTGGAGATCGAAGCGATGATCGACAGCTATGGCCTGAAGGTGGAAACCGGGGGCATCGACCCGTCGCTGCTGTTCCAGGTCATGCGCCGTCAGGACCGCATGGGGCCGGCCGCCAGCGCCCGCGACCTTGCACGCTCCATCGAGGACATGATCAGCGACTCGCTTATCACCGCGCAGCAGCAGGGTGCGAAACTGGTCCGCATCGTATCGAACGAAGATGGTGTCGTCGCCGAAGTCGCCAATGACAGCGAGGCCCAGAAGGCACGCATCATCAAGTAATCTGCCCTCGGCCCCTGTGTTGCCAGGGGCCGGAACCACCCGCGATCGTGGCGTCCCCTGATCGCCGTGTGGGCACGGACAACCGCAACATACGACGAAGTGGCCTTATTCTATCATCCGCCCCTGCCCTGGCCGGGTTGGATGTCGCGTCAGGATATGAAAACCCGGAATGTCTGCTTTCTCCCGCCTCTGGCATCGTGCCCCGATATGGCGTCTGTGCCTGTATTCCATTTTCATCTTTTCGATCCTGATGCTGGTCTTCCCGCCTGCGTATCTCGGGCGTCTGTGGCCGGGCGTGCAGAACATTACGCAACGCATCCATCATGCGCTGGGCATGAATGACGCCCCTCCCGCCGATAATGCGGGTGGCGGCGATGATGGGGTCGTGACGATGATGCCGATTACCGATCGCCTGACCAAGGCAATCCCGTTCGCGGGCCGCATCCTGCCGCTGCCTGCGGGGGTGTGGCATCCCGTCATGAACGTCATCACCGGCCCACATGGCGAGATATTGGAAAATATCCTTGTCCGGGTACATGACCATGTTGTCACCGGCCTGATCGGGGCAGAGGCCAGCACACAGGCCCTGCCGGAAAGCGCCGCGCTGTCGATGGATTCAAGTTGCCATGACGACCGCAACCTTGCCGCCCATATCATGCCCGCAAAACCGCCGGGCGCGGAATGCTGGTTTACGGCGGCGGTGTATCCCACCTCCATCACCCGCACTGCCCTTATCGCCAATCGCTTGAAGGAACTTGGCTTTACGCTGCCGAATGTCCTGTACAAGGCAAGCTGGACCCTTGCGTCACCTTCGCCCGACCATACAGTCAATGTCGAAACGGTGACGATCTTTCTTAACCCGGTTTCCAATGCAAAGACTGCCACACTGCAAAGCCCCGATGACTGGGCCAAGGAAGCACTGCCGCAGCATCCTGCGGCCCTCAGCTTCGTACAGCATGGCAATAGCTGGATGGAAACATGGGCGCACATCCTGCATGACGGCTTCAACAGCGATATGATGGCCTCAAGCGATGAGCAGCGTGCCCGCGCATCGCAGGACCCGGCAGCCCCGACCGACACGAAAGACGCCAGCACTTCGCTGGACTGAGCGCCAGACCTGACTGACAGAGAAAACCAAGCGTTTGGAAACAAATCATTGAAAAAACAATAAAGGTTTTTGGGTGCCGCCTTTTTTCAAAAAGGCGGCGTCTTCTGAAGCTTTTTCCAAAAAGCTTCACCAAAAACCTTTATGATTTCAGGATGTTATTGGTCCTGACTTTTCAAACTACCTGCCAAGGGCTATTGCGCGAAACGCCGACATGACGGCGAAAAAGCATCATCCGTCATCATTTAAGCAATAAGCCTGCCTCCTGCCCTGATATGGGCAGGCTTCCCTTACGACAGGCTGCTTTGGCAGGGATGACGACACAAGCGCGGGGACACACAAACCTGCCTATCCCCGACAGCGGCGCATGGTCATGGGATCAGGCGGGCAGCCTGCAACCGGTTCATCCCTGTCGCAGCACGTCTGAAATATCGATCAGAAAATCAAGCACCGTGCGGGTGCGCAACGGCAGGGTACGCGGGCCGGTATGTACTGCATAAAACGGCATTTCCGGCACCGTCCATTCAGGGAACAGATGGATCAGCCGCCCACTGGCGACATCCTCCTCCACCTGAAAGGAAGGAAGCATCCCGATTCCCAGCCCGGAACGTACCGCCTGCAATACGGCCTCGCTACTATTGGCGCGGAAGGGGCCACTCGCAGCGACGACATTCTCTTCCCCCTTGCAATCGAAATGCCAGTCATGGCGCGACCCACCATAGCTGTAGGCAATGCAGGGGTGATTAAGCAGGTCACGCGGATGCACGGGGGTACCACGCCGCGCAAGATAATCGCTGGACGCCACGACATAACGCCGGACCGACCCGAGTCGCCGTGCAATCAGTGAACCTTCGGCAATGGACCCAACCCGAACGGCAAGGTCGAGTCCCTCCTCCACCAGATCGCCAAACCCGTCACGCATGACCAGTTCAACCGACAGGTCGGGATGTTCCTCCAGCAATTTTCCCAGCTTGCCGGTCAGATACAGGCCAAACGCCGTCGTAATGCCCAGCCGGACCAACCCGGAAACCGACGCCCGGCGACGACCCAGTGCGGTTTCCGCCGTCTCCAGTATTTCCAGCACCTCATAGGCATGGGGCAACAGGCTGCGCCCATCCTCTGTCATCATCAGGCTGCGGGTCGTACGCGCGAACAGGGTGGCACCATAATGTGCCTCCAGCAACGCGATATGACGCGATATCGTAGGCTGGCTTGCCCCGGTTTCACGTGAAACGGCAGAAAACGATCCAGTGGCAGCCACGCGAACGAAGCTGTGCAAGGCAGAGAGCAGATCCATGAGGCCCCGGTACGTGCAGCGTGTTATTACATCATATATAGTTTTAAACGATGCCGTATTTATACACAATATAGCGTAAAAGCACCGCCGACATGTGTTTCTTGCAAGGTTCTGCAAAGAGGGGAAATTCTGCGGTTTTCAGTCCCCTTGCCCGGATCGGATTCCCATAGAAGAGCATAAAAAAACGGCGGCCCGTCAAACGGACCGCCGTCTTTTTTACATATGCCGGTTAACCCGGCAGCCGCCCTGTGTGGATCAGGCGACCTTGGTCATGCCACGCAGAACGGTCTGGAGAATGCCGCCATTGCGGAAATACTCGACCTCGTCCAGCGTATCGACACGGCACAGCAGGGGCACTTCCTGCTTGGACCCATCGGCACGGGTGATGGTCATCGTCATCGTCATACGCGGAGTGATGTTGTCCAGCCCCTTGATTTCGATGACTTCATCGCCCTTCAGGCCCAGTGTCTTGCGCGTCGTGCCGTCCTTGAACAGCAGCGGCAGGACGCCCATGCCCACCAGGTTGGAACGATGGATACGCTCGAAGCTTTCAGCAACGACCGCACGCACACCCAACAGCAGGGTTCCCTTCGCCGCCCAGTCGCGCGACGACCCCATGCCGTATTCCTTGCCGCCAAAGACGACCAGCGGCGTGCCTTCCTTCTTGTACTCCATCGCCACGTCGTAGATGGAGCCTTCCTTGCCGTCGGGATAGTGCTTGGAAATACCACCCTCGGTGCCCGGAACCATCTCGTTCTTGATGCGGATGTTGGCGAATGTGCCACGCACCATCACGCGGTCATTGCCACGACGCGAACCGTAGGAGTTGAAGTCCTTCTTCGCGACGCCATGGGCTTCAAGATACTTGCCCGCGGGGGAGCTTTCCTTGATCGCGCCAGCGGGCGAGATGTGGTCGGTCGTGATGTTGTCACCCAGCAGCGCAAGGATACGCGCGCCGATGATGTCGCCACGGGACTTCGGCTCAGGCGTGATGTCCTGGAAGTACGGCGGGTCCTGCACATAGGTGGATGCCGCATCCCATGCATAGGTTTCGGAACCCGTCGCGACCTTCAGGTTCTGCCATTCCTTGGTGCCCTGACTGACGTGCTTGTAACGCTTGATGAACTCGTCACGCGTGATGGCAGATCCCATCAGGGCGGCGATCTCGTGGTTGGTGGGCCAGATGTCCTTCAGGTACACCGGCTTGCCATCCTTGGACGTGCCCAGCGACGCGGTCGTCAGGTCCTCGCGGATGGTTCCCAGCAAGGAATAGGCCACCACCAGCGGCGGGCTGGCAAGGTAGTTGGCGCGCACGTTGGGGGAGATGCGTCCCTCAAAGTTACGGTTGCCCGACAGGACGGACACGGCCACGAGCTTGTTGTTCTCAATGGCGTCGACAATGTGGTCCTCAAGCGGGCCGGAATTGCCGATACACGTGGTGCAGCCATACCCGACGGTATTGAAGCCCATCGCGTCGAGTTCTTCCTGAAGGCCAGCGCGCGTCAGGTAGTCGGTGACGACCTGCGAACCCGGCGCCAGCGACGTCTTCACCCACGGCTTGGGCTTCAGGCCCAGCGCACGGGCTTTTTTCGCCACCAGACCCGCCGCGATCAGCACCGCCGGGTTGGAGGTGTTGGTGCACGACGTGATCGCCGCGATCACGATATCGCCGTGACCCAGTTCATAGTTGGTGCCCGCGACAGGCGCCTTCTTGTTTTTGTCGGCTTCGGGCACGCCCAGACCACCGGTCAGCTCCGTCTCGAACGCCTTGTCGGCACCCTTGAGGACAACGCGGTCCTGCGGACGCTTCGGCCCGGCGATCGACGGCACGATGGTTGCAAGGTCGAGTTCCAGCGTGTCGGTAAAGACGGGGTGTTCCGAATGGGGATGACGGAACATGCCCTGCGCCTTGAGGTATTCCGCCGTCAGCTTGATGCGGTGTTCCTCGCGACCGGTCTGGCGCAGGTAATCCAGCGTCAGGTCATCGACGGGGAAGAAGCCGCAGGTCGCGCCGTATTCCGGGGCCATGTTCGCAATGGTCGCACGGTCGGCCACCGGCAGGTGGTCAAGGGCAGGACCAAAGAACTCGACGAACTTGCCGACGACGCCCTTCTTGCGCAGCATCTGCGTCACCGTCAGCACCAGATCGGTGGCGGTCACGCCCTCAGGCAGCTTGCCGGTCATCTTGAACCCGATGACATCGGGGATCAGCATGGCGATGGGCTGGCCCAGCATCGCGGCCTCGGCCTCGATCCCGCCAACACCCCAGCCCAGAACGCCCATGCCGTTGACCATGGTCGTGTGGCTGTCGGTGCCGAACAGGGTGTCGGGATAGGCATAGTCCTTGCCACCGACATGCGCCGTCCACACCGCCTGCGCGATGTATTCCAGATTCACCTGATGGCAGATACCCGTGCCCGGCGGCACGACCGAGAAGTTTTCGAACGCTTCCTGACCCCAGCGCAGGAAGGCATAACGTTCGCCGTTACGTTCGAATTCGATCGTGACGTTATCCTGCAGCGCTTCGGGCGATCCCGCGACGTCCACCATGACCGAATGATCGATCACAAGGTTGACGGGCACCAGCGGGTTGACCTTCTGCGGGTCCCCCTTGAGCTTGAGGATACCATCACGCATCGCCGCAAGGTCGACAACGGCGGGAACGCCGGTAAAGTCCTGCATCAGGATGCGTGCGGGCTTGAACGGCACTTCCTTGGTGGAGCTGCCCTTCGGCAGCCAGCCGGCGATCGCCTTGGCGTCGTCAACCGTATAGGAATGGCCGTCCTCGAACCGCAGGACGTTTTCCAGCAGCACCTTCAGGCTGACCGGCAGTCGTGCGACGTCGCCGATTGTTTTCTCGGCTTCGGGGATGGAAAAATAGTGATAGGTCTTGCCGTCCACTTCAAGTGTGCGGCCCGTTTTCAGTGAGTCGTGCCCAACCGTCTTCATTGGCTTTGTTTCCTCCGAGGCATCAGCCGCGATCCATCCACCGAAGCCCTCCCGCCACGTGAACAGACAGGCGTGGCGTGACCTTTCAGTGGATAACCGGCTTGATCTCCCAACGGTGGTAGAACATACCCGGACGCGGGGCCGACACAAGAAGGCCCCGGTAACAAGAACGCGGGATCGGGTTTCATCCCCCCTGCGCCCCACCCCGATCGCACCCATGCGGAGGACCCGACCATCACTGCCTTTGCCCCCAGGAACACGCCCCTGCTGAAAGTGGAAAATATCTCGGTTTTTCGCGGGGAACGCCTTGTTCTGGACCAGGTTGGACTTGCGCTCGACGCGGGTGATGCGCTGCTGCTGACCGGCCCGAACGGGGCTGGGAAGTCCACATTGCTGCGGGTACTGGCCGGGCTGCGCAAACCGGAAGGCGGCCATGTGCTGTGGTCAGGTGTCGATGCGCTGGCCGACCGTTCACGCCATGCCGAACGGGTGGCCTATCTTGGCCATCAGGACGCGCTCAAGCCGGGCCTGACGCTGCTGGAAAACCTGATGCTTGCGGCGCGGGCCAGTGGGGGTGATCCATATTCTTGCATGTCCGCACTTAATATTTCCGGACTGTCCGAACTGCCTGCACGCATGTTGTCGGCGGGGCAGAAACGCCGTGCCGCACTGGCGCGTGTCCTGCTGGCGCGTGCGCCGCTATGGCTGCTTGATGAACCCAGCCTCGGCCTTGACAGCAACACGATGGGACTTCTGGAAACGCTTTTCCGCACCCATCGCGAAGCTGGCGGAATCGTGATCGCAACTACTCACGTTCCCCTCCCTCTGCCGGATGCAAAATCGCTGGCGCTGCCGGGACTGAACGAATCCGATATCCCCCAGACAATGGAGGATTTCCCCGAGGACGACCTGTTTTGACGCTTCAGACTCCGACCCTGATCCTCGCCATCCTTGAACGTGACCTGCGCCTCGCCCTGCGCCATGGGGCCGACACGCTGGGGTCCGTTCTGTTCTTCATCCTGGCGGGCGCGCTGTTCCCGCTGGCGCTGGGGCCATCGCCGGAACTGCTGCGCCACATGGCGCCGGGAATTGTCTGGGTCTGTGCCCTGTTGGCAGCACTGCTTCCGCTCGACCGCCTGTTCGGGTCAGAGCTGGAGGACGGGTCGCTGGACCAGTTGATGATGACCGGCCTGCCGCCCGCGTTGATCGCACTGGCCAAGATGCTGGCACACTGGCTGACGACCGGCCTGCCGCTGCTGGCGGCGGCGGCGCCTTTGGGCATCATGCTGGGCATGCCATCAGACAGCCTGCCGATCCTGCTGATCGGGTTGCTGCTTGGGACGCTCATCCTGTCGCTGATCGGCGGGATGGCGGCATCGGTCGTACTGGGCGCGCGGCGCGGGGGTGTGCTGCTGCCGCTGCTTGTGCTGCCACTGACGACGCCGGCGCTGATTTTCGGGGCGGCGGCGCTGGATGCGGCACAGACAGGGCTGTCGTGGGGGCCGGACCTTGAACTGCTGGCGGCATTCCTGGCGGCGGCGATCCCCCTATGCCCGCTGGCGGCAGGAGCGGGCCTGCGGGCGGCGGTGGAGTAACCCATAAAATTCCTGATGAAGCTTTTTGTCCAGAAAGCTTCACAAGACGCCCCATGCCGTAAAAGGCCGTAGCTGAGCCCGCATTATCTGTTCAGCGGGCTGCACCCGCCGTGGCCGCGACAACGCGAAACGGCACGTCGCCATGGCTGGTGCCGCTTCCTTTTCCCCCGGCCCGCCATTGCAGGACATAATCGCCGGGTATGGTCAGCGGTACATCCACCGTAATGACCTGCTGTTCATCATCCTTGGGCGATGCCAGCAGAAGTTGCGGCACGCCGCTTGGCCCAAGCAGCACGAGTCGGGTGGGAAACGGGTCAATGACCGCATTGAAATCCAGCCGGATCGTCACCGTTCCCGCCGCCACGGCCTGATGCGCGGCAGGCATTGCATGCACCAGTGACGGATTCGCCCATGCCGACCGCCCCAGCCCCAGACAGAACAGCCCGGCGGCAAGGCACATTGGCAGGATGGAAAATGAATGACGCATGACATGCCCCCGACAGAAGATAGCAGACGGGGGATGTTCTATCGTGCCGCACGAAATAAAAAAGGGACAGCCCTGGGGATCCATCCCACACCGCCGCCCCCCAAGGCCTGCGTGAACAGGTCAAGGGAGTGTCTGAAAACAGGTCCTTGATAAGAGACCGTTTAAAAAGTCATCCTCGATAACATACTGAAATTATAAATGTTTTTGGTGAAGCTTTTTCTAAAAAGCTTCAGAAGAC
>NZ_BANE01000100.1 GCF_000964405.1 Novacetimonas hansenii JCM 7643
AAAGGCAGCACCCAAAAACTTTTCTTGTTTTTTATCAATGAGTTGTTTTGAAATACTCTCTTATGTCCGCAAACGCCGCAACACCATGCCATAAACCACCACAAAGACAGCGCCAACTTCGTCATGCCACAATGCCATCCATGCCGCCGCGCGGATGGCGCACGGGCATGGATGGCCACACGGATGGCTCTGCGACGGGTATGGGGCTATACTTACGCCCCGCACGTCGCGACCCGGCGTGCCATGCCCATCCGGTCCATGACCTAAGGAGTTACGCGCGATGTCCGCCAGACCACGCATTTTTGATGACCTTGCCGGTGTTGCCGGCGGTGCCTTTTCCGCCCTGTCCGGCGTGCGCGAGGAAATCGGCGCCATGGTCCGCGCCCGCGTTGATGAGGCGCTTGCGAACCTGAACCTTGTCCGCCGCGATGAATTCGAGGTCGTGCGCGAAATGGCGACCCGTGCGCGAATCGCACAGGAAACGACCGAAAAGCAGATTGCGGCCCTTGAAACCCGCATCGCCGACCTTGAAGCCAGCATGACGACGCCCGCCGCCACATCCTATCGCGGCTGACGCGGCACGGCGTCCGGCGCGACACGCCATCGCGGGCAGCGCGTGCATGACCTGTGGACGCGCCGACGGGTCGCGCCCGCAGGTTGCCGCCATTGGTGCGGCCCCCGGCGCATGAATCCGCAACATGCGCCCCGGGCATGCAGCAGCCGCCACATCGCCACAGGCTTGCCACCACGACCATACCGGCAATAGGGTTGGGATTACGTTCCCACGCCCCCATTGTGGCGGGGGACGGGTTGCAGACGCTCGGGATCCGGGGAATGCCGGATTCCCTCCACGACGGCTTCGGGGAGTCCCAAAATGCCTGCCTTGAATTTCACGACCACGCCCAAGGACTCCAACCCGCTTGATCTGATGGAACAGATCGTCGGCGGGTATGAATGGGCTTTCGACCGGCGCAATGATTCGGAAATGGCGGCCGAGGCACCTGGCAAATGGTGCGATTACGGCCTGTTCTTCTCGTGGTCACGCGAAGTCAGCGCGATGCATTTCACCTGCACCTTTGACCTGAAGGTCCCCCATGCGCAGCGGCGCAACCTGTTCGAACTTGTTGCGCTGGCGAACGAACGCCTGTGGATCGGACATTTTGGCATGGACCTGGACAATGGCATGCCCCTGTTTCGTCATGCCGTCCTGCTGCGTGGCGCGCCCGGCGCATCGGTCGAAAGCCTTGAGGACATGATCGACATCGCCCTGACGGAGTGCGAGCGTTTCTATCCCGCGTTCCAGTTCGTACTATGGGGCGGGAAATCCCCCACAGAAGCACTCGAAGCCGCAATGCTCGACTGTGCGGGTATGGCGTGATGGCGGATGCGCAGGCCACTCCCCTTCCGTCCATCCTGCTGATCGGATGCGGGAAAATGGGCGGCGCGATGCTCGAAGGTTGGCTGGCGGAGGGGCTTGCCCCCTCCGTCGTCGTCGACCGCCATCGTGACACGCTGCCCGCGCCACACCGTCTGGTCCGTGACGTGGCGGACCTGCCGGCGGATTTCCGCCCTGCCCTGATCGTACTGGCCATGAAGCCACAGAAGGTGGCGGCCGCCATCGCCGCCGTCGCACCGTTGGCCACCCATGCACCGGTACTGTCGGTCCTCGCGGGGCGAACGGTCGGTGGCCTGACGGACGCATTGCGTGCCCATATGCCCCCCGGCGCGCACCCCGTCATCATCCGGTCGATGCCCAACACCCCTGCGGCGGTGGGCGAAGGCATGACCGTCTCCTATGCGCCACCATGCGCCAGCGCGGCGCAACGCGCGCTGTGCGACCGGGTCCTGTCCGCCGTGGGACAGACCGCATGGGTTACGCACGAAGATGACATCAATGTCGTGACCGCCATTTCCGGCAGCGGCCCGGCCTATGTCTTCTTGCTGGCGGAACTTCTTGAACAGGCGGGCATAGAGGGGGGATTGCCCCCCGCCCTTGCACGCCAGATCGCACGCCAGACGGTTTCGGGCGCGGGCGTGCTGATGCAGCGCAGCGGGATCGACGCGGACGAACTGCGCCGCAACGTCACAAGCCCGGGCGGCACCACGCAACAGGCATTGTCGGTCCTGATGGCCCCCGATGCGTGGCCTGCCACCCTGCATGCGGCAGTACGGGCGGCGACGGAACGGGCACATGAACTTGCATCCTGAGATACGCGCAATATAACGGCCACAACCCGGCGAAACCTTTCGCCATATCACGTCAGCGCCCGGCCCGTGTCATTGCATCATATGCGCACCCGACACGCCCGGGCAGACAAGACATCCGGAAGATCGTGATTTCCATGGACAACGACCAGTTTGACGATGCCCTTCTCCGCGCCGCGATGGAGCGCGCCGCCCTTTACGGCTGGCGGCGAATGACGGTTGTTGATGCCGCACGCGATGCGGGACTGAGTCTGGATGTCGCGCGCAAGCGCTTTGCGTTCAAGGCGAATATCCTGCTGACGCTGGGGCGCCTTGCGGATGAAGCAGCGCTGGTGGATGACGGATCAACCGGCACCCCGCGTGAAAAACTGTTCGACCTGCTGATGCGTCGCCTTGATGTATTCCAACAGTACCGCCCCGGTGTGCGCGCCGCGCTGCGTGCGCTGCCGTTCGACCCGCCACTGGCGCTGCTGCTGGGTGGGGCGACGGTCGAAAGCATGAAATGGATGCTTGGCGCCGCAGGTCTGGAAGTCAGCGGACTGGCGGGCACGCTGCGTGTCCAGGCGCTGCTTGGGGCATGGACCCTGACACTGCGTGCATGGGACAAGGATGACAGTCAGGACATGGGCACCACCATGGCCACCCTCGACAAGGCACTCGACAAGGCGCTGCGTTTCAGCGCACTGCCCGGACGCGGCAAGGCCACTGATGCACCGGAATCCGCCACAGGCCTCGGGGCGCATGACTTCTCCACGGACCCGAGTGTGGACCTGCCGTTGGAACCTTTTGCCTGAAAACGGCTTTTCCATCCGTCGAAGTGCTGTTGCCCCTTTACGCGCACCCGCTTCGCGCTTTAGAAGTGCGGCAGCAACGACGAATCGTTCGTAAAGATTGGGGCGTAGCCAAGCGGTAAGGCAGCGGATTTTGATTCCGCCATGCGGAGGTTCGAATCCTCCCGCCCCAGCCAGCCGATTTTCCAAATCATCCCTATCCCCGCACGCCGCCCCTCTCTGGAGAGGCCCCTGCCCCTGCCGGATGCAGGCAGCATTGCTGTTTTTGTGGCGCACGGTTGCGACTGTGACGCGTCCATTGCGATACGGGGGACAAATGCCCCTTCTGTTCGAATCGTACGACGCAAAATCCGCATGCGCATGATGCGCAGGCCCCACGCCAATCAGGACCGGATCAGCGCTTAGATTTCCGTATTTCCGATATTCTTTTTTAACATTTATCATACATGTGTTCACATATGGCCGTTGCCCGTCATGCACACAGGAACGTTGGGGGAATTCTCCCACCAGAGTGCGGACTGCCCGTAATGTGCGCTGGCGGTGTACAGTCGCGGGACGGGAACGTTCTGGTCCCGTGATGCCGGTATGAATATGATATGACACGCAAATATCACAAAAATGTGATTTAAATTAGCCGCAACAGTTATTAATGTTTTTTAAACTTATAGAGAGGATCATAAGTTTTTGATATTATTTCACGAATTTACAAATCTACTTCTGGTGCCATGATAAAATCAGACTGCTGGATGCCTCTTTACGACAATCAGTCTCCTGCTGCCCGTTTACAGTGCCCCGCCTGTTTGCTGCAGGCTTGGCCCCGATGCAACATGGGCACGGGGCCACGATGATACGCCCGCACATCCGCATTTCATTCCCTTCATTCCCACCCGCTGCGACCCGTCATTTCCGTCGCGGGGCTTTTTGCATTTTCTGCCTGTAATCTGGTTCGCATCTGAAATTGTGGAGTTCGCCATGCCCCGGGACACCCTCGATGACACGCAGGTCACAGTCCTGCCTGCCCTTGAACAGACCATTCTGGGGGTCGTCCTGATTGATGAGACCAACACGGTTACATTCTTCAACAGCGCGGCTGAACGGCTGTGGAACTGCACGCGCGCGGATGTGCTGGGCCGCAACGTCAACGTGCTGGTCCCGCGCAAGATCCGCTCATCCCATGACGACCTGATCAAGCATAACCGCGACACAGGCATCAACAAGATCGTCGGCACCTCGCGCGAGGTGCAGGTGGAACGTTTCGACGGTACCAGCTTCTGGGCGGAACTGTCGCTGTCACGCATTTCAGTCAGCGGCAAGATCGGCTACATGGCGTTGATCCGTGACATTTCCCAGGAGGTGGCGGACCGCGAAAAAATCCGCCTGTTATCACTTGTGGTACGCGAAACCGATCGTGGGGTGGTCATCCTCGATCCTGAATTCAGGCTGATTTACGTCAACCGGGCCTTTACCGACATGTTCGGCTATGAACCCAGCCACGTCATCGGCCATGGCCTGTAGGTCATCCTGGCGGGCGACACGACGGATATCAGCACACTGAACCAGCTTCATGCCGGGGCGCAGAATGACAAGGGCTTTACCCTGGACATCCGCGCACGGCACAAGAACGGACGTGACATCTGGGTTTCGGCCACGATGAACCCGGTGTTCGAAGACCATGGCGATATCGAGAATATCGTCGTCGTGCTGACGGACATTACAGAAAACCATTTCCTCGAAACGTTGCAGCGCGACGCGCTGGAGGCAATCTCCAGCGATCTCAGCCTGCGCGAAATCATGGATTTCATCTGCCGCCGCATTGAAAATAACGGCCTCGACGTGATGCCCGCCATCTTTACGGTGGATAACAGTTCCAAGCTGAAATGCGTCGGTCGCGCCAGCCTGCCGCTGTCGCTGGTCGAACTGTTCGATTCCCTTGAAATCGGGCCGGATGTCGGCAGCAGCGGCGTCGCCGCCTATACCGGGAAAAGCATTACCTCCCCCGATATCGAGATTGACCCCAAATGGCTGACGCTGCGTTCGGCGGCCATGCGCAACGGCATCCGCGCCGCATGGGCCACCCCCATCGTGCTGCGTGGCGGCAGGGTGGCCGGGGTGTTCACCCTGTATTTCCGCACCAAGCGCCAGCCGCAATCATGGTGCCAGAAGGCCGTCAGCGCCAGCCTGCACCTGTGTACGCTGGCGCTGGAGCGGTACGAGGCAAAGGAACATATCGCCAAGCTGTCGCATTTCGATACGCTGACGGGCCTGCCGAACCGGATGTGGCTGCGCCAGCACCTCGACAAGATGCTGCGCCGTCCCACACGCGGCAATTTCATGCTGCTGTCGCTGGGACTGGATAATTTCAAGAACATCAACGATGTCTTCGGCCATGCGGCGGGCGATGACCTGATTTCCTATATCGCGACGCAACTGCGTGATGCGATCGGCATCGACGACACGATCGTACGGTCTGGCGGCGATCAGTTCACGATCATCACCAGCGGCATCCAGCAGCATGCGTCATCCCTGTCTGACATGGTCCTGCGCCTGCTGTCCCAACCGATGCAGGTAGGCGACGTATCCGTCACATTTTCCGCCAGCATCGGGATCAGCGTCTATCCCGAGAATGGTGAGGCGGGGGAAACACTGCTCAAGCATGCCGAAACGGCGATGTTCCAGGCAAAGGCGCATGGGGGGGCCAATTACTGCTTCTTCAGCCCCAAGATGAACCAGCAGGCTACGGACCGCCTGATCCTTGCGGCGGCGTTGCGTGATGCGATTGCGCATGATCGCCTGCGCCTTGTCTATCAGCCGCAGGTACATGCCCGCACGGGCAAGATGTATGGGGTGGAGGCGCTGTCACGCTGGAACGACCCGACCCTTGGCTTCATTTCCCCTGCGCGCTTTATCGCCGTGGCGGAGGAAACAGGACAGATCGAGGCCATCGGCAAATGGTCGATGCGCGCGGCATGCCGCCAGATGGCCGAATGGATCCGCGATGGAATTGATGTCCCAACCGTGTCGGTCAACCTGTCCCCGCTGCATTTCCGCGATGAAAAGCTGCCGGAATTCGTGGCGGAAGTCCTGGAAGAAACAGGTATCCCGCCTGCACGCCTGATGGTGGAAATTACCGAAAGCACGATGATCGACAATTATGACCGCACCATCAAGGCCGCTCAGGCATTGCGGGAACTGGGGGTCGGCATGTCGATGGACGATTTCGGGACCGGCTTCTCCAGCCTGTCGAACCTTGCTGGCCTGCCGGTCAACGAGGTGAAGATCGACCGCAGCTTCATGAACGGTCTGGAAACAGTGGACAAGGTCCGTTCGGTCGTAACCGCGGTGATCCGCATTGGCCAGAGTCTGGGCATGACCGTGGTTGCCGAAGGGGTGGAGCATGAAGAACAGCGCCAGATCCTGGTCAACATGGATTGCGATGTGCTGCAGGGCTACATGTTCTCAAAGCCGCTTGCCTCTGACGACCTCATCACATGGCTTGCGGGCTACACCCCCAAGGAAATTGCCCCGGCCTGACGGCAGAGGTGAGCAAGAGCTTCCGGGTGCCGCCTTTTTCTTAGAGAGTGTTTGAAAACAACTCACTGATAAAAAACACGAAAAGTTTTTGGG
>NZ_BANE01000099.1 GCF_000964405.1 Novacetimonas hansenii JCM 7643
GTTTTTGGTGAAGCTTTTTCCAAAAAGCTTCAGAAGACGCCGCCCTTTTGAAACAAGGCAGCACCCCAAAACTTTTCTTTTTTATCAATGTGTTGTTTTCAAACACTCACTCAGGCTGTTTGGCGGTTCCGTCTTTCCAAACTGCCCTCATGACCGCGACCTGTTACGGCCATGAAGGACGCAGGCCACACTATTCGCCACTAATTCACCATTGGCGCGTGCATTGCGTTGCGGGCAATAAAAAACGGGGCCCGGATGACCCGGACCCCGTTTTCGTGCGTCATGCACGCATGGCGCGCCGACCGTCAGGCCGACGCACCCGCGACATTACTGCGCAGCGGCAGGAGCTTCGGCCTCGGCGGCCTTCTTCTTGCCGTGATGCTTGCCACCATGGTGATGGCCATGATGCGTGGCCTTCTTTTCGCCAGTGGCGGCTGCGTCACCCGCGGCGTCAGGCGCATGTTCCGGTGCGGAAACGGCCGGGGCGGTGGGTTCGGCGGGCGTGGTCTGCGCCATCAGGGGGGAAGCAACCCCCATCACGGCAACTGCGGACAGGGCGGCCAGGAAACGACGGGTCGAAACGATCATGAACTCTTATCTCCAACACTCGGGATAAAATCCCAATGCCTCCGCCGGACCGGCAACGACACCAGCCCGATTCGACACACTAACGGTGTAACACGCGTCAGCAGTTCAAGTCTCGGATTAAAAAAATTAAATCTTCCGACCAAGCCTCATAACTGCCGCATTCCCACCGCAATCACAACCGTTAAAACATTACGAATGATTGCGGGGGGACTGGCGGACAGGGGGTGGTATCAGTCCACCGTGCCTGAACGCTCACGCTTCTTGCGCTCATGCGGGTCGAGGTAACGCTTGCGGATACGCACGGCCGAGGGCGTAACCTCCACCAGTTCGTCATCCTCGATATACGCGATGGCCTGTTCCAGGTTCATCTTGCGCGGCGGAATCAGCAGCAGGGCCTCGTCCTTGCCTGCGGCACGGATGTTGGTCAGCTTCTTTTCACGGATCGGGTTCACCTCAAGGTCATTCTCACGCGAATGCTCCCCGATGATCATGCCGACATAGACCTTTTCACCCGCATCGACGAACAGCGTGCCGCGATCCTGGAGCGAGAACAGCGAATACTGTGTCGTGGCCCCGTCCTCGGACGAGATCAGCGAACCGTTACGCCGCCCCGCAATCGGCCCGACATAGGGCTGATAGCCGGAGAACAGGCGGTTCATGATGCCTGAACCACGCGTATCGGTCAGGAATTCACCGTGATAGCCAATCAGCCCGCGTGACGGGATCTGGAACGTCAGGCGCACCTTGCCGCCGCCCGACGGCTGCATGTCCTGCATCAGCCCCTTGCGCAGCGCCATCTTTTCGACCACGACGCCGGAATACGGCTCGTCCACGTCGATCAGGACTTCTTCGAACGGCTCTTCACGCTCGCCGGTTTCCTCGTTCGTGCGGAACAGCACGCGGGGACGGCCGATCGTCAGCTCGAAGCCTTCGCGGCGCATCTGCTCGATCAGGACGCCAAGCTGCAGTTCGCCACGGCCCGCAACCTCGAAGGCCTCGCTCTCGGGGCTTTCGGATACGCGGATGGCAATGTTGCCTTCGGTTTCCTTGAACAGGCGGTCACGGATCTGGCGTGATGTGACCTTCTTGCCTTCGCGACCGCCAAGCGGGCCGTCATTGAGGCGGAAGGTCATCGACAGCGTCGGCGGGTCAACCGGGGTGGAGGCCAGCGGTTCCTTCACCTCAAGGGCTGCGATGGTTTCGGGAATCGTCGCTTCCGACAGGCCGGCCACGGCCACGATGTCACCAGCCTCGACTTCCTCCACCGGCACGCGGTCCAGCCCACGGAACGACAGCAGCTTTGTCAGGCGACCGGTTTCCACGACCGAACCATCGGGGCGCAGGACATGCACCGGCATGTTCATCTTTGCAGAGCCCTGCTCCACCCGGCCTGTCAGCACGCGGCCAAGGAAGTTGTCGTTTTCCAGGATGGTGGCGACCATCGCGAACGGCGCGTCCTTGTTCACCTTCGGCGCCGGGACATGGCGCAGGATCAGGTCGAACAGCGGGGAAAGGTCCTTGCGCGGGCCGTCGATTTCCAGATCGGCCCAGCCCTGACGGCCAGAGGCATAGAGCATCGGGAAATCAAGCTGCTCGTCATTCGCGCCAAGGGCGGCGAACAGGTCGAAAATCTCGTTATGCACTTCGTCGGGACGGGCATCGCCGCGGTCGATCTTGTTGACCACCACGATCGGACGCAGGCCACGGGCCAGCGCCTTGCCCACGACGAACTTCGTCTGCGGCAGTGCGCCTTCGGCGGAATCGACCAGCACGACCGCGCCGTCCACCATGCTCAGGATGCGTTCCACCTCACCACCGAAATCCGCATGGCCCGGGGTGTCGATGATGTTGATGCGTGTGTCCTTCCACACGACGGACGTGCATTTCGCCAGGATGGTGATGCCGCGCTCACGCTCCAGGTCATTGCTGTCCATCGCGCGTTCGGCGACGTGCTGGTTGTCACGGAACGAGCCGGACTGTTTCAGAAGCTGGTCAACCAGCGTGGTCTTGCCATGATCGACGTGCGCGATGATGGCGATATTACGGATATCCATAACGGTTGTAACCTGACTTTCCTTGCGGGGGCGCCAAAGAGGGCGCGCCGCCCGTGCGGGCAGTTCAGGCCCGAGCGACATGGCGGCATTGTTTGGTGCTGTGGCGTAGATAGAGGGGACTGGCGCGGATTGCACGTGAAACTTCACGTCATCCGCGCATGTCGGTGATGAATTCTGTCCTGCGCGCGATCAGAACCCCATATCCTGACGCATATTGATCAGCGGACGCGCGCCATAGTGGGAGATCACTTCGGACGCCGCGACACTGCCAAGGCGACCGCATTCGGACAGTTGCCGCCCCGACGTCCATCCCGCCAGAAAGCCCGCGGCATAGGCATCGCCCGCCCCGGTGGTATCCACGACCTGCGTGCGCACGCTGTCGATGGTGATCTGCTGCTTGTCCTGCACGATCACGCTGCCTTTCTCGCTGCGGGTCAGGACGGCGAAATGCGTATCAGCCGCGACATGGCGCAGGGCATCATCGAATTCCGTGACCTGATAAAGCGAGAGGATCTCCACCTCATTGGCGAACAGGATATCGACATGCCCACGCACGAGGTCAAGGAACGCGTCGCGGTGGCGGTCCACACAGAACGCATCCGACAGCGACAGCGCAACCCGGCGGCCCGCCGCGTGGGCGATTTCGGCCGCACGGCGGAATGCGGCCTGTGCCTCCGGCCGGTCAAACAGGTAGCCTTCCATATAAGTCACCTTGGAGGAGGCCACCACATCGGGCAGCACGTCGTCGGGGCCGAACGACACGCAGGCGCCAAGATAGGTGTTCATCGTGCGCTGTCCGTCAGGGGTGACAAGGATCAGGCAGCTTGCGGTTGGCTGCTGCTCCGCCTCATGCCCCTTGAGCGGGGAAGACGGAAAATACACGCCCGCCGCCTGCATATCGGCGGCAAAGGCCCGGCCCGTCGCATCGTCCGCGACCTTGCCCAGATAGGCGACGCGCGCGCCCATGTTCGACGCCACGACGCAGGTATTGGCGGCCGACCCGCCGCCCATTTCCTTTTCACGGCGGATCGCGCGGCCAAGTTCCTGCGCACGCACGGCATCAACCAGCATCATGCCGCCGGGCGTCATGTCATTGGCGGCCAGGAAGGAAGGTTCCACGGGGGCGAGGATATCGACAATCGCATTGCCGATCCCAAGGATGTCAAACCTGCATTCAGAGGCCTGCCCCGAATTTTCCGTGTTCTTTTCCACCTGTCCGTCCCCTCTTTAGCGCATTGCATGGCGTCATCGTGCGCACATCGCCATGAAATGACCAATATTGCGTATGACTAAGTTGCGCATTCGCTATCACCGGGGCAGGAAAACCGCAATGGCGGCATGCTTTTCACCATTGCCGCGCGACGTATGCCCTTGTCGCAGGGACATGCACGCGTATAACCAAAACAAGAGCAGGAACCTGCCCGAGCGAAGAGTGATCCAGACTATTCCCAGCACCGGATACAGCCAGATGAAGCGGGGTAATATTGTTCAGACGTCGTAAGCCAGAAGAGGCCAAGCCGCCCGCGCAGCCTCAGGCAGCCACTCCGCAAGCCGCGCGCCCAGCGCCTTCTTCCACACCAGCCAACAAGGAAAACGCGCCGATGGCCCGTCCGCCCTTCAACCAGACCCCCAATGCCACGCCCGCCAGCGCCACACGTCCGGGCATGCCCGCGACCGGTGCGAAAAAGGACAATGACCGCCGCACGCTGGTCGTTGGCCGTGGCATCAGCGTCCAGGGCACCATCAAGGACGCCGAACGCCTGGTCGTGGAAGGCATGGTCGAGTCTTCCATGATCAACGCCACCGAACTGCAGATCGCGGATGGCGGCGTGTTCAAGGGCGAGGTCGAGGTCGAGGACGCGGAACTTGCAGGGACCATCGACGGTACGCTGACGGTACGTGGCGGGCTGACGATCCGGTCCACCGGACGCCTGCTCGGCACGGCAAAATGCCGCCGCCTGAAGGTTGAAGATGGTGGCCAGGTTTCGGGACAGTTGGAAATGATCACCGCGCCCGCGGCCCCTGCCGCCCCCGCACCGGCCCCCGCCGCCCCGGTGGAAAAGCCGCCGACCCCCTGATCGACAAGACAGGGCTGCTCCCCCGACCATGATGCCCGCTGGCCCGTGCGCCGCACATCACGGGTGTCACGGCCGGGTGGGGCGATGCCCCATGCAGGGGCATGATACAGAAATGTCCCATGAAAAAAGCCGCCGGGAACATGATGTTCCGGCGGCTTTTTCATGCCGTGTCCCACTTCCACAGGATGTGGCCACATGGGAACGGTCTGGAACGACAGGCCCGATCCTATCGGGTGGCAGGATTTATGGTGAAGCCCGCGACCAGAATCTTCTTGTGAACAGCATGTCCGGGCAAAGCTTTTGAAAAAAGCCTTCCCAAAAAACATGTGTTGCTTCAGGCGGCACGCTTTAATGCGCCAAGAGACTATTTGAAAAGTCAGGCTTGATAACATCCTGAAATTATAAAGGTTT
>NZ_BANE01000098.1 GCF_000964405.1 Novacetimonas hansenii JCM 7643
AAGGCGGCACCCAAAAACTTTTCTTTTTATCAATGATTTGTTTTTAAACACTCTTTATACAGCACAGCAAAGCGCCATCACGCATGTTGCGGACCTTATCCTCCCTACCACCGGAAGGAAGGCACACACACCGCCGGATCAAGTCCCGCGCCACGCGCCTCTTCAAGCGCAAGGGCGTAATCGGCGTCCTTCCCCTCAGCCCAGCTTCCGCCCAGCATTTCCTGGTGGATACCCCCCAGCACCCAGCACCCGTCCACGCCCGCCCCTTTTGCGCCGCGCATATCGGTGGCAAGAGAATCCCCCACGGCAAGAATGCGCGACAGGGGCAGGTCCATCATCCCTGCCACCAGGTCATAGACCTCGGGGTGGGGCTTGCCGATCCAGCGCACGTCGGCACCATGGCTTTCCTCATACCTGCTGGCCAGCGCGCCTGCGCATAACAGGCGACGGCTGCCCCGGATAACCTGCTGGTCAGGGTTGGCGCAGATCATCTTCAGCCCATGTTGGGCGCATTGCTCCAACACCGGAAGATAGGGGGTAATATCCTCCTCCCCCCGGTCGGCGTCAGGTCCGGTATTCAGGACGAAATCAGCCTGCGCCGCGTCCTCGACCACCTCAAGGTCAAGTCCGGCAAACAGGTCGATATCCTTTTGCGGCCCAAGATGCAGCATCCGGCGCCCAAGTTGGGCAAACCATGGGTCGGTGCGCGCACGCAGCATCCGGCGGGTGCATTCACCGCTGGTCATCAGCCCTTCATACAGGTCATCGCCAATGCCCATTGTCCGCAGGCCAACCTGCACCGTATCGGCCCGGCGTGGCGCGTTCGATAGCAAGATCACCCGCTTTCCGGCCTGCCGTAACTGCCGCAGGCATTCCGGCGCCCCGGGATATGGGGCCACACCATTATGGATGACCCCCCACAGGTCCACGATATACCCGTCATACTGGCCCGATACCGGGGCGATTCCGCTGGCTTCCTTCACGACAGGGCTGTTCCTTTCGCATCAGACAGCGTCTCGAACCCCTGCAGGCGCAATGCCGTCAGCGTCTCGCGCTTCAGCCGCGACACGATTGCCGGTCCTTCATAGGCATAGGCGGTATAAAGCTGCACAAGGTCGGCCCCCATGCGCACGCGTTCGACGATGTCCGCACCGCTTTCGATACCGCCACACGCCACCAGCGTCAGGCGACGGTTCGCCGCGCGCGCCACATGCGCCAGCGTATCGCATGCCAGCGGTGTCAGCGGGCGTCCCGACAGGCCGCCCGTTTCGTTGGCATCGGCGCTGCGCAGGCTGCGTGGGCGCGAAATCGTGGTGTTGGTGACAATCAACCCCTGTGCGCCACCTGCAATCGCGGCCTCCACCACATCGGGGATATCATCACGCGCCATGTCAGGCGACAGCTTCACCAGCAACGGCGGGCGTTCGGGGTGGGCGGCGGCAATCGCATCGAGGATGGATTTCAGGCGCGCGGATTCCAGCAGGTCACGCAGGCCCGGCGTATTGGGCGATGACAGGTTGATGACGATGTAATCGACATAATTCTTGATACGCCCCACCAGCAACGGATAATCCCGTTCCGGGTCCGCACCGGTCTTGTTGATACCAAGGTTCGCCCCTACCGGCACCTTTGCCCCCACATGGCGGCCCGATGCGCTGACACGATGCAGGCGCGCCATACGCACGGCAAAGCGGTCAATGCCCTGGTTGTTAAACCCCATACGGTTGATGATCGCGCGATCTTCGTTCAGGCGGAACAGCCGTGGGCGCGGGTTGCCTGGCTGCGGGCGGGGCGTGACGGTCCCGGCCTCCACAAAGCCAAAGCCCGAACGTGACAGCGGACGCACCACCAGCGCGTTTTTGTCAAACCCGGCCCCGATGCCGATCGGGTTCGGAAACCGCAGGCCCATAGCGCGAATCGACAGGGCAGGATCGTCCCGGGCCGGGTCCGACACACCACCCAATCCCAGTTGCAGGGCGTTGAGGGCAAGCTGATGGGCGTCCTCGGGATCAAGGCGCCGGATCAGGGGCATCATCATGCGCGACAGAATATTCATGGCCGGGATTTTTGCCGCAATTCGCCCCAAAGGGAAAGGGGCGCGCCTATTTCACATGCAATGCATCCACCGCCGCCGCCGGGTCAGTCGGAAAGCGGATCAGGTAATAGGGGGGCACGCGCAGGTCATGCCCACCGTTAAGCCCGCCAAGCCGGTTCCATTGCCCCAGCGTGCAATAGACATCACCCCCATCAACAAAGATCCCGTCCGGCGACAGCACGCGCGGGTCGCGCACCATGGTATCGAACGACCCGTCAACATTACGCCGGAAAATCGCGTCATGTTCGAAATTGGTGGTATAGATCCGCCCCTGCCCATCGGTGGCAAGCCCATCGGCCACACCCTTTTCCCCTTCGTCACGTACGGCCTGTCCCAACTGCGCCTCGGTCACTGAAAAATCCGACAGAAGCGCGGTGGGAATGCTATAGAGCCGCCTGCTGGTCAGGGGACAGAAATACAGGGTGCCGCTGTCGGGGGACAATGTAATCCCGTCGGCCCCGCCCCAGACAAAGGACGGCTTCTGCCGGGGGGGATCGAACACCAGGGGACGCCCCTCCACCACGGCCATGAAACCACGTTCCGCCTGCGTGGCGGGATGCTGTGCCAGTACCCTGCGCTGCCGTCCGGTGGCGATGTCGATCACCACCAGCGCGGGTGACATTCCGAACGAGGAATCCGTGACATACACCGTCCCCGCCGCCCCATGCGTCAGGTCCACACGCAGGTCGTTCATATGGCTGTCAGGCAGGACAATGCCGGGACGCAGGACGATATTTGAAAAAACAGCATTGGTGGCAGGATCAATCCCGATGACCTTTGCCGCGCCCGCCGCCAGAGGCAGCCCCGCCAGCTTGCCATCATCAATGCACCATAACCGCCCGCGCGTATCGGTGGTCATGCCATGGACCGACATCAGGCGCTGCGCCACGGGACGGTCGGACGGCCTGCTCCATTGCGCATCGGGATAGGCATGCAGCCCGTCGTCACGCAGTTCCGCAAGTGTCGCGCCCGGATGATTGATGGCATGGCGGGGAAAGCCGACGAAAATGCGCCGTCCCGGTGTCACCGCAATGCCTGACGGGCCGGGGCCATCAAAACGCGCCACGATTTCAAACGGGCCTGCGGAATTGATGCCATGGTCGCGGTTGATGCCCTGCGTCGCGGGGAATGCCGCATGGGCGCTGCCCCCCGTCCGCGCCAGTGCTGCGACAACCCCCACGGGAACTGCCGCCCCCAGCAATGAACGACGTTTCATGGGTGTTCCTTTCGTGCCGGTTGCCAGAACATGGTTTTGGCTTTCTATGAAAAATCCTGAAAATTCAAAGAATTTTCTGGCTGAATGTTCCCCGCAAAGCTTCGCCTGCCTGCCCTCCCCTTTGACCAAGCTCCAGCAGAAACTTTTATGCTTCCAGTTGATGACTGTATTTTATCTTCCCCAAAAATCCCTCAGCGGAGGCACCTGCAACTTTTATAAGGGCCGCAAGAAGCTCTCAAGAAGCTGCCCGCGCGATGCCGACAGAGTGACGGAGCCACACGGCGAGGACAACCGCCCGCCTCCTTCACGATCAGTTCAGGGGCTGATGCGCAGGGGGCGCATCCCCGTCACCGCTGATGGAACGCCGCACTTCCGCAACCTGCGCCGTACTGACCGGCGATGCCTCATTGCCCCATGACTGGCGAATGAAACTGACCACGTCGGCCACAGCACGATCATCCATGCGCGCCGCGAAACCGGGCATGACAAAGGCGGATGGTGCCTGCCGGGTGGCGCGCAGCACACTGCCGGTCAGCACGATGCGGATCAGCGACGTGGCGGAAGCATCCATGACCACCGGATTGCCTGCAAGCGGCGGGAACGTGGTGGGATAACCACGCCCGTCCGTCCGGTGACACGCCGCACAGTTATCAACATACGCACGCGCACCCCGCGCCGACAGGTTCCCATCGTGCAGGCTGTGCCCGGCTGTTGCATCATACCGCCATGCCCGCGCCAGTGGCTGCGCAGGCGACAGCGATTTCAGGTAATGGGCAATCGCGTGCAGGTCGTCCGCCGTCAGGTGCTGCGTGCCGTGGCGGATCGCATCGGTCATCCCGCCAAATGCCGCGGCATGGGTGACACGCCCGGTCTGGAGGAAGGCCACGATATCTTCCTCACTCCATCGGCCAAGGCCTTCACGCGCTTCACCACGCAGGCTGACAGGGTTCCACCCATCGACCGCACTCCCCCCCGACAGATATAGCGGGCCATCCGCCGCCGTCAGGGCCTTTTCCTGCATCGCCACACCACGGGGCGTATGACAGGCCCCGCAATGACCCGGCCCCTCCACCAGATAGGCCCCACGCGCCAGTTGAGGATCGGTGCCCCCTTGCCCCGCCCGCGCGCCCGATGGGGCGAACAGCATCCGCCACCCCACCAGCGGCCAGCGCATTGATAATGGCCAGACGATGTCATTCGCCGCGACCGGCACCGCCACCGGCGCGACACCTTTCATGAAATACACATACAGCGCATGCACATCCGCATCCGTCATATGCGCATAGGATGGATAAGGCATGGCCGGATACAGTGTCGCGCCATCACGACGTACACCCTGTCGCACCGCACGGGCGAATTCCGCCTCGCTATACCCGCCAATCCCTGCCTTTGGATCGGGGGTGATATTGGATGCCCGGATCGTGCCCATCGGCAGGCGGAACACCATCCCCCCGGCAAAGGGACGACCGCCGGGCATAGTATGGCATGCGGAACAGTCCGCCGCACGCGCCATATATTCGCCCGCCGCGATATCGGCCTGCAGCGTCGCCGCATCCTCCGCGCCCCCCACTGCACCAACCACCGCCCCATTCGCGGCCCCGGCGCCACCCGTGCCCCAGATGGCAAGCCCGAACAGCAGGGCCAGAAGATGCCCCCCCTTCATGGCGACACCAACGGGCCGGGATTTTTCAGGTAGGTCGTGCGGATATGATGCGCCGACCAGTAGGCAAGGGCCGCGACCATGCCGGTCGGGTTATATCCCGTCCCCTGCGGAAACGCGTTCGCGCCAATGACAAACACATTGGGCACATCCCATACCTGCAGGTAACGGTTCAGCGCGCTGGTGGTCGGGTCCATCCCCATCACCGCGCCACCGCCAAGGTGGGTGGTCTGATATTTGCGGGTATCGAAGGGCACGCCGAATTCCCGCTTTGTCAACTGCACCTGACGCGCGCCCATTGCACGGGCCACATCGCCGATACGGTCCACCACATACCGGTTCATGCGGATGTCGTTATCTTTCCAATCGAACGTCATGCGCAGCAGCGGCAGGCCATAGGCATCCTTCCATGTCGGGTCGAGGTCAAGGAACACATCGCGATAGGCCATGTTCGCCCCATGCGCATCAATACGCAGGGAATGACGATAGGTATCGACCAGCCCCTTTTTCCACGCACTGCCCCAGCGCGGCGTCCCCGGCGGCCCGCCCGCCTGTGCCGCGGCAATGGCCTTCACCCCCGCCTGATTCACCCAGACCGGCGATCCACCGACAAAGCCCAGCGGCCCATGGTCGAAGTTTTCGCTGTTGAAATCATCGAATGCAACGCCACCGCCACCGGTTCCGATGAACTGTTCGGTCTCGATCCCCTTGTCGAGCCAGACCATGCTGGTCGTAACGTTCTGATAGACGAAGTTGCGCCCCACCACCCCTTCATTGGCAACAGGGTCATAGGGCCTGCCGATACCCGACAGCAGCATCAGCCGGACATTATGGAACTGAAACGCACTCAATATCACCAGCTCGGCGGGCTGGGTCCATGTCCGCCCCTGCTGATCGATATAGGTCACGCCCGTGGCGCGGGTTTTCGTGCTGTCCATCTCCACGCGCAGGACATGGGCATGCGTGCGCAGTTCGAACAAAGGATCCCGCCGCAGGACCGGCAGGATATTCACGTTGGGCGATGCCTTGGAATACATGTAACAGGCATAACCACTGCAATATCCACAGAAATTGCACGGCCCCATCTGCGCGCCATAGGGGTTGGTATATTGCGCCGACGCATTGGCCGCAGGCATGGAATAGGGATGGAACCCCGCCTCCGTCGCGGCCTTGCGAAACAGGTGCGCGCTATACACATCCTTGAGCGCGGGCAGAGGGAACGGGCCCGAACGTGATGGGGAAAAGACATTTCCATTCCCCACAACTTCGCCATTGATCCTGTATGGTTCCCCCGACGTGCCGAACACCTTTTCCGCACGATCGAAAAAAGGTTCCAGATCCTCATAGGTCACGCCATAATCCTGAAGATTCATGCCTTCGGGAATAAAGGATTTTCCATACCGTTCGATCACCTTCGACCGCAGAACCAGGTCATCGGGCGGCATGCGGAAATGGACCCCGGACCAGTGCAGGCCCGCACCGCCCACCCCTTCCCCCGGCAGGAACGCCGCCATGCGCCGGTATGGCAGGGCGCGCTGATGGATATTGTTCCTGATGGTAACGGTGCTTTTCGAAAGGTCCTGAAACAGGCGATAGCGGAAATTTCCTTCCAGCTCGTCGATCGAGCCGGGATAGACCCCATCGACGGCAGTGCTGCGGTCTGGACCACGTTCCAGCATGACCACCTTCTGCCCGGCCTCGGTCATTTCCTTGGCCATGATCGAACCGGCCCACCCTCCGCCAACGATAACGACATCGACGGGCTTGCATCGTGTTGCATCCATGCTTGCCTCCATGTCAGGCGCTCTCCCCGGAAATGGATACCGTGCCAAGCGGATATTTCATCCCGTACTGATCCACCCAGTCCATGAAATCGGCGCGCGCACCCGGAAAGCCGATCATCGTCCATGCCCGCAGCCCGGCATTGCCGCCGTGAATGGGATCGGCAAATGCGCCCTCCATCGTATTGGACAGCAACTGTTCAAAAAACTGTGCGGCAGGCAGGTTTCCGAATGTCATCTCTCCCCTTTCCATCATGGCCAGCACCTCGTCCTGGCGCGCGGGCAGAAGGGCGGCGAACGCCGATCCTTCGTGATTGTGGCACCAGGCATTGGCACCCGCGATCCCCACGCGATAGATGTCGCGCGGGGCATAGGGCAACTGGTACCCAAGGTTGGCCGGTCCCTCTGCAAAGGGGGCATGCATGTACCATGACTGTCCCCGGCCATAGGGGGTATCCATCTGCAGGTCGATGAAGCGCGGCACCCCAAGCGTCACGGCATCCGGTCCCAGCGCATCACGCGGGATCAGGCGCGCGCATGCGGCATTGAGGAAACGCCATTCATCAGCATCAAAAAATACCGGGGCATGGGCCACCATGGGCGCGCGCCCATCAGGACGTGCCGCCCCACATGGCGTCGCCACCAGCGCGGTGGCCCCCGCCATGACCTGCATGAACGTGCGACGGGTGGGAACTGCATGCAGCCTGTTCATCGGGATGTCATGTCTCCATCGTTACGGTTGGGACGCCATCAGGCATCGCCTTAGCATGGACAACCGGTATGGACGGACATCCATGCCTGACCTGCCCCATGACCATATTCATGGCCACACCCATGGCAGAAAACCATTGTCATATCCTGAACCATTTATCCCGGAAATGAAACGACCCGCCACAGGGGCGGGTCGCGTCATCAGGCACGCCGTCTTGTGCCCATGCGCAGACCTTGCGCAATGCACACGGAAAACGGCGGATCAGGATGGCGGTAATTACCGCCCCTTGCGCTCCGCAGCCAGCCGTTCAAGGCGCACCTGCTTGCGCAGGGCACGCGCTTCGCGCCATGCGTCCACGGCGGAACGCTTCACCTTCGGCGCACGCTCTGCCGTGCGGCCGCGACGTGCGGGCGCTTCGGCGGGTTCGGCTTTGGCGGTTGTTTTTTTCGTTGAAACCTTGGCCGTGCGGGCCTTTGCCGGGGCCTTGGCGGCCTTGCGCGCAGGGGCCGCAGCCTTCGTTTCCTCTGCAACGGCCACCTTTTTGGCGCGGCGTGCCGGACGGCCCGCCTTTGGCGCGGGGGCCGGTTCCTCGATCACAGCGTCCACGACCGCCTTCTTCCGGCGACCCGCACGCTTGGGCGCGGGGGCAGGCACGGGTTCCGGCGCGGCAGACTTCGCCTTGCGGGTGCGACGGGCCGGGGTGGTCACTTCCACTTCCGCCACCTCGATTTCGGCTTCCACCGGCGTGGGGGCGGTTGCGGCGGCCGCGCGACGTTTACGGACCTTGCTGACCGGTGCGGCAGGTTCCTCAACCGGCGCAGGGGCGGCCGCACGACGGCGGCGCGGCGTCACGGCTGCCGGGGCCTCCGCCACCGGGGC
>NZ_BANE01000097.1 GCF_000964405.1 Novacetimonas hansenii JCM 7643
AAAAGCTTCACCAAAAACCTTTATAATTTCAGTGTGTTATCGAGCCTGACTTTTCAAACAGTCTCTAAACAGATGGCGGCGCGACCGGGGGATCGCGCCGCCTGTAACATATCCATGGTGCAAGTTGGGGGGACACCATGCATATGAAAAAGGAGCCTATACCCGATCCGGCGGCCATTTCAACCATGGCGCACCGGGCCGGGGCGATGATGGTCAGAGCTTGCCTTCGAGGAAGTCCTTCACCTTGCTGAAGAAGCCGGTGCTCTCCGGGCTGCCCTTGTCATGTCCCCCACCATCGGCCTCGAACTCCTCAAGCAGTTCACGCTGACGGCGCGTCAGGTGGCGCGGGGTTTCCACGACGACCTGAATATACATGTCGCCCCGTGCCGAAGACCGCAGGACGGAGAACCCCTTGCCACGCAGGCGGAAATTCTCGCCCGTCTGGGTGCCTGCCGGGATCTTTACCTTGGTACGTGACCCATCGACGACCGGTACCTCGATTTCCGTACCCAGCGCCGCCTGCGCCATGCGCACCGGCACACGGCAGTAAATGTTGGCCCCGTCGCGCTGGAACAGGGGATGGGCCTCCACGCTGATATGGACATACAGGTCGCCCGGCGTGACGCCTGCGCCACCGGCCTCGCCCTCGCCCGACAGGCGGATGCGTGTGCCATCCTCGACCCCTGCCGGAATCGCGACCTCCAGCGTGCGGTTCTTTTCCACCGTGCCGGTGCCATGACATGCCTTGCAGGGATTGCGGATCAGGCGACCGCTGCCATGACAGGTCGGGCAGGGACGTTCCACAAAGAAGAAGCCCTGTTGTGCGCGGACCTTGCCCGCACCATGGCAGGAGGGGCAGGTTTCTGCCGGCTGGTCCTTGTCTGCGGACCCGGTGCCGTCACAGCTTTCGCAGGTCACGCGCGTGGGGACGCTGATCTGTTTTTTAACGCCGGAGAATGCCTCTGCGAACGTGATGCTGACCTGCACCTGCAGGTCAGCCCCCGCGCGACGGCCGCCGCGACGTCCCCCCATCATGTCGCCGAACATCTGTTCAAAGATATCGCCAAGCCCGCCACCGCCGAAATCAAAGCCACCGGCACCAGGGCCGCCACCCTCGAACGCCGCATGGCCAAAGCGGTCGTAGGCCGCGCGTTTCTGATCGTCCTTCAGGACGTCATAGGCTTCGTTGATTTCCTTGAACCGGTTTTCGGACTCGGTATCGCCGGGATTACGGTCCGGGTGGTATTTCATGGCCAGCCGGCGATACGCCCTCTTGATTTCGGTGCCATCGGCATCACGGGCAACTTCCAGAACCGCGTAGTAATCAAGATTGGTGGCCATAATGGGTCCTCGGTGGAAACGGGGCCGCCCCGGGACGGGGGATGGGTGTCCCTGTTATGGGCACGGCGGAACCGTTGTCGATTGGGGTGGGGAATCCGTATCGGATTCCTGTCGGGGCTTTAAAAACAGGAAAGGCGCCCGTCTTCCACGAAGCACGGGCGCCACCTGGGACCAGGGGCGGAATGCACATGGCTTCCGCGCCCCCGTTACCGGAGTATGTATGACGCCTTGCGACGATCAGGACGATTTCTTGCTGTCGTCCACATCCTCGAAGTCGGCATCCATGACCTTTTCGCCGTTCGGGGCGGCACCCGCACCCGGCGCGGCACCTGCGGCACCCGGCGCGCCTTCTGCCTGACCGGCCTTATAGACGGCTTCACCCACCTTCATCGCAGCCTGTGTCAGGCGATCGGTCGCCGTCTTCAGGGCTTCGGCATCGCTGCCTTCAAGGGCCTTGCGGACCTCGGCAATTGCGGTTTCAGCTTCGGCCTTGTCGGCTGCCGGAACCTTGTCGCCAGCTTCGGACAGGGACTTTTCGACCTGATGGGTCAGACCTTCGGCCTGGTTGCGGGCCTCGACCTGTTCCTTCTTGATCTTGTCGGCGGCGGCATTCGCTTCCGCGTCCTTGACCATGTTTTCGATGTCGGATTCAGACAGCCCGCCGGACGCCTGGATCTTGATCTGCTGTTCTTTGCCGGTCGCCTTGTCCTTGGCGGACACGGACACGATGCCGTTGGCGTCGATGTCGAACGTCACCTCGATCTGCGGCACACCACGCGGGGCGGGCGCGATCCCGGTCAGGTCGAACGTGCCGAGCATCTTGTTGTCGGCAGCCATTTCACGTTCGCCCTGATAGACCTTGATGGTCACGGCGTTCTGGTTGTCCTCGGCCGTGGAGAAGGTCTGGCTCTTCTTCGTCGGGATCGTCGTGTTGCGATCGATCAGGCGGGTGAACACACCGCCAAGCGTCTCGATCCCCAGCGACAGCGGCGTCACGTCGAGGAGCAGGACGTCCTTCACGTCACCCTGCAGCACGGCGCCCTGTACCGCGGCGCCGATGGCCACGACTTCGTCAGGGTTCACGTTGCGGGCGGGTTCCTTTCCGAAGAACTGCTTCACCGCCTCGATGACCTTGGGCATGCGGGTCATGCCGCCGACCAGGATCACTTCGTCGATTTCACCAGCGTTGACCGACGCATCCTTCAGCGCGGCGCGGCAGGGTTCCAGCGTGCGCTGGATCAGGTCGTCAACCAGGCTTTCCAGCTTCGCGCGGGTCAGCTTCAGCACAAGGTGCTTCGGACCGGACGCATCGGCCGTGATGAACGGCAGGTTGATTTCCGTTTCCTTGGCGGAGGACAGCTCGATCTTCGCCTTTTCCGCGGCTTCTTTCAGGCGCTGCAGGGCCAGCTTGTCCTGACGCAGGTCGATGCCCTGCTCGCGCTTGAACTCATCCGCGAGGTAGGAAATGATCCGCGCGTCAAAGTCTTCACCGCCGAGGAACGTGTCGCCATTGGTGGACTTCACCTCGATCACGCCATCGGAGATTTCGAGGATCGAGACGTCGAACGTGCCACCACCAAGGTCATAGACCGCGATCGTGCCGCCGTTCTTCTTCTGCAGGCCATAGGCAAGGGCTGCTGCCGTCGGCTCGTTGATGATGCGCAGGACTTCGAGGCCCGCGATACGGCCCGCGTCCTTTGTCGCCTGACGCTGCGCGTCGTTGAAGTAGGCCGGGACCGTGATAACGGCCTGCGTCACCGTTTCACCGAGATAGGATTCAGCCGTTTCCTTCATCTTGCCCAGGATGAAGGCGGAAATCTGTGCCGGGGCATATTTCTTGCCCTGTGCCTCGACCCACGCATCGCCATTGTCGCCCTTGACGATGGCATAGGGGACAAGGTCCTTGTCCTTTGCGACGGTCGGGTCGTCAAAGCGACGGCCGATCAGGCGCTTGACCGCATACAGCGTGTTGGACGGGTTTGTGACGGCCTGACGCTTTGCCGCCTGACCCACCAGCATTTCACCATTGTCGGTGAACGCCACCATGGACGGGGTGGTGCGTGCGCCTTCGCTGTTTTCAATAACGCGGGTTTCGTCGCCTTCGCGAACCGCAACGCACGAATTGGTCGTGCCAAGGTCGATACCGATAACCTTACCCATGAATACTCTCCTTGATAGCGGCCTGCGTGGACCCGAAGCATCCGCGCAAACCCTTTGATCGTTCATTCATTTGCCAACGGGGACAGGGGACTGTCATCTTCACATCCACCCGGCGCACCCGTCAGCGTTACTTTCCGATTTAAGCAGCCCCCTGCGCCCTTTCAAGGGGGTGGGCGCCGATCAATCGGCATTTTCAGCCCGTGATATCAGGCCTGTCCCTTGGACACGACGACCATTGCAGGCTTCAGCAGGCGACCATGCAGTGTCCATGCGGGCGTCCATGCCTGCATGACGGTGCCGGCGGGGTGTTCGTCGCTGTGCTGTTCGGCCATCGCCTGGTGCTGGTTGGCGTCGAACGGCTTGCCCTGTGCATCCACGGCGACGATGCCGTTGCGTTCAAGGATGCCGATGAACGAGCGTTCGGTGCTTTCGATTCCCTCGCGCATGCTTTTGATGATGCCGTCTTCGTCCTCTGTGGGGGCGGGCAGGCTTGCAAGCGCGCGCTTGAGGTTTTCTGCGGCTTCCACCACGTCGCGGGCGAATTTCTGCGTGGCGTACTGCCGCGCATCCTCGATTTCGCGCTTGGTGCGGGTGCGCAGGTTCTGCATTTCCGCCTCTGCGCGTACCCATTTTTCACGCATGGCAGCGACTTCGGCCTCCAGCTCCGCAATGCGGTCCGGGGTTTCGGCACCGGTTTCCGTCGCGCCTTGCGCCGTGGCTTCGGCCTCGGTTGCCGCGGCGTCGTGTGGTGACTGCGTGCCCTCTGTGTGGGGCTGGTGTGCGCTGGCGCCGTATGGGGCGTCAGCGTTGGGGGTGGGGTCTGTATCGTGGGTCATGACCTATCAAGTAGGTAACGGTCGCCAGATGGACAAGGCATGACGCTCTGCACAGGCATGCCGAATTTGCGTGCCGTGCCGTCTTCGCTTTCTGCCCCGTCAGGTGCCGGGCGGCCGTCCCGTCCCTTCCTCATGTTCATCAATATGGCGCATGCCCTCATGACATGCGGGTCGATATGACGCTATGCTTCAACCGCCCCACAAGGCAAGTCCCCGACGCGCGCGCCCGGTGGCCGCAATCCGCAGATGAAGCAGAAGAGATCCTGATGGAGCCGACGAAACAGACGATCGTGCTGGTTGATGACGATCGCAACATCCTGACGTCCGTGCAGATGACGCTGGAAGCGGAAGGGTTCACCGTCCATACCTATACCGATGGTGAAAGCGCCCTGCATGGCCTGATGAGCCGTGCGGCCGATCTGGCGGTGCTCGATATCAAGATGCCGCGCATGGACGGGATGGAGCTGTTGCAGCGGCTGCGTGCGCGGTCGCAGCTTCCGGTTATCTTCCTGTCGTCCAAGGAGGTGGACCAGTTGATGGGCCTGCGGCTGGGGGCGGACGACTATATCACCAAGCCCTTTTCGCAGCGCCTCCTGCTGGAGCGTATCCGTGCGCTGCTGCGCCGTAACGAGCTGACCCGTAACGAGGCCGTGGGCGCGAACCCGGCGGGCAATATGGTGCGCGGCAACCTCTCGCTTGACGAGACGCGCCACCAGTGCCTGTGGCATGGGCGTGATATCCAGTTGACGGTAACGGAATTCCTGCTGGTCAAGGCGCTGGCCACGCGTCCTGGCCTGGTAAAGTCGCGCGATCAGTTGATTGATGCCGCATATGGCGAGAACATCTATGTCGATGACCGGACCATCGACAGCCATATCAAGCGTGTGCGCAAGAAGTTCCGGCAGGTGGATGAAGATTTCAACCAGATCGAGACGCTGTACGGCATAGGCTATCGCTATAAGGAAGAGTAGGATTTTCCCCTGAAGCGCCCGATCACCATGCCTGATATCGCCGTGCGCCTGTCCGCGTTGCGCGCGCGCCTGCGCCCCAGGGGCACGGGCGGCCGCCTGTCGGGGAACACGGCCGCTGCCGTGGCGTATATGGAGTACCGCACGCGGCTGGTCTCTCCGCTCATGCGGCGTATCTTGCTGGTCAATATGTTGCCGCTGGGGCTGCTGGCGCTGACATTGCTGTATCTGACACAGTTCCAGAACAGCCTGCTGGAGGCCGAGGTGTCGGCCCTGCGAGAGCAGGCGCGCATCTATGCCGGTGCGCTGGGGCAGAGTGCGGTGACATCCACGCGCCATGGGGTCCTGCTGGACCCTGCGCTGGCGCGTCCTTTGCTGCTGCGCCTGACGGAGCCAAGCCCAAGCGCGCGTGCCCGCCTGTTCGCCCCCGATGGCCAGCCGGTTGCCGATAGTCGTGTCGAACGGGTTGGGCGCGCCACCACACCGCCCGGTGGTACGGCGCATGACGGGATGGGGGAGGAAGACGACCATTCCCCCCTGTATCCCGAGTCCCGGAATATTGGCGAACGGCTGTATAACTGGCTGCTGTCGCAACTGCCGACCCTGTCGGGGGAGCGGATCATGACGCTTGACACCCCCGACACCGACCCATCGGTGCAGCCGGTGGCCGGGCCGAACGGCATGCGCATCATGGAAATGCCCCCCTATATCCGCCGCACCGCGCACCAGCGCCTGATGGTGACGGTGGCTGAACCCGTGATGCATGAGGGGCAGACCACGGTGGGGATCATCCAGTTGACGCGTGAGGCGCGCGACGTGGACCGTTCCCTGTTCGCCGTGCGGTCGTCCATCCTGTCGCTGTTCCTGATGGCGCTGGCGCTGACGATCCTGCTGTCATGGTATCTGTCGCTGACAATCGCGCGGCCATTGCTGCGCTTGGCGGCATCGGCGCATGTGATGCGTGAATCTTCCGGCCGGACCGATACCGTGCCCGAACGCCTGCTGTTGCGCCGTGACGAGATCGGGGAGGTGGCGCGTGCGCTTCAGGACAGCGCGAGCGCGCTGTGGGCGCGCATGGACGCCATCGAACGCTTTGCTGCCGATGTCAGCCATGAAATCAAGAACCCTCTGTCATCCATCCGGTCCGCCATTGAAACGTTGCTGCGTATCGAGGACCCCGAACGCCAGCGGCGGCTGATGATGATCATCCATGACGATGTGCGCAGGCTGGACCGGCTGATTACCGATATTTCCGATGCCAGCCGCGTTGATGCCGAACTGTCGCGTGCGCGCGCCGAACCACTGGCGGTGGTGCCGCTGTTGTCGGTTCTGGCGGAAATCCACCAGACCACGCGCCAGCCCGGACAGCCGGTCATGGGGGTCGCAAGCAGCGGCAACAGTGCCGAGCGTCCGTTGACCGTCATGGCGGTGGAGGACAGGTTGGTGCAGGTGTTGCGTAACCTGATCGGCAACGCGATTTCGTTTTCGCCCCCCGACGGGCAGATCCTGCTGAGCGCGGTTCCGGCGGGCAATATGGTGGAAATAGCCGTTGCCGATGAAGGGCCAGGCATTCCGCAGGCGAAGCTGGATAATATTTTTGACCGTTTCTATTCCGAGCGCCCGACAAGCGAGAATTTCGGACAGCATTCGGGATTGGGCCTGTCCATCAGCCGCCAGATCGTCGAGGCCCTGCGCGGGACAATCAGCGCGGAAAACAGGATTGATGCCGATGGGAAAGTTACCGGCGCAAGATTTGTCATCTGCCTGCCAAGAGTAGGTTAGATGCGATATGAATGTGCAGTCCAAGGCATGGTTTCGCAAAACCCATTGATTATAAAATGGTATATTTAATGATATGGACCTTGTGATTCTGGATGTTTCCTTTTTTCGGGAATTGTCACGGACCTCGTGCTTTGGGTTCAGGAAGAGACGCCATATTTAAAAAACATGGCGTCCGGGAATGTTTTTCACCATAGGATCACGAATGGCATTATGCCTCGTGTAACATGACGGTGGCGGGTTGTGCATCGTGTGTGGATTTTGGTGTGGGTGTGGTGCCTGATGACACGATGTCGGTAATGGCTTTGTAAATCCTGTAATACACCATGCGTCCGAAGTGCTCCCGGTCGGTCTGGTCACTTTTGTCCCTGACATAATCATCAAGTTGCAGGGGGAAAGAATTTTTTCTTTGCGTTATCAGCTCAATGATTTTCTGGTTGAACGGGATATGGGTCAGAACTGTTTCAAGTTCATTTTCCCGATTGAGGAATTTTTCCCCACCCAGCAGGATAAATAAGAAAGCCCCTTCGGGAATGCGGGATAGGATATCCTTCAGGCAGTTTTCGAAATATGATGGGTCAGGGCTGTGATAATGAAAATCTCCTGATGCGGCATTGCGGAAAATATCATCAAGGAATTTATTCTGGTCATGGTATTCTTCGCGTGAAAAATTCTCCGTCATGATGGAACGGCATTCAGGGAATGGATACCTGATGACGTTATCCTGGTATGAATATGTTGCGTACAATGCATCAACGGAAAAATTCAGCACGTACACATCAAAGGTCATATCATTGAACTGCGTTTTAAAATCTTCACGCCGATAACCAAGCTGCGATATCCATTCCAGCCGCTCATCCGTCAGTCCATAGATCGCGTCACGGAAAAGTTGTGAATGGTCAATGCGGATGCCGACACCATCGCGACAGAAATTCTGTTCTTCAACCACATGGTTCCGGCCCTGTTTCAGGTAATGGGCCAGTCCGGCAGCGTGGCAGCCCCCGCGAATATATATGCTCTTTTTATGTGTTGTGGTTTCGGTGGCGGCGTCACGTCCTTCCTGATTGATCCAGTCAATGTGGGCCGGGGAATTCACATCCGATATGACCTTACCCTGTACATGCAGGTCGGGTCTGTCCAGCGACTGGTAAACCCATTGTTCAATCCCCATCCCCAGGATGCGGCATGAAAAACAGAAATGCTCAAAATAGCTGATCCTGTTGACTGAGACGAGGGAATAGAACCCCACGATACCGTAATCACCAAATTTATCGCTTACGCGGACGAGCCCCGAATATCTGAATGCCTGCTTGATCTGTGAAAGCAGGATATCCCTGGCTTCCTGCTGGTTTTCGGGCAGGCGCTGCTTTGTAAAGTTCAGTTGGTTTGTACGGTTGATCAGTTCAATGGCACGATCAAGGTGGTTTTCGACATCATAGATGATTTCCACCTTGATGTTACTTTCTTTCAGGAAGCCTTCGATGGTGGAGAAGGTTTCTTTCTCTTCATCCCGGCTTTCAAGAATTTTGTAATGTTTCAGTCGTGACAGGACCGTATCATCCTTGCCCATCATACGTGCATCGACCAGAAGGTGGGGAATGACATGTTCATCCGCAACCTGGATTGCCGGGTTGACCGACAGCACTTCCTGAAGGTTATGGGGATTGTCATCAATGAACAGGACTGTTTCAGGACGAAGCTGTATACGCCTGATGATTTCAGAAACCCTCCCCCCTTTTGGGGACCAGTCGATGCTGGGGAATACGAAATAATCCCAGATCCCTTTTTCCTGCAGGATGCGTTGAACGGAATCTGGGTCATTTTTTGAACAAATGGAACTCATGATGCCTCTCTTGGCAAGTTCCACGACGATATTATGATGCTCATCCGAATAGGAAATGCCCCCTTCGGTCAGGGTGCCATGCCAAAATGTTTCATCAAGATCCCATATAACAAGACGAATTTCTTCAGACATAAAATTTCTCCATCAGGCGGATGACGCTTTGGCGTATTGGAGACAAAATATTGTAAATTATTCGTCAATATTTTAATAATATATGAATTTCAATATTTTTATGAACTTTTAAAGTAATATATAAACATTAATCTATGATAAAATCTGGCTTTTAAGAGTATTTGAATAATTTTTGCAGAATGTATTACAAAAAATACAGTCCTAAAATTTCCATTAAGAACCTGTTTGAAAAGATAATTCCGATAAAATATTGGAAATAGTAAAAGTTTTTGGTGAAGCTTTTTTTCAAAAAGCTTCGAAAGATGTTGCCTTTTCCGATCAGGAGGCAACATAAAAATATTTCCCTATTGTTTATCAAAAATTTGTTTTCAAACGGGTTTTTAAATTTCCTTCCCAAGAGGAAGATGGTACCAATGACCGTTTTCAAAAATTGCCGGGCTATGGGCGTCCTGATCGTTTACGATCTGCCCTTCGACCGGGGTTGGGATGTTCCTGATCTGATGTTCGGTCATAGTGGGCAGGATGACGCCCTGTTTTGCGTTCAGTCTGCCAAAAATAATGGTATCCCCCGATCCTGTCAGTTCAAGTGCATCTTCATAATGTGTCACCAGATGCATATTTCCATCATAATCACCAAACATCTTGATTCTGTTCGGATCGCTGCGGCCAAAAGAAACTGGCCCCAGTTCCCCCAGCCAGAGTGCGGGCGCACAGATATTTCCAGGGCATCCGGTATTGGCATAACGCAGGTCTATGGCAGCATTTTTATAGGCCCCCATGATCTGGAACGCACTGTCATAAAACGTATAGGCCCCAGCGCGGAGCAGGATGCCATTTCCTACCTCAAGAGTGTTGTGGCTGTCGTCTTTTTGCTGTTGTGATCCAACGAGGAGGGCAACCCTGTCATGCCCGTCGTCCGCACCGCTGGCATACAGGTCTATTTCAGCGGATTCTATTCCCCCGGCCTTTGATGACGGTAATCCGGTCTTGTCGATCACGCCTGTATTTATGCCTGAAATCTGGCTTCGTGGGCCATGGCTGTCGGTAATGGCGGGGCGGATCGCAAAAAGGTTCGCATCTGTTTTTATGGCCCCGTTATAAGAGGCGGCGGTCAACTGGCTGCTGAGGCAATAGACCTGTCCCCGATTTGCGATGCTGGCTTCGTCACAGTTTTCAGTAATCCCAAAATGGGCGTTGTAAACAGGGTTTTTCGTGGTATTCCAGTTTTTGGCAGGTGTGTTGATCGTGTAATCCACACTGACCACTGCGCCGTCGCCAGCATGATTGCCGTTTTTGGCGATGTTGAGGGTGCCGGCATAGTTGGAGATGACCGTATCACCGGTCGGTGCGGGAAAAATGCGAAAACTGTTCCCCGATGCGGCATCGCTTGCGCCATCGGATATCCAGATCTGTGTGCCCGGATACCCCGAAACGGGTGGCGTGTGATCTGTAAATGATCCTTTTGGTATCCGTAGCAGGGCCGAAGACGTAAAACTGCCCCGATAGGCGTCGAGGGAAAGGCTTTCATCACCTCCATCGAACCTGCCCCCAAAATCCAGTGGCGACAGGATATCATTGAAATGTCGTGCCATGGTACGGGATGTCATGCCGCCTGCCGTCCGTACCCGTGCCGGGCTGGCATCCCCGTCAAAGGCACCGGTCGTATCCAGTCTGGCGACGCCACCGGGTGATCCTATGTCTGTCTGTTGTACGGCGTGATCCGCATATGTTGCGATTTCACCAAGGGTCATGGGCCAGGACAGGCCGGTAACGGTATCCCGCAGGTCGAGTTTTTCCGGCGGGGTCGAGGATGTGCAACCCGGCGAAAGGGCGGTCGTATTATCCGTGCATGGGGCTGCTGGATGGCGCAGGTGGTTGGGGATGCTTTCCTGTGCGATGGCGTGCCCGATACTGAGGAACAGGAAAGCGGCCACGGTGCGTTTCAGGGGCATGGCTATCGGGCTTTCATGCTTTAAGTAAAGCATATCAAATATATTGGAGAGTTTCTGAGAAAATTTGCTGCAATTTTCATTGCATATGGATTTTCATTCACATATTCACCAAATTTTTAGTGATCTTATGATGCCATGTTGTGCATGACCTCTTTAATGAACAATTAACAAAATAAAAATAACATTGATATACACAATATTAATAATATGTTAATATGAAGTGTATTTGTTAATTACTTGTTAATAGTTGACCATATTTTACATGTATTTTATGATATTTTTATAAGATTATTGTTGCAAGGGGTGATCGCGCCATGATTCCATATTCTGTTCTTTCTCCGCTGGCTGAAGAAAGCGGAGCCAATGTAATCATCTCCAAGACACTATTCCGCTTTCTGCTTTCAGAATATCTGAAATCCCTTCCTTTTGACGAGCAGGCCTATCTTCAGACAAACCCTGATGTCGATGCGGCAGTTCATCGGGGGGAGATAAAAAGTGGTCACGAACATTTCCTTTATACCGGTTTTTTTGAAGGTCGTGATACCGGCGGGAATGAGTTTGATGAAAAATGGTATCTGAAAAACAATCCCGATGTCGTGGCATCTGTCCGTCGTGGCGACTGGACAACAGGCAAGGAACATTGGCAGGCCGTCGGTCGCGCTGAATTGCGGGCGCCAAGCCGCGCGCTGGTGCCGCTGTATGATACGTGGCGTCAGTTCCTGTTGAACAACAAGTATAAATAAAAGCAGGAGATATTCATTGCCGGGCCTGTTGCAGGGGATTCGATACCATGAATGGTGATATGGATGATTTCATAGAAGGGTCTGCCCGTCGCTATATCCTGTCCCTGTCTTCGCGGTATGATGAACTTCTGCCACCGTCACAAGATCTGGCGCTTGTGCTTGGTCGTCTGGAATATCTCCAGCGTGCGCATCCCAGCGCGCGTGACATCATGTTGGGAATTGGCCTGTGCCGTCTGGCGATTGGTGAACCGCGTGCATCGGAACCACTTGAATATCTGTCCCTGCATGCCACTTCCCCCATTGCACGTTTTTTCCTGTTGCTGACACGCCTGCGGTTTGGGGCGCATGATCGTACTTTTGGTGAACTGCGCGCATTCCTTCGTGAAGTGGCCGTTGTTTATGAACATGTTGCCTTTGTGGTTTTCAGCATCCTGTCGGGTGCGCACCGTTGTGGCGGGTGGTGCGCCATGCAACCCGATGGCCGTATTGTCATCGGGTTGGAGGATGGTACTGACAATGATGACATCAGGTGGCGCCATGACGATACCGAATATCAGGCGGAGCTGCGCTTGGTTGGGGGCTTTGGCGGATTTTCGGTCTATGAGATTACAAATTTCGAACTTCCCTCCCACCTTCCCGCCATCCATGTCCTGCATAATGGCCGGGATATGTTGGGCAGCGCTCTTGAATCCCGGACAATCTGGCGATGTGAAGGGTTTGTGGAAGGCAGTTCCGAAGGCCTGACGGGATGGTTCCGCCACCCCAATAACCTTGCATCGGTCGATCATGTGTGGGTCCGGGCTGCTGATGGTGATACCCTGCTCTTTGACGGTGTTCTTGGCGATGTCGCGACCGACTTCCTTGTCGCAGAAAAGGAGCGCACGGCATTCCTGATTCCGTGGGGCGACCTGGTCGGGGTGGAAACACCATGTGTCCGGGTCATGGATCGTTTCCAGCAGGAATTTTACGGCAGTCCGCTCGATCCCCTTGCCGGTGCGCGGTATGCGCGTGCGCAGGCGCAATGGGTGGCGCGAACATTCCCCACTGCATATTCCAAGGTCACGTCACCTGAATTCAACCAGCCCTTTCCCGCGCTGTATACGCCGCAATTCGCACAGCAGGGTCTTCCTGCCGCATGCCGTGAAGCACGTAGAAACCGGGTTGCCGTCATCATTCCGGTTTACAAAGGGTATGAAGTTACAAAAGAATGTATCGAACTGGCCCTGAAATGGCGGGGCCCGGACGAGCGGCTGGTCGTGATTAACGATTTCTCACCCGACCCCCGTATCGTCGATTTCCTTGAAACCGTCGCGGGGCAGGAGGGTATTACGGTTCTTTGCAATGCGCGTAACCGTGGATTTACTTATTCCGCCAATCGTGGTCTGCGCGAAGTCGGCGGGGATGAGGATGCGATTCTGTTGAACAGCGATACCATCCCGCCCCCGGGCTGGATTGGGAAACTGCGTGATGCCATCTATCGCGCGCCGGACATCGGAACGGCAACGCCACTGTCCAATGCCGCGACCATCTTCAGTTATCCACGCAATGATGGCAACAACCCGATCCCGTCATATGACGAGGTGGTCGAGCTTTCATCCATGCTGGAGGAAATCGGCAACGCGGAGATTGTGGAGGTTCCGACAGGTCATGGGTTTTGCATGTATATCCGCGCGGAATGCCTGCACCAGACAGGTGTCCTGCGCGAGGACGTTTTTGCCCAGGGCTATGGCGAAGAAAATGATTTCAGCCGTCGTGCTGCGTCACTGGGATGGCGGCACGTGGTATGTCTGGGCACTTATGTCGGACATGCCGAAGGACAGTCCTTCAGTGCGTTCAAGGGCGATCTTATCCGGCGTAACCTCGGGCTGCTCAATGGATTGCATCCCGGTTACGACCGCCTTGTCAATGAATGGCAGAAACGCGACCCCCTGCATCGGTTCCGGCGTGAACTTGATGTCCGCCGCCTGTCGCAGGCCGTTGCAGGGCGTCATACCGTTGCATTGATGACGCATGACCGCGAAGGGGGGGTGCATCGTTTCGTACAGGAACGCGCGCTGGCCATTGTCGAAGATGGGCGCATCCCGCTCATCATCTCCCCCTGCCCGGCCGATGCGCCAGATGGCTATCCCCGCTGGGAGGTTGTGCCTTATCTCGCCGATGATTATCCCAATATCATTCTATCGCGACGTGGGCCGGACCTTCGTGAACTTCTGCTGTCGCTCAACTGTGAAAAAATGGAAATCCACAGTTATATTGGCGCAGGAATAAAGGACATTCATTGGGTTTCCCTCTTTGGACTCGCCTATGATGTTTATCTTCATGACTATTCCTGGTTTTGCCCACAGATTACGCTTGTATCGCACAACAATCTTTATTGCGGTGAGCCCGAGGCTTCCGCTTGCGAGACCTGCGTCATGGACCGTGGCCGGGCGACGTCTGATGATACGGCATTGTCGTTATTGCGGGAACTCAGCACGGATATCCTTCGGCGGGCACGGGCAGTGATTGCATCATGTGAGGATGTGGCCACACGTTATCGCCGGCATATCGATGTCGCGATTGTCCTGGAACAGTGGGAGGCACCAGTGACAACGCAGGATATCATTTTCAGGCCCCGGCACCCCACGGATATCAGGCGTATTCTGCTGATCGGGGCAATCGGCATTGAAAAAGGATATGATATCCTGCTCAGGCTCGCGCGGTATGTTGCATCCACGGGGCTGCCGCTGCGGTTTTCAATCGTGGGGTTTACATGTGACGATTCACGGCTGCTGGAAACCGGGGTTGTGGATATTACCGGGCGTTATGCCGAAAACGAACTGACCTCACTGATACAGATGCAGCATTGTGACTGGGGCTTTCTGCCTGCCGTGTGGCCTGAAACCTGGTCCTATGTACTGACGGAGTTCTGGCGTCACAAATTCCCCGTGGTGACATTCGATATCGGTGCCCCGGCGGAACGTATCAGGATGGCAGGCGGGGGGCTTGTTATCCCGCTTCATCTGCCTGTCGCGTCGTTGGCCAACATCTTGTTGAATCCAGCGCATTTCATACAATCATGATTCATGCGGGAATTTCCCTATCTCCATTAGTACAGAACAGGTTTTCACAGGGACAGAGAGTATTGTGATGTCGATTGAGGATCTGGCCATAAAACATGACTGGGCATGTTTCAACGCGTCATGGTACAAACAGCATTATCACGCCGTCATCAGCGCATTCGACCTGCATGATGATGGCAGTATATTTCGGTTTTATAAGGATTTTGGAGAAAATCTGGGCCATTCACCCAACATGTTTTTTGACGAGGAATGGTACAGGATGGTCTATCCCGATGTCCTTTCCCTTATTGAATCCGGGAAGGTTTCATCAGGATTTGAACATTATCATCAATATGGGTGCAAAGACCGTAATCCCAACTGCTTTTTTGATGAAGAGTTCTATTGCCGGACACAGGTCTGCATGTCCCCTGAACAGCTTGAGGCACATGGGCTGCGTAATGGTTATGACCATTTCCTGAGATATGGCGCTCACGAAAAACGCGATGCATCCCTGTTCTTTTCAACGACGCTGTTTATCAGGGAAAACCCTGATTTTCTTTATGATGAACGTAACGGCATATTTGCGGCATTCCTTGAAAACGCTACGGATCATACCGTGGTCGAGCGTCGCACATCTGCGTATTTCGACCCGGAATGGTACATGCGCGCCTATCCCGATATGTCCAGGCATATAGATGAATGGCAGCATCCGCTGCGACATTATCTGGGAAATCCGTCACCAGAAGCGTTTGATCCCAACCCGTTTTTTAGCGAACGATTCTATACGCAGGGCAACCCGGACGTGACGGCGGTTATCGCGGATGGATGTTTCAGGAATGCGTATGAACATTTCATACGTTATGGGCAATATGAAGACCGTCGTCCACATGCAAGGGTAAACCTGACGTCGTATGCGCAGGACCCGGCCATTTCGGATGTTGTGGGACAGGGGAAATATCCTACCCCGTTTGCCGCCTATGCCATGCTTTATGGAAAATTCCCTGATTCAGGCGATGAATCTCACGGACCCGAAATGGTCTGCAAGCGCGCCTATCGCCGCATGTCAGAGGTTCGGACGGCGCTTTTGCTGAAGCAGTGTATGGATTTTTCATGCGACCTGCCTGAACTGAGCGTCGTGATGGTGGTTCATGACCAGTTTGCGTTTACCATGACGGCGCTTGCATCGTTGCGTGCGACCTGCGACGCGGCGATCCAGCTTATCCTTGTCGATGGGGCCTCGACAGATGAAACGATCCTGATCGAACGTCATGTCCGTGGGATCGAGGTTGTCCGGCTGTCTGAAAATGTCGGGTTCCTTGCCGGGGCCAATTTGGGTCTGGCCCGGGTGGCTGCGCCCTATGTGCTGTTCCTGAATAATGACGTGGAACTGTTGCCCGGTGCGGTGAATGCCGCCTGTGCGCGCCTGCGTCGGGACGAAAGAGCGGGCGCGGTTGGCGCGAAGCTGGTCCGTACGACCGGCGAGCTTCAGGAGGCAGGCTGTATCGTCTGGAATGACGGCACGACCTCGGGCTATCTGCGGGGGGCCTCCCCCATGTTGCCAGAGGCGAATTTCGTGCGTTCCGTTGATTTCTGCTCTGGTGCATTTCTTCTGGCACGGACCGAACTCGTCAAGGAACTCAATGGATTCGATCCATTGTTCGCCCCAGCGTACTATGAAGAAACCGACCTGTGCGTCCAGATCAGGCAGCGTGGTTTTGAGATTGTCTATGACCCTGATGTCGTTGTCCTTCATTATGAATTCGGCAGTGGCAGGCAGGATGACATTGATGCCTGCCTTGGGCGGAACATAGGAAAATTCTTCCATAAGAACCGTGATTATGTAGAGGGAAAATACCGACGTGACGAATCCAACCTGCTGAAGGCACGCTTTGCCGAATCTGGGAACAGGCGTGTTCTGTTTATCGAAGATTACCTGCCGCAGCGTGCGATCGGGGCAGGTTTCCCCCGTTCCAACGATATCGTACGCACCATGGTGGACATGCTGGGCGCACATGTCACGGTCTATCCCATTTTCCCGCCACGGTCGCAGCCCATGACGCGATATCAGGATTTTCCCGACAGGGCAGAGATCATATGGGATCGGGGGCTGGGGGATCTTGCGGCGTTTCTGCGCACCCGTGCGGGTTATTATGACATCATATGGATCGGGCGGACCCATAATGCGGATCGTCTGAAGCCCATTTTTACGGCAAGTGAGACGGCTCTGGCAGGGTGTCGGGTGGTTCTGGATACTGAAGCCCTCACGGCGTTACGCCTGCAGGGCAGGATGCAGATCATGGGGCAAACGGACTTGCCAGAGCTGGAGGGCATGCTGCGTTACGAATTGCGGAACACGGATTTCATCGACCGCTTTGTAACGGTCAGTAAAGGGGAAGCGACCTTAATCAGGGGGATTGTGGATCAGGATGTGTCCGTTCTGGGCCATATGCAGACGCCGGTTCCCCGTTCGCGCCCCTTTAGCGAACGCAGGCATTTCCTTTTTGTAGGGGCCATCCAGAACTTGGAATCCCCCAATTGGGATGGGTTGGCGTGGCTGAATGACCATGTCGTGCCCTTGCTGGATAATTTCCTGCCCGAAGACATCCGTATCAGGGTGGCCGGGTATGTTGGCAATGGCATCGACCTGTCCAGCATATTGACACATCCACGTTTTGAATTGCTGGGGGCTGTCGAAGATCTGGTGCCTCTGTATGATACACATCGTGTTTTTATTGCCCCGACACGTTTTGCGGCAGGCATACCGTACAAGATCCATGAAGCCGCGGCGCATGGTCTGCCCATTGTGGCGACCGATCTTTTGATCCAGCAGGTGGGCTGGGAACCGGGGGGCGATATCGCAGGCGCATCGGAGACGCAGCCGATGGCATTCGCAGGGAGTATGCAGCAGGTCTATACGGATGAAACGCTGTGGAATCAGCTTCGGCGTAATGCGTTACATCGCATATTCCTCGAGAACCGAGCAGATGATTATACAAGGGCCGTAACAGATATCCTGAATTTTAAAAACTGATTGTGAAGTTGGTAGATATTTTCATATCCCACGGTTTTTACTTCGTATGTAATAATAAAATCCACGCTGGATTTCCGGGAAGCCTTTTGAACAAGCATATTCTGGCAAAAGATAGCAGATAAAACCCATTATTTATCAATGGTTTAAGTCAGAGATTGTTTGAAAACAAACCATTGATAAAAAACAGGAAAAGT
>NZ_BANE01000096.1 GCF_000964405.1 Novacetimonas hansenii JCM 7643
CCCACGCGATGCACCTGAAGCATGTCGAGCGTGGCCAGTGCCCAGTCCTGTCGCTGGAAAAACACGTCGGCGTCGATCACGGCCAGATACTTCGCGTCGGCCGGCAGGCGGCTGACGCCATAGCGGATCAGCCCTTCCTTCAGCCAGTTCTCCTGCCGACTGTCGCCGCGGACCTGGAACAGGCGCACCCCGGCCAAGTCCGGGTCATCAGGATCCAGCACGAAATCGCGCTCGCCCATCACATGCTCGACCATCGTCAGGGTCACGCCCGACGCCTGCATATGGGGAATGAACCTGCGCAGCAGACGCTCACGCGAGCGCCAGCGCCGGTTGTTGGAGAAAACGGAGACAACGTGCAGGTCGGAAGGCTTGAGCATGTCAGAGATACCAGGAAGAGAGGACCATGAAAGCGGCGGCACCGAATACGGCACCCCCGACGAACGCCGCCAGCGCGACGCAGGCGATCAGCAACGTCAGCCCTTGACGGCGACCGGCGGCAGGCCATGCCGCGCAAGGATGCCGTTGACCTGCAGCATGCGGGCCTGCGTCGGGGTCAGCGTGCTCGCCTGCGCGCCCAGCGACAGTCCCGCCGTTGTCCGGACGATGCTGGAGACGATCGCCGCAAGCGACGCGATGTCCGACGATACGGAGGTGATTTTGGACGTCAGGGTGGTGCCGAGGGTGGCCGCCTCCGACGTCGCGACGTTTCCGATGGTCGTGGCGGCATTCTGCAGCGCTGCGATCACGCTGGACGCTTCCGTCGGGACGCTGGTGGCGTCAAAAACGACCGTCTGCTTGCCGCTGCAATATTTGTCCCAGGTGGCCAATGCCGCCTCGACACCGTCGATCGCATCATCCACGACATCAGCAACGGCCAGCGGCAGACCGGTGAACGCGAGAACGGTTTTGAGGATATTCAATGCGGCCGTGCCGTCGGTATCGATCTCGGACACGTTGACGGTGATGGTGGTGACGTTGCCATCCTTACTGGACGAGCACCCGGGCAGCGCCGCAAGGGAGGCGACGGCCAGGCCGGACAGGAACGCGAAGCCGAGAAAATTGCGGCGTGTGCCGCGCACGGCTTCGATTTTGACGAGATCGGGCATGATGCGGCCTCATGACGATGATGGGAACGGGATGCCCCAGCCTATCGTCACGATCCGCCGTTTACCGGCGATAACTGTTATTCTCGCCGGTTTTTATCAAAGGGTTATCTGTTTCGTCTTGAGATACCGGTCAATGTGGTTCCGTATCAGATCCAGTGCATGCGCTTCGCTCTCGGTCGTGCTTCCGCTTTTAATAGGTTTCGCGGCAGCACCCGTCCCGTTGTAGGCCGTCCATTCCCAGTAACTGCGTCTTATTTTCCTGATCGAATAATCACATTCCCTGTACTGCGGTGGCATCATTTCGTCCTTTCAGCCTGGGCAAGAAGCGCCGCGCGTTGCCCTTCATCCAGCATCTCCCAGACGATTATAATTGCCCGGAGATAGGCCGGAACACCTTTCTCCCACTCCCCGCGCAACCCGCGCGACACCGAGTTCGGCGCAAGGCCAGTCAGTGCCGCGAGTGTCTTCTGGTCAAGGCCTGCGTCGCGTGCGCGACGTCCCCACGGTGATGTCGGTGCTCGTCCCATTCCTCAACTCTATGGGCCAATAATAATCAACGCAACGTGTTTTATTTTCCTTGCCTTTTTAATATACGTCACGTATATAATGAGTATGCGGCGGACAGGAAATACCCTGATCCCCGGTTCTTCCGGAAATCATCGCCGCACCCCATTACCGACAATCGAAGAGGGGCAGAAAATGACCCAACAACTTGCCATCAAGGCCTCTGTCGATGAGCTGTGCGCGAACCGGGCGAAGGCGATCCAAGGCTTTCTGTCTGGCGTGGAACAGATCCGGCAGGCGCGTGCGGACATGCAGGGCGCCTGCGTGGGCACAAATGCCGTGGGCAGTAAGATCGACCAGGTGATCGAACGATCCCTGAAAGGCTGGTCGGACAACAAGTGCTTACCAGAGCAGGTCCGCATCGAGGTGGACCGGGCCATGTGGCGGTCATTCGTGATCGGCACCCCACTGTGGGGCATGATGGACGCAACCGCACGCGCCCAGTTCGAAAAAGACATGGAGGGCGTGCCGCCGGAGGCCAGTCCCGACAACCTGCGGGTCACGATGGAAGGGCTGTTTGCAGAGTCCGACATGATTTTCCGGCGTGGTCTGGTTGAGGTATTCCGGGGGCTCTGCCGGGAATACCGGTCCAACAACGGGTTCCGGCTGGCCAAGCGGATCGTCATGACCGGCGTCCAGACCTCCTACGGGTTGCTTAACTCCTACCGGGACGATTCAATTCGTGATCTGGACCGGATTTTCTATGTCCTGGACGGCCGGGAGCCACCCACCAGCTATAATGAAGGTCTGCGTGGCGCGCTGGCAGCAGCTATACAGACGTCTTCTTCCTTCTCTCCCGGTGCTGGCACTGTCGAGACCGACTATTTCCGGGTGAAGTTCTTCAAGAACGGCAATGCGCAGTTCTATTTCCTCCGGCCCGACCTCGTGGAAAAGGCCAACAGGATTATCGCTGAATTTTACGGTGAGACGATTGGTGCCGGACCGGATGCCGCAGGTGCCAGGCGAAAGGCGGACCCGACCGCCGGGCGCAAGGATACATGGTCGGAGGATTTCTACCCTACCCCGGTCGATACGGCCGAACGCATGGTCGATCTGGCGGATATAGACGATGGCATGTTCAAGGCGGCGGGCACGATGATCAGCACCCGGATCGTGGTGCTGGATAAGCCGACAAGCTCCGCATAGGGGCTTCTATCCGCGATAAGAGAGTTTCCCGTCGGCTGACATTCGATCAGCCGCGCTTCGACTTCATGATCAGAAACCATGGATATGTGAGAGATGCGATAAGCATACAGAGGCAACCGGCCGCCTGCACAATATACTCCCGACCTATGAAATCCGGCCGGCAGGCCAGTTCGTTCATTTTCTCACGCATGCCCATCTGGAATTTCTTTCTTGAAACCAGATACATGCCGAACGCCCAATACAGAGCAAATATGGTGGTGACATAGGGAGGACTGGTCATTTCCGTTCCTGCCATATTTTCATGACGTTTTCTGAGGAAAATAGCGCGACAGCAAAACATGCTGCGGTATTGACGTAGAAATACATCGCAATCCAAGGTCTCGAAAGCAAAATACTATTGGCTGCACACAGATCAAAGCTTCCGACCCATGCAGAAATTAAAACAAGCCACAAATAGAGGAATATTTTGTCAAACATCCCCGTTCTCCGCGTTCATGGCGGCGTCAATGGCGGCACGTAAGGTGTCGCCAGTTCCTATCGTTTCCGCCGTGTCGCCGCTCATAGATAGAATTTCCCATTGCCCATTTACCTTCATGGCATCGATCTGCGTATGTTCCATGAAGTCCAACCGGCAGGTATCATCCGTTTTTCTCTCCGCGCGCTCCTGTTCACGCCCGCGCTGGAAGGCTTCGTCTACCTGCTTGCGTGCATATTCCCGCACTTCCGATGGGCCGTTCCATATGGCGCCTCCTGCACCACTACCGGATAGACGCCGGTAGCATGGGAGGCATTCCGGATTGTTGTCACGAAAAACAAACTGACTGGTGAGTGTGGATGCAACCCCACAACGAGAACAGACCATGAGAGTGATCATCCCGCTGCTCCTTCGTCGCGAGTTGCGCGGGCGATCTCTGTCATTTTAGCACCAATCCCGTACCCGTCTTCGGGGCTGATTCCGCCGTCGTCGGGGACCGCCATGATCCGCGTTAATCCGTCTCGCAACCGCGCAATCTCCGCATCCTTCTCAGCCGCCACACGGGCAACCTGCGCCTCCATGTCGGTGCGGCGGACTAATTCATTTATTGGATAGTCAACCGGGTAAGACATTCCGGTCATCTCATCGACTTCAATACACGTTTTCATTTCATGGGTTATTGTCTCCACATCCGCGCACGGCTGGATGGGGGTGGCGATGGCCGTCATGTAGGCATGGAACTCGGGCCACGTAATTTGGTGCCCATACCTGTCAATTACGACTGTTTCCGCCCGATGTTCCTGCTCGGGCGTTGCTTGATCCGGCACGAGATACATCTTCACTTCGTTTGCCATGGTCATTACCTTCGGGAATATGAATTATCGTTGCCAGTCGGCGTTTATTCACACAGACCATATTGAGAGGAGCATTCGGATCTGGGCATAAAATGTTCGAGGTCGAACTGCTGACCACCGCGGCTTGTCTGCGACCAAGCGACCGCCTGCCGAATATTGTTGGCCTGATAATGCTCGATGTCGGTCCGTCCTTCTTTAGAGTCAAAGAAAAAGAAGGTTGCAAGCTGCCTTTTCGAGCATTTTCTAACAATAAACTCCCATTTTTCTATCTTTTCGATTACGAATGGCCAGCGTGACTGAACATTAGAAATTTCAGATTTGCTTGTATTGATGCACATCATGCATCCAACACGTGTACATCCAAACGAATAGAGTGGATTGCTCTTGATTCCGTGGCGGCGCGCAATATCAAACGTGTCCTGAGCTGTCCACGTCGCAATCGGCCGGTGAATCCAGAGACCACAATCCCCGTCCTCCCAGACCAGCGCATTTTTCCGGGCAGATGATTCGTCACGGCGCACGCCCTGCCAGTTTTCGACGTAGAGATTTGTGCTCCGGGCGATATCGAACAATGCGCGCGTGAGCGGCCTGGTTTTCAGTTCCTGTGTGCAAAACTGGGCACGGCGGGAGGGAAACCTCCCTTTCCATACGCACAGATCAAGAAAAGGAATGCCTGTTGGGACAAGAAATTCGAGCGCTGTTTTGATGGTATCTTCGGCGACACCTTCATCGCGCCAGACCGTATCAATGTATGTGCGTTTCCGTTCGATTTCCTTTGAAAAATCAGCACGCACCGTCTCGATTGTTACACCCAGTGCATCAGGCAGATATTCGTAAACATACTCCTCGACCAAGGGATGTTCGTTTCCTGTGTCCGCATACTGCAATCGCACCCGATCCCGGCCGTGCCGTTCGATCGCCAGCAATGCGGTCGCGAGGCTATCTTTCCAGCCAGATAGCGATACGACCGGCAGGGCCAGTTCACGGGGGTAAGAGGGGACTGGATTACCGTCATTATCGGCTGGTTTCATCGTATTTCCCTCACCTGGGCAATCTCCCGCTCCACGCGCGTCAAGATCCAGTGCAACACCGGCACGGGCATTGAATTGCCCAGTGCCTTGTATCGTGGGCCGTCTGCCGCCGGCCTGTTGCCATTGGGCACGTCGGTATGGTCGTCGGCGAAACCCTGCAGGCGTTCGCACTCGACGGGCATCAGGCGTCGTACGGCACTGGTCAGGACGTGCGGTTTGTCCGACCCGCCCTGACTGGCGCGCAGGGTGTGTGCCACATCGTCGCCAACCTCGATCTGGCTGCCACCGTCCCGGCCACGCAATGCGACGGAAAGCGGCTGCATGACCGCCAGATGACCGCCGCCGTTGGAATAGCTGCCTGCGTGCCCCATCGCGCGCATCGTGCTGGCAATATCGCCTACGCCAAAACCGTTTTGTCCCGACGCTTTGCAGTCGAACGCAACCGGGACCAGAGGTGTCCCGCGTCCGGTACCGTCTTCACTGGCGTCAAATCCTTCGCCGCGCAGGGTATGGGTGATGAACGTTTCAGTTTCAAAATCCTGATGAAGGCCACTCGTTAAAAGCGATCTCGCCACATCGATCGGACCCGAGCAGTTTCCGCCACCGAATGCGACCGGGTGTACCTGCAGGCTCTCTACCGTGTCGGCATCTAACCCGTAGACGCGACCGCCTGGAGAGCCGCGTGCAACTGTCGGGGCAATGTTTTCCCCCGTGCCGCGGCGCGGCGCAGGATTCCCCGGCAGGCTTTCGGGCTCAAAAAGTATCGCTGTGGGATCTGCCCCCCCCACAGCACCTGCCACAACGAACACACGCTCGCGTCGTTGGGCCAGGCCGAAATATTGAGCGTCCAGCACACGCCATGTGACTGTTCGTCGGGGTCCAGCAACCACACCCGCGCGGGTCCAGTGCAGTCCTGATGGCGGAACGATGGGGGTCTCGCATCCTGCAAGCGCTGCAATGATATTTCCGAACGCGTTGGTTTTGTCCGACAGGACGCCGGGAACGTTTTCCCAGACGTAGAGGGGCTCAGGGCGTCCAGCAGATCGGGCTGCATCACAGTGGTCCTCGTATATCTGGATTGCGCGCAGGCTCAGGTTCCCGCGCATGCCATCCAGCCCGTCGCGTGGGCCTGCCACGCTGAAATCCTGACAGGGTGTGCCGGCGACCACTACGTCGAGAGGCCCCAGCGCGCACGACCGGGCGCTGAAATCTTCTGCCATCAGGTCGCCCATGTTGACCGACCCGGGAAACCTGCGGGCGAGGACACGCGCAGGGAATGGCTCGATCTCGGCACACCAGCGCCAGTCCCAGCCGGGCATGGCCGCTTCTGGCGCGCCGATACCACTGCACATTGTCGCGGCATGGATCATCAGACGCGCATTGGCATGACAACGAACAGTTTGTTCGCATCATCCACGTCGCGCACCACGGCTGGCGCCGTTTCATTGTGCAGATGAAATTCAACGGTTTCGCCGACATGCTGCAGGACATCCAGCACATAGCGCGCCTGGAAACCGATTTCCGTCCGGCGGCCGCGCAGGGAATATCCTTCCTCCACGACGTCAACAGCGCTGCCGCGCTCGTCCTGCGACGCCACGGTCAGCGTATCGGAAAACGTCATCTTGACCGGTTTGCTGCGCTCCTGAATGACAGAGGACGCGGCCTGCACGCAGTGTTCCAGAGCACGCGCAGGCATCCGGGCCGTATTGGGGTGATCTGTCGGGATCACCCGCGCGTATTCGGGATATGTGCCGTCAATGACTGTCGAGGTCAGATAGTAATTCCCGATCCAGATCCCGACGCGGCGTCCCCAGATTTCCAGCGTAACGCTATCATCGCTTTTGTCATCCAGATGCGCCAGCATCTCGGTCACGAGCCGTGTCGGCAGGATCACCGGATCGGGCGCACTGGCCATCTTCTCGGGCACGTCCTGACACCACGCCAGGCGATGGCCATCGGTGGCGACGGTACGGACCATGGCCACGCCATCCGGACCGTCAACCGGGTGCAGGTACACGCCGCACAGGTAGTACCGTGTTTCTTCCGTAGACGCGGCAAACCGGACTGTTTTCAGCAGACGCACCAGCCGCGACTGGGGCAATGCGATGCCGATGGCTTTCTCCTGACCAACTGCTCCTGCCAGACTGGGGAAATCATCCGGCTCATAGGCGCTCAGGTGGCTGGAAAATTTCCCGCTGCGGACTGTGACACGGCCCGTCTGGTCCTCAATGCCAACGGATACCGTGCGATCGCGCGGCTGGGATTTCAGGGCCTCCAGGAGCGCCCCGAGCGGCACGGCCACGCTGCCATCCTGCGTCCTGTCCGCCTGGATGCGGATTTCCGCGCGGATCATCATGTCCGTAGCCGTCAGCACCACGCCCGACGGACGCACGGCGATCAGGACGCATTCCAACACCGGGATGGTGTGCGCCTTCGATATCGCCCCCCTGATCGCGGACAGCGCCCCGATCAGGGTGTCATTGCGCGCCTCAAGAAACATCGTCGCTCTCCTGCGCCTTTGACGCGAGCAACTGCTCCATCGCGACGCGCGACAACGTCGATACCTGCACACCCGAAGGGATCAGGCAAACGGATACGGAAAGCAGCCCGTGGGCCTGCAACTGCTTGGCGAACTGCCTGGCGAGGTATTCCATATCCTCCGGCTCCAGAGGACTGGGGGGCGTGACCAAAATGGCTCCGGCAAAATCCGTCGGGATCTGGTCAATGACCTTGAGGACGCTCCGCAGATCATCCTGTTTTTTACCGGCGAGAAGTTCACTTATCACCGCATTCCCGGAAACCGGTTTTGTCCGTGAGGACGCAAGGGCACTTCCGAACCTCCAGAGGAGGGGCCGGTTTACCTCCAGCGCATTGGTTAAACGAGATCGCAACATCCCATGCGACAACAACCAGTCCGTGGCACCCCTGAAATGCCCACAGATGCTGAGGACGTCCGATTTCGTAAGCACTGTCAGCGGGCACCGCAGTAGGTCAGCCAACATGGCAATTTCCGGCCAGCCGAACATGACGTCCGCCATCGGGCAGCTCATGGGATTTTCATCGGAATTTCGCGCCGGCTTCCCATCCTCGCCATTCCCATGCGCTTTCCCATTTTCCCATTCTGGATGGGAACCGTTCCCATTGCTCATGCTTTTGCGCCTGTTTTCAGTTGTTTACGTGCTATTTGAGTTGGGAATTGATGAAGGTCTGCGCCCGGCCATTCCTGCACGGCGGCCCACTCGTCCGAGTGCGGTCCAGCCATCAGATCGCGGTAGATCAGGGGCTCATTGTTCTCCAGCCAGACAAGCCAGATACGAGCAGAGCGGATTTCCTGCGGGCGCAGTTCTTCCGGTCCCCGCTGGATGGCGACACGTCGCCTCTCCATGACCCGCAGCCAGTAATTCCTCTTGCCGTCATCCGGCGCGGTCGCCGGGTCCAGTTCAAGCTGGTATTCCCGCAGGCGCTGCGCGATCACCTCGCACGCCGGGAAATATCCACGCCCCTCTCCAATGGCCGCCCGTTGCAGGGCAGCGTCCGTGAAGATATGGTCTCCGAACTCCGCTCCGAGTACCTTCGCGTAGAGGCGCAGCCGCTCCGGCGTCACAGCGCCATCCGCAATGAACAGGAGCGCCAGCTGCATCAGCCACTCGATCACGACACGACTGACGGTGGTTTTCTCTGCCACACTGTTCACGCGACACCCTCCAGACACTGGCGGCGCCACTCCTCGTTGCCCAGCGTGCGTGCAGTTTTCAGGGCAGGCGTCCGGTCTGCGTACGCGCCTTCCATCAGGCGCGTGAAGCGATCAGGCGTCAGCAGATCGTCCAGCGTGATTTTCCAGCCGTTGGCCCCGCCCCCTTTCAGGAATGCGCTGCCCGCGACCTTCTCCAGCGCTGCGTTCCATCCGGACAGGCCGCCGGCATCTGCCAACCGGGCGCGGATGGACCTGCTGCGCCGCGTCGTCAGGCGCTGTGCCACCGGCAGGCCTTCCCGTTCCGCCAGCGCGTTCCAAGCGGCAACGGCCTGCCGAACAGCATCGCCTACCTGACCTGTCAGGTTAATAACGTCGGCATCCACGCGCTCTCGGCCGGGAGAAGTATCTTCTATTCTGTTCTTATTCTTATCTTCTCTGGGGTTAACCCCCTTATTTAAGGCTTCGCGCACAGACTGAAGGTCATGCTTCTCAGTGAGGTCGAGTTCTTCCTGCGCCGCATGCGCGGCGCGCGCGCGACGACGGCCAAGCAGTGCCGGATTGCCGCCCGTGCGGCCGTTCGCCCGATCGCGCTCCAGGCGCTCACGGTCACGGACCATGCGGCGACTGTAGATCACGCCTTCTGCATCACGTGCGAGGACGCCCTGGTCCTCCAGTTCATGCAGCAGGGGCATAACCTCGTCCGCTGTGCCACCCACCACGCGTAGGAGGCGGTCAATCGGCAGGGCACGCCCCTTGTGAATCAGGTATCCATGCCGTTCCGCACGGGCCATGAAACACAGCATTCGCATCCAGAGCCCCTGCGCCGCGAACGAACACACGAGCAGATCGGGATCACGCTCGTAATCTGCCCAGTGGAATTTCGACCAGGGCAGTTGCTCCCCCAGGTCTGTATGTCCTGTCATAGATCAGGCTCCTTTCGGCACGGGCGCTGGCAGCGCCAGGCGCGCGGGGCCAAGGGATTGGTGAGGCTCGGGAGGATGTGGGACGGCAATGACACCGCATCCGTCGCATGCGTGGCAGATCGCGAGGGCTGGCACCGTCTTACGCGACAGGAGATCACCACCAGTCCATGTAGTGTGGTACCAGCCGTTACCTGCGCATGGCGCGCAGGTATTCATGACCGGGACCTCCCCGTCGCGCGGCACGCCAGCAGCAGCATGATCCCGTTCCCGGCGCGTTTCTGAGAGGTCAGATAGAGTCCCATTTCGCGCTGTACCGCCAGAACCGGCCCCAGACCCCGGAATGTGTGGGTCCATTTGTTGGTTTCCGGATCCAGAGCGCCAACAGCGACCCATGTTGGCCCGATCTGGTCGAAGCTATAGGCGGCCGGAAATGGACTGAAACCAGAAACCAGACTTTCAAAGGATGCAACCATTTGTTTCCCCATCAATAAAACCATTATGAACGTGGTTTTGACGTGATTTTCACGTCAGGGAGGTTCGTCACGGTCCGGATAGACCATTTCCTCGATCAGGATCTCTGTCCGCGCAGTCTGCTGGCTGCTGCGAAATCCGAGAGCAATCTGGAAACAATGGCGGGGGCTGTCGTCGCGGATAAAGCCGAGACCATACGGATTGCGCATTTTCACCGCTGTCGCACCTTTTTTCATGCGCATCGGTATGGGCGTCGTCAGGCAGTCGATCACCGGCTTCGCGCCGCCCTCCACTCCATCCTTGTCGGCGGTTCCAGGGGAGTAGCGGTGGATCGTGACACGGGCATAATCGAATGGCTGCGCATGGTCTGGCGGCGTCACGGTCGCCATTTTGATGTCCCACACCAGCGAGCGCATATATTTCCGCCGTGCTGACCAGTGCAGGCGCAGGTATGGGTTCAGCAGCAGGTAGGGCCGGGGCAATGTAAAGCGGAGGGATCGCGCTGGAATCCGACCCTCCAGCATCTGTTCGGCCTCGCTTTTCTCGTTGAGCTTGCGCTGACGAAATGCGTCCATGAACGCCAACACCTTTGCCCGGGTGCGCGAAAAATTCTCGCGACCGTTACGCAGATGCGCGACATAATGCTCGTCATTAACGGCCATTTTCCCAAACGTGCTGGGGGCCATCCCCTGCTCGGTCAGGAACGCATCGATCTGGGTTAATATATCGTCCATCCGTGGTTATTAAACCATTACGCCAACCATAACAATGTTATTTATGTCTGGTTTGATCCATCGTTCGCCCATATGACGGAACGCATGGAAACGAACGAAAAAAGCCTTGAAGGGCAAAAAAAACTGGATTCGGCGCGTCTGTTGATACGTGATGCCCTGGACTACAAACGCATGAGCCTGGTCAGCCTGAGTCGTGCGGTTGGCAAAAGCGACGGCTATATCCACCAGTATCTGACCCGTGGAGTGCCGCGATATCTTCCGGCGGAAATACGCGAGGCCGTTGGCGTAATTCTGGAACTTGATCCTGCAGACCTCGCGGACCCTGACGCGCACAAACAAATCCCGGTTTTCGCGTCGATCACGTCCGGACGCATCAGTGAACGCCCCATCGCGGAGGGGCGGCCTGTACCATCATCGGCAGGCGATATTCCCGCATTCCGTGAAACGGATAACCTGGACCAGCCTCCTCCCACATACGCTATAAAACCAGGTGCCCGTGTGCCTGCCACCGATCTGTTGGCCGTCTGGATCAGCACACCGCGCGGGAGACTTCGTGCAGGCGATATTGCGTACGTTGACCTGACCCGTTCTCCGCGCATCGGCGACACGGTCGTAGTCGTGCGGGACGGGAACATTGAGACGATAGGCGACCTGACAGAACAGACCGAGGGCATGGCCGTTGTCTGCCCGGCCCCCGGCAATGAAACAACGGTTGACCTGTCAGCCAGCAAGGCCCTCAAGGTGCGGTGGATTGAGGTACCCTGATCAGATCGGACTCTATCGTTTCCAGTAACTGGCCCACCTTGAAACTGGCATCAGGGTTGGCCAGCATGACACGGGCAAGCCCAAGTTTGGCCAGAATGTCCGCCCGACTGCCCGATGGCGCAGAGATCGCGGCATCCTCAATGGACGCCATCTCCCCACAGACAAGTTCTAGTTCGCTGCAGATATGCAGGCATGGCATCGCGCGATCAGAAGACGCACCCTCAAGTTTTTGTAGCCTCCGGTTCAGTTCAATCCATTTATTTTTCTGATCTATGAAATGCATAACTTCCCCGCATTGCAATAAACGTAAAATATCAGAAATACCGGTAAGTCTCTAAATTGAAATAACACCACATATTTACATCGTAAAGTGATTTTGCATATTTTTGTTTCATTTCTTTATTTTTTGTATCTGCCTATCTTTCTTTATAAAATATGCGCCCCATCTTAATTCTATATTTACGGCATGCTTTAATCGCAGCGTTCTTCCGCATACCCGGATTATATCGCTTCCACTTGCATGCATGCATGCAATCTGGCAGATGTGCTGGCATAGATTGTTGCTCGGAGGGCGGAATGACGGCTCGAATCATCGTGGTCGGAAACGAAAAAGGCGGGTCGGGCAAAACCACGATTGCCACGAACCTGGCCGTCCTGTCGGCGCTGAATGGTATCGACACCCTGCTGGTAGACGCGGACCCAGGCCAGAAATCGAGCGCATTGTGGGCGTCGCATCGTCTGGAAGGGCATCCGGACTATCCCCGCATCAGTTGCGTCGAGCGGTCCGACGGCCGCACGATCGGTCCCGTGATTGAAGATCTGGCGACACGGTACCAGACCCTGATTGTTGATACGGGGGCTGTGGATTCACCTGCCCTCCGGGCATGTGCAATGGTTGCCGATACCTTGGTCGTACCAGTGCAACCAGACGCGCTGGACGTCTGGGCGCTCCCGACGATCGCCAATATATATGACCGGGCACAGCAACTGAATCCCAAACTCCAGGCGCGCATTGTCGTCAACCGGATCCTGCACCAATCTGCGGAACGCGCACCCGCCGAACTGCGCGAATGGATGTTGCAGGAAACGCCCACGCTGGCCACCCACCCGTTTACCACCCTGGTCGCGCGCGCGGCGTATGGCCGCGCAACCGGAGAAGGGGTCGGTGTATGTGAATTGAAGGGGCGCGAGCTGGACGCAAAAGCGGCGAACGAAATGCGTGCTGTCTATGAGGCTATTTCACAATGAGCATCCCGAAAAAACTCCCCTCCCTTCCCTCTACGCAGCCCTCCTCTGCCGAGGCAGAGGCATTTATTGGCGGCGCTCCCAACAAGGAAATTTATCCATGGGAGCATCAGGACGTGCGTTCTGACCTGCTGGTCAGCATGAGCACGCGTGTGCCGGAAAAACTGATGCTGCAGATGGAGTGGCTCCTGAGTAAATCAGCAGGACGGCGGCTGCATGCCCGGCAGTACAAGCAAACGTTCGTGATTGCGGCGGTGGAGGCCTACGTGCACAAGGAATTGACCAAGCGCGGCGTCCCCTCCGACCGGCAGTAACACGGCATGCGTCCGCGGGTGATCGGGATCGGTCCTGTGATCTCGGGAAAAAAGGGCAGCGATGATGCGTTCCACGTTGATACACTCCATGCCGACGGTCGCGTGTGGCGTATCAGCTGGGCGCGCCAGGCGCATATTACCCGGGGCCACCTCAAACGGTCCGTGCAGATACAACGACAGCGCCTCATGCACGAGTGTCGGGAGAGTGGACCGGTGATTGTTCTGCAGGATCAGGCATCATTCGATGCGCTGGTGCAGATCACAAGCGCCGGTCAACCAAACGCTTTGTGCCAAACCCAGGTGCCGAACTCCCCCCAGCCGAGAAGTGCTCCGACAATTTCAATCAGCAATGTCAGCGCTCCGAGCAGAAATGGCACAGCCAGCGCAGCGAGCGCCCATTTGATCAGCAACAGCCCCCCGAGGATCTGATCCGTCTGGGTGGCGACTTTGCCGATCTTTTCATCCCGCGCGCGCGCGGCTTCAGTATCGTATTTTCTGGCCTCGTCCCAGCGGCCGCGCATCTCGCCCGCAAAATCTGCAAACGTGCGCCTCTGCTCCTCCTGACTGCGTTCCACGCGCAGTTCAATCTGCCGGAAGTCCTCCCGCAGTTCTGAAATGTTTCTGCGGTTATCATTGATTTCGTGGGAATGCCTTCCCACGACCTCGGCCAGATCGTCGTCGTCAGCCATTATGGGACACCCGCTCACGTCGTCGTGCTTGTCGCGGGATCATAAGTGCTGCCGATCGGGTATTTGCGATCGGGATCGGCGACGACGGCGGTCCCTTCCGGAGGCGTCCATGCGGACGCGCCATCCCACAGGACATTATCAACCACGTATCCAACAGAGTTGGTGCCGGTTGCCGTGGTCAGATATACGGCGTACGTTTCAACTGTTGCCATTTCAACGCTCCATCAGGGCAGCCATTTGTAAAGAAATTCCCCCGGCGCTCCGTTGCCACCAGGATAATTGTTCCCGGTAAAACCGGTATCGTAGGCCCCGCCGCCACCTGCTCCGGGAGCAGAGCCATTTTGGCCGCCCTGCAGGCCGGATCGCGCACCGCCGAGGCCTCCAGGTCCCAGACCGCCAGCACCAGACAGCTGCGCGGTCCCGGCCTGTCCATCCTGGCCGTCGTTTCCCGCATCGTTGCGGAATGTGCCGGACACGTCTGACGTACCCTGACCTGCCCCGGCACCACCCGCAGTGTTCGTCGTACTGGATTTTGTCCCGGGACTGGCGCTAGGGAGGGATTGCAGGCGTTCCCCCGCGCCATTCACGCACGATGTTACGCCCCCGGTATATCCTGAGCCTGGGCCAATGTTTCCGGCCCCTCCGGCACCGATCGTGAATGTCAGTTTATCGCCGGGAGTGACAGCGTAGATGCCCTCCATTTCTCCGCCGCCGCCGCCGCCCGCGCCAGAATAAGTCTGGGTGTTCGACGTCGCCGCACATCCCGTTGCGCCTGCGCCTGCCCCCTTGCCACGCAGGTAAACTTTTGTCACCCCGGCGGGAACGAGCACGGTCGTAGATGCGGTGATCGGATAGAACGTGTTGATGATGATGGTAATGTTTGATGCAAGAGCAGATTCCGCTGCTTCGGCACGGGTGGTTTCGGCGGAGATACCGCTCGACAGCGTGGACTCTGCGGCTTCCGCCCGCGTCGTTTCCGCCGACAGAGCACTCTGGAGGGAGGATTCCGCTCCTTCGGCACGGGTGGTTTCGGCGGAGATACTGCCCGAGAGCGTGGACTCTGCGGCTTCCGCCCGTGTCGTTTCCGCCGACAGCGCACTCTGGAGAGACGAGTATCCAGACGACAGTGATGCGAGCGATGCCTGGAGCGCAGTCGTCTGCTGCAACAGATACTTCGTTCGGTTGGCCAACCCCTGCGCCTGATAATTTGCAAGCCCCCCCGGCCCCCCCAGCACCGGGTCATCAGTCGCAATCTGGTAGATCCCCGCCTCAAAATCGGCAGTTTCGGTCAGCGAGGTAAAACCGGTCGGCGGGAGCGATGAAGATGTCGTGGATGACGTAGTGCTTGTAGTTCCCGACATGTCTTCGCTCCCGATCTATCTCTCCTGTCTATTCAGTCACGATATGGGATCAGCAATGGTCCCGAGAGCCGATTACGAATGTCAGGGTGTCGCCTGGCCGAACCTCGTAAACGTAACTTTCCCCTCTCTCCGCGCCCAGGAAGCCCGGACCTCCGCGACCATTCGCCACCATGACGATGGCGCCCCCGGAATGGTCTTTCATGTGACCTTGACCGCCATCACCACTCGACGCCATAAACTTTCCCTTCTTTTTACGATTGGCCATGCAGTTCTCTCCCTCTCTCTCTCTGCGTAAAATTCAGAACGTGATCTGCCATGTCCCGCTGAATGACAGGTCAGAGGCCTTCAACAGCGGCAGATCCCGCACCCTTCGCGCGAACAGCACACCGTTTGCTGACAGGAGGCCATATTCGGAAATACTGATTCCATTCGCCTCCGTCGCAGCCAGTGAAAAAGCCACGGTGAGCTGTCCCGTCGCTGAATTGGGTGTGATACCATCTACCGGTTTGACATATGCGCCAGTCAGCGCACTGTCCGTCTCCTGCGCAGCGGCGGCATTGGTCCCGAACCCGATCTGGGCTATCGCGTATTTCCCGGTTGTATCGCCCGACAGCAGCGCCGCTTTCATATTGGCTGCTCCCTCGACAATCAGGTTGCTGTCGGTTTCATGCGCGATCAGCACACCAGCACGCCAGATTTTCAGATCTACGCGCCCATGTTCCCTGCGCATTTTCTCGGATAAGTGCACCATATCAGTTTCCATCCTCCAGATCGCTGACGACCGCTTCTCCCCGGAACGCCGCGCTACCGTCGTATTTGCGCACGCCGTCATAGGTCGTGTTCCATGCCTCCGTCAGTGCGAATGCACTGTCCGACGTGACCGGGTCGGCATCGGTCAGGGCCGGATCTGCATTGTCGATAACCGTGTTCCGCAGGTACGTCCCCGCTGCCCTCAGGCTGTTCGCAATCCAGATGATGGCCGCCCGGAAATCAGTAGGGGACACGCCGGATGCGGCCGTATCGTAATTGGCAGCAATATCGAACAATCCATAAATCGGCGTTGTTGCCGGATTATCGTACGTCTGGCTTCCGTCGAAACGGAAAGTCCCGCCATAAACCACGGACGTCGCCGGTGCCTGGGCAGAATTGGTGACACGCGCCGACTGCCCGGAGTAAGCCTCTATCGCCAGTTCAAGCGCCTTGTTGTTGCACGCCGGGCGTAAAATGGTGGAAATGATGCGCGCCCCGTAGGTCACGTCTGGCTCATCAGTGTTGCGCGCAATATTCCCGTAGATCGCACCCAGATAATTCAGCCAATCGTCCTCGGCTGACGGAATGGCCATCTGGTTCGGAGCAATCCTGATCAGATCGCGAGCAGCCTGCAGTTCCGCCCTCGGGCCGTCCAGCAGTCCCCAGTTGTCGCTGGTGAACACTGTCAGTGTCTGGAGGGGGTACGAGGCGTCAACCCAGAGCGCCCCACCGAGGCAGTCATTTCCTCCAGGATATGCGGTATCCGAAAACCGGTATCCGGCGCTGCCCGTCACGCTGCCGGTTCCGACAATGCAACGCAGCGCGCTCATGGCGGAAACATTTGCCCCGATGTCATTCAGGACAAAAAAACCGGGCACCGCGCTGATCGCCATGGCAAGGCCCATTACCGTCAGATCGGTCAATGTGATCGTCACGGTTCCACGGCCGGAGGGAGACAGCACCAGCGCATCATCCGCCAGTTCCCAGCCAAAATCCAGCATGGCGCCAAATGACAGGGCCTGCCGCCCGCGTGGGGAAACGTCATATGCCCGGGTCAGACGACCGAGCAGTCGTTTCAGGATGCTCATGTATAGGTGCCCGTGCCGGGCATCGGCTTTGTCCACGCCGTAGTTGCCACGACATCCGCCGCCGGCGCGGTACGCACGAAATTCTGGACGCCATCTATTCCCATGGCCAGCGCATCGAGTTTTGCGACTTCAACCGTGGCTCCTAGCGGCAACGCCAGAATGTATGCCTGATGTGCGGCCTGCACCAATGCGTCCAGATCCGCGACCGTATATCCGGTTTCAGCGGTAATGCTCCCGGCTACGGCGACGAGCATCTCTGGCGCAGCCTGGGCGATAAACGTTACGCCCGCCGCCACGTAGCCCGGTACGGGTGTGCCATCAGTCTCGTAATAGCCGTCTATCGTCGATTGCGCCTCTGCCACCAGCGCCGTTGATGTGCTCCCGACGCCATTGTGGATATACCCGTAGATCTTCGCGGTCGGCTGCGTCGGATCGGTCAGATACGGCTCATACACGTACTGGAATTTGGCTGCCTCCGTGACATTCCCGTTTGAATCCGTCAACTGGACGGTGGACAGTCCCGTTGTCACGCCCGCCGTCGTGCTGCGGGCCAACCCAAGGATGAAACGCGCGAACCGCGCCTGTCGCGCCTGCGCCGTCTCTGCCGGCGCGCCATTGGAGAAAAGGGTGCCGTTGACCGCAGACACGAACCCCGCGACCGGTGCCCCCATGGAAAATGTCGTGCCTGCCGCCACATTCCCGGCGGTCCCCGTCGTGGTGCACGCGACCTGGACGATCCCCGTGGTCAGGCCGGCCGGAATCGTCACGGCCGCCACGCTGGCATAGGTCAACGTCCCCTCCGCCGGCGTGAAGACGCTCCCGGCCGGGATTACCGTATCGCTGGACTGCACGCTGATCGTCACGGTCAATGTACCGGACGCCGCCACGGCCGCAAGGGCGGGAAAATCAAAGGTCGTATAGGTCGAGGTCTGGATGGCATCCTTCAGGGCCAGGACCAGATCCTGATAGAGGCGATCAATCTCCTGCGCGACGGCATCCAGAAACGTCCGCATGACGCCGCCGACGTTATAATCTGTCAGCGAGCATACCATGCGGGCGCGGTTGATCATGGAGGCGAGGATCGAAAGCCGCGATTTGATCTGGAATGCCATCAGTTCCCCCCTCCGGTCAGTACGCCGCCGACCGGAACCGACTTGCCTCCGATCGTCATGTATTGCCCATCCACGTCCAGACTGCCTCCGTTCACCCCGACCGTGATCGACGTGATCGAATCAATGCGGGGATCGGCCGAGATGCAGCGTCCGACAAACACACCTGCCAGGTCGGCATTGATGGGATCGGTTGACCGTCCGAGCAGCGCGTAGACCCCGTTCCCGTAGGACGGCTCGTAGACGAGATCACCCGGCTGGCTGGCCATGCGGTTGTCAACTGCCTGCACCAGGTTACTGACCCCTGACACGGTCGCCAGATCTCCGTTCTCCCCAGTGGTAACGACGCCACCGGTCAGGGCAATATCGGTTCCGAACAGGTCACTGCTGTCCGCCACGCCGGTTGGCGTCGTACCCGTGGCCGGAACCACGATCTCATCCTGCCCTGCCAGAAGGACGGTGTCGGACCTGTGCGCCGGGTTGTCGGTGATATAGGGCGCGCGGAGGCCATTGAGCCAGATCAGCGTGTACCAGTTTGCGGCATCCCCGGTTTCACGCAGGGCGATGCGTTCGGGCGTATCGCCAATCAGGGTCCGGGCCTTGCGCGTGCCACTGAGCGGACCCGTCCACTGTGGCGTAGAGGTGTCTGTCGTCATGCTGCCACCTGCACACCGTTGCCCATTGCATCAAAATTGGAGATCACGTCATCGGAATGGCCGATCAGGAGAAGCGGGTCGAGGCGCAGCCCTGAGATAGCCGCCTGGGCCCCTGATGAGACGGTCAAGATTGAGGTGCCCGGGTCAAGCATCGATTCAAATGGCGACGTGTTGTCCAGCATGAACTGGCTTGCAGCGTCCCCTCCGCCGGTGGAGGAACACATCGATGCTCCGAACAGGGGCGTGATCAGCGGAATGGTCTGATTGACGTTGAACCCGTTGGCCATCGTGCATGCACCGTCCGCAAACGTGGACGCCGCCTGCATCAGCGCGATCCGGTCATCCATCGGCAGCGTGCTGTCGGCACCGAGCGCTTCAAGACCGCTGGTCGCTGCAAGCGCATATTGCGTCGAGAATTCCAGCAACAGGGAATTCTGCCCTGTGAAAATGCCCTCCGTCTCGCCCGCGATATCCGCCACACCCTGAAACAACTGGATGGCGGTATCCACCAACTGCGCGAGCACGCCGCGCGCTGCCCCCAGTATGTTCAGGCCCTGCGTCAGATAGTCCTGGAACTGCCCCAACATCGTCACGACGTTGCCCAGTCCTGTCTGAGCCAGCAGCCAGCGCAGGGGATTGGACAGGGCATCCGTGATCTCGTCCGACAGCGACAGCGCGGTGGTCGCGTCGCGCAGCACGTCCAACTGGATGCTGTACTGCATCAGCAGGGGGCGCGAGCGGCTCCTGTGCAGCGAGAACGTGCGCGGCACCACCACGTCGTGGATACCGTCGAGATTGTCCGTAAAAATCAGTTCTACCGCGGATGGATCCTGACCGGATGCCAGCAGCAGGCGACGCCGTTGGTGCCAGCCGTCATATACGGCCTGCCGTAGGGACAGGAACATGTCCTCCCCACTTTGCAGCAGGCCGCCCCGCCAGCCGTTATTCCCTGTCAGCGTGATGGTGCGGATGCCACGGCCGAACACGTCAGTCCACGCGCCGCCAAGGGTCTGGTTGGTGGTCAGGCGCGTGGGGTCGGTAACGCTCAGTTCCTCCGGCCGCAGGGCAAACGTGAATTGCACGTCCGCGCCCGATCCGCCTGTCAGCAGGAATGAAATCTGCCGATATCTCTGTGACGGAGGTGCTGCCATCCCTCAATGCTGCCGTCACGACAGTCATCCAGAAAGATCGATGTCCTGCTCGAAGGCATATTTGCATGCAAGCATGCAATTTCGCATGCAATCTATCCCGTTGGCTTGCTGGTTGTCCCGCCTGTGCTCTCGGTGTGCGTATGGTCGTCCAGACTGACGCCATTCGCCGTGACGTCTCCGCTGGCCGTAATGCTGTCTTTCACCGTCAGAGGGCCGTCTAGCTCGACCGGTCCGGTCATTTTCCACGACGTATATTTGGTGGTGACGTTTCCGCCCGGCGCTACGACAAACGAGAAATTCGGCGTCGCCAGCGTAACAGTTGGCTCCGGGGCTTCAGCCGGGGTGACCCATTTCGCAGCGCATAGAGCCGTGAGGTCCTCGTGCCCTCCCGTTCCGATCCTGAAGTACGTACCCGATGGATGCCATGCCTCGATCGACCCGTCGGGCGCGATGGTGGTGTAGGCCCCGCTTGCGGCATGGCGCGTGATGGTACGGTCCTGCTGTTTGAAAACAATCTGGCTGCCTGCAAACCGTGCAAACCCATGCACGACCGCCCGCGCCCCCGCCCCGAATTCGTACGCTGCGATCATGGTGCGACCGTCTGGGTTGATACCGCCAACCCTGCCGGCTGGCGGCCGCGGAACGTCAGGGATCGACCATGACCCCCCGTCGGTTGACCCGTCGGCCGACAGCACGATGGCATTGCCCACAGGTATCCCGGAATCCAGATCAACCAGGTCAACCCGGCCGATTTCAGGGTAGACGGCAACAACCTGCCCGAACCGGATCACGGCGTTCCTCCCGTTTCACGCACACTGACGCGCCCGCGTCGTGGCGCGTAAACACCCGGCCGCCCCTCCGCCCAACCGGGGCGCACACCGGCCATCGTCGCCCGGTCAACATAACTCATCCCGCGCTCCAGCTGGACGGAACACGTCCACGATGCCGTTGGCATGATCGTATGCTCCACCGCCGGCATGTAGCCACGCAGCGTGGTCGCCCCGAATGCGACCTCTAGTTCCTGCCCACAGGCCAGATCCTCGCGCCCCATGCATGTCAGCGAGCCGCTTTCAAACACCACATTGTCGCGGTTCAGCATCTTGAGATCGGTCGCCCGTTTCGTGATCCAGTCGTCAATCAACTGCGGTGCCTGCTGCTGCAGGTCCGCTGGCATCATCGACGGCGCACACGCAAACCCGGTTGGCAAGAGATAACTCGACGTGCTCATCAGGCGCAGCCCGAGTATTTCCGGGCGGTTGTTGGCGTAGGACATGTCGGACTGGCTGTCGATATAGGCGATCGTGGCAGCAAACTGCCCATCGAGGGAGGCGGCCCCGGGAGGAACCCAGAAATAGTTGGCCGCCCCGTCGTCGCTGCGCCCTACCTCGCAACTGCTCACCGTGCGGTCCGAAATGCTGACCAGGCCCGGGTCTGCCGCGCCGTCCATGATCAGTTTCCCGTTCAGATCCCGGAAAGGTACCGGCCTGAACACCAGTGACGGCCCCGCCTCCGTCGTACGGACGAACATTTCATTCCACGGCGCGTCGCGCGCGGCGGCCAGCAGGTCCGCAACCGATCCCTGGAAGGTCATGGTGTTGAACGGGCTGAACGACCCCTCCGCGACGGTAATGTCGGAGGTCAGGAAGGGCTTGATCGCGCCAGTTGAAAACGCGGCCATCTGGTTGATCTTGGGATTGATGATCTTCGTCACGACCTCACGCACGAAATCGCCCACCCCTTCGATCACCGGGGAAATGCCGAACTGCGCCTGCAGGGGAAACTGATCCAGATACTGCTCCCCCTTGGTATTGAGGAGCGGATAGAGGATCTGGTTGGTTTCCAGCAGCCGCCCGCAATCCTTCCCCTCAATCACCACCGTCTGCATGGGCGCCCCCTCCCCCTGCATGGCGCGGGGCCGGCGCACGCGGCGCACGAACCCGCGCATCAGCAGAGGCAGCTTCTGGCCCTGATATTTCCATGGCTTCCGGCTGGCACGGATCTCGATCAGGTCCATGGGCGCCACATAGGCATAGATGGAATCCGCCAGATCGGGAGGGATACGATCGGAGAACGATACGGAAAACACGTTTCCCACCAGGCTACGCACGGAGGTCGCCATGCGCACGCTCCCGCCGTCCCCCAGGTATGGCGTCAGGTCGTATGCCTGAATGACACGCCCTGGCGTTCCCCCCGCCGTCACCTTGTAGAGCATGACCGAAACGCTGAACGCGTGCAGGTCCACCATCAGTAGACCCCCTGCCGCCGGGGCTGTCCGTACGCACTGGCCTCGTGCGACGGCATCCCTGCGGGCGTAGGGGAGACTGGAGGACCGCTCGCGAGGGAGAACATGTTGAGCGGCACATCCTGCGTAGCCCCGTTGGGATATAGCAGAGTAACAGATCCCCTGACGTGGTGGGTGGTATCGCCCGATCTGCCACCACCAACACTCCCCTGCCCGGGCTGCCCTGAGGAGCGCATCGCCTTTGGCATCGCCGGATCCGCAGGACGCAGATCCCGCGGCAGGTTGTTCAGGACGTCTGCGTACCCTCCGCGCGCGCCTTCAATGCCGTATCCTTCATATCCATGACCAAACGAACGTGAGGCAGCCCCTATGTCTGCGTAAGGCCCCAAGGATTGCAGTTGATTTAACTGGGCTCGATATTTCGTATTCAGTTCGCGGTGGATAAAATCTAACTGCTGCTCCTCAGTAGAATGGCGCAGGTCTACGCCCTCGGCAACTGCAAACGCACGCACACGGCTGGGGTCTGTCCACTGGCCCAATCCATATCCAGAGCCACCGACCTCCGCACGGTTTGCCTGCAGACCAGATTCCTGCATCAGTCCTCCGACGAGCACAGATGCCCCAGCATGGGTCAAATGATCCCGCCGCTCGAAATACGTCATCATCTGACGTGCCTTAGCAATTTGCTCCGGGTTGTTCCGAAATGCCTGGATATTCTGTTGCTGCCGATAACTCTGGTATCCCCCCACCACGCCTGGAACAACGGCCCCCAACCCAACCCCCGCCGTCACCGCAGCGCCAGCCCCCACTGCGGCGCCTGCAGCGGCCGCGCCACCCTCGACGGCTTTGGCTCCGGCACCAGCAGCGCGGGCCGCACCGAACATGCCCCGGAAACCAGACGTCAGGACTTTTCTTGCAATCCCAGGCCCAAGGATCCCGGCGGCGCCCGCCGTCATCCAGCCCGCCACGGACGTAAGACTTTCGCCAGTTGTTCCGTCTCCCAGATGCTCGGCAATCGTCTGCACGGGTCCCTGCAGTTTGCCGATTTCCTCACGCAACTGGGTAATCGGCCCCACCAGTGTACTCGCCGCATTGGTCAGGACATTGGAAGCATCAGCACCGGAATCCGCGACACGACGCCCCATGGTATTTTCCAGACCGGAGTTGGCAAACGCACGCACCTCCGCAGCACGCAAGGCTTCAGGGTTATTCGTCCCGGCATCCCTGAGGGCGGTGCGGTCTGCCGTGCTCAGGTCTGTACGGGCCATCAGCCGCTGACGGATCGCCCCAAGGTCCGCGTGGCTGTCCATGGTCTGCATGATATCGTTCAGGCCGCTCATATTGAGCGTACTTGCGTCAACGCCGATTTTACGAAGATATCCGTCCACGCCCCCGTTCGCAGCCTGAGATGTCTGGGCACTCCTCCAGTACCGTTCGAATTGCTGGTAATGTGCGGGGCTCATGCCCATGTAATTGCCCCCACCGACGAACCTGTCCTCATCGGGGCGTCCACGATACATCTGGCTGATCGTGCCCATGATGTCGTCGAGCACCATGGAGCCATCCGGCGCGCGCGCGAACATGCCCTGCGACAAAAGATACTGGGACTGGTAGACACTGCGCGATCCGTGCCGCGACATCGACATCAGCGACATCACCTGCCCCGCCATCCCTGCCCCGCCGCCGTGGGAAATGGCGGCATTCGCTGTGTTGATCAGGTTCTCCCCGTTCTCACCACGCACCGCCGGATCGCCGCTGGCGTTCATGGCGGTCATCAGATGTGCGAAATCACCCAGTCCACGTTCCTGCCCCTGCCGGTTCGCGTTCTCCGACCAGCGCAGCATGGACTGCATGACGTTTTCCATCTGGCCGTTCATGTGGCCGTCCTGGACCGCGTCCGCCAGCATCAGCGCGAACCTGCGCGGGTCCTCCCCCGCGAAGCTTGCCCGGGCGAAACCCTGCACCATGGTGGAGGGGGCAACGCCATACCCGCGGGCGACATTCCCCGCCATCTCGACATTGGCCAACGCCGCACCGGACCGGCTTTCGTTCGCAATCCTGACCCACTCCTCGGTCAGGGACTGCCCCTCCGTCTGCAGGACATGCAGCGACGACGACACGTTGCGCACGTTATGCAACAGTTCCGCGAACCCGGTGCTGGTGTCTCCCATGCGCCGCATCAGGCTGTCATTCATGACCTGTTCGCGCTCGGCCTGCTGGACATGCGACGTGATGGACCGCAGGCCGCCGCCAATGCCCGCCGCCCCCAGCATCGCGCCGACAACGGGGCCGCCCCGGAAACGGGACAGGGCAGCGAGTTTGGGATCGACCCCGCCTCCGGCCCCTCCCGCGCCTCTTGATGCTCCCCCTGCTGCGCCGCCCGCCCCGCCAGCGCCGCCAGCATTGATGACGGTCGGTTCGGGCGCTGGCCCGGATCCAGACCGGACACGGTTTTCGGCCTCTCCCTCCTCCCGGTCGTTTTCCTTTTCCTCGGACGTCTCGGCAGGACCACTTCCGCCGGTTGGCGCGCGACGGGGAACAGGGGTCAGGTCGGGATCAAAACGCGTTCCCTCCAGAACACGCCCCAGCACATTGTCGATATAGGCCCGCTGCTGCGCGGGATCGGGCACCTGCCGGGCTGCGCCGGCAGGAAAGTCGAGCGGTCCCGTGAACGCGCCCTCCGCGACGCCCTGCTGGACCCGCTGGCTGGTCTGCCCCTGTTTCAGGCGCAGGACATCTTCCCACTGCTTCTGGATCCGGGTGAGGTCCGCCTGCAACTCCTTCAGTTCCGGGTGGCTGAAATCGACATCGGACAGCTTCTGCGCCTGCTGCCCGGCCCGGCTCAGGGCGGCCGCGATCTGGTCGATTTCACGGACGGACTGCTGGACGTCCGCCTCAATGGGGATCTTGACGCTCACGCTACTTCCTCACACCACCGGGTCGATGAAATCATCAGGGATATCCGTCCCTCCATCAGCAGGGGACGCCGGGTCCCTGGCAGCCTCTGCTTCCAGACGCGCCAGTTCCTCATCAAAGTCGTCGGTGATCATCGTGGCCCGGGTTTCGGGGTGGTCGAGGAACTGGTGGCACAGAAGGTCCTCCAGCATCTCGCCCACCGTCATTTCAAGGTATCGCGGGTCCGTCGGGGGCAGGTTGTACTGGCGCCGCCACCGGAACCGGATCTGATCGCACCGCTCCAGCGCCCGTTCCCGCGCCATTCGTGGCAGTGACGCCACGAAATTCGTCCTCCGCATTGCGGAGGGCTCCCCATACCTTCAGGATGTCCTTCGATGCGTCCCGATCCAGCGGGTCCAGGGCCTCCGCATTCCACCCCGGCGGCCCCTCCTGCAGAAGAATGGAAATCGTGGCGAAGGATTCCGCGCGCACCACCGCGACCTCCCCCACTTCACCCGCATCACCTCCCAGCAGTCGCCCGATCTCCGCCTGGATGCGGATATCGTCGCGCATCGTGCGATGGCGGAATACGAAATCACCGATCCCCTCGACCGGCACCGACAGCGTTTTGTTCACAGGTCAACCCCCGCTGCATCAAGGGCGTAGAGCGTCCCCTCCTCCATCGTGATCCGGTTGGCGCTGACATCAACCGCGCCACGCCCCCACGAGCAGCTGACGTATTTCCGCATGACCTCGCCACTGTCGCGGCTGAAGAAAAGGATGTCGAACACCAGACCCTGAAGCGCGTTATCGCCGTTGATGGTGGCAATCCCGAGATTGCGCAGCGACTGAGTGATCAGCATCATCCGGCGAACGGACAGGGTATGCCGCGCAAGCGTGGGCACCCACTCCGACACATGGATGTCACCCACCCCTGTCGCAGGTTCCAGACCGTAATCGTCGCTGGGGGAGCAGCTCTGGATCAGCCCGACCCGCGCGCCGCCCATCTCGATGATGATGCGGTTCCCCGACTGGGTATGGACGTTCGTCCGTGTGGTGATCATGACGCGCTCCCTCAGCTGCTGGTCGTGCCGCCGGAGGCGCTACCGGTGGACGAGACGTTGACGGTTACCGTGCCCGTGTAGGGGCGCAGGGCATTGTTGGTTTTGATGAAATTCAGCGGGATAACCGGCTGCGAATTGAACGTGATCTCAATGGTGTCGCCACTGGCAACCGCAGTAAGGGCATCCCATGCCGGGGAACTGGAATCGCCGACGATCACCCCGGGACCAAGCGGACGCGGCGTCGCGCAATAGTTCAGGGCCGTTTCGGCATCGGACAGGCAGCCGTTCATCGTGACAGGAGAAACGCCCGTTCCCTGCGCGGCATCCGACCCCAGGCGCGCCTCCACGGCGCTCCTGACCTGCTGGTTGGTGAAATCGGCCGCAGCCCCGGTGCTGACCTCGACCCGGTCGTAATAATTGTCGTTCAACCAGGAGGTAATCGCCCGCACCACAATCGTCGTGCCGCTGCGTCCCTGCGCAATGGGCGTGATCCCGGCCGGGATCAGCACGTCGGTATCCGTCGGGATGTTCACCGCGACCTCCGGCCCGATGACGTCCAGCGCGACGTTCGTCATAGTCTGTCCCGGCGAAAGGCCGGCAAATCCCGATGCGATCAGCGCCGCGGTCATATAGGGCGGATAGAGCGTCTCGTTGCCGTTCGCGTCGTAGCCGTAGAAACCGGGCCATGCGATGGACACGCGATCGCTGTTGAGCTGCACGCCGAGTGCCGCCGCATCCGACAGGGACATCCCCACATCCGGCCCGACCCACGCCCGCCGCTCCCGCTGTGCGGTCTTGGACATGTACTGCACATGCGCATCCACGGCGGCCCATACCGCCGGGTTCGGCGACAGGATCGCCAGCCAGTTCACGTCCGAGGACTGCAGCATCGTCAGGGCATTCGTCCAGTCCGTCACCAGTGGCGCAGGCACCGTGACCGGCGCGGGCGACTGCCATCCGGCGGGGGCCGCAGGTCCTGTGGCCGTGGTCGCGCGCGTCGCGGTGAAAATACCGCCGCCTGCGGTGCTGTTGAGGAAATCGATCTGTGCCTGCAGGTTGGCCGTGACAGCGTATGGCGTGGATGTCAGCGCCTCCGCCGTGACAGGATCGAGAGAGTTGAGCGCCGTCTGGTTGACCGCTGTCGCGACGATCGTCGCCTCAAACCCGGAGACGGTGTTGATGGCATCCACCAACTGCGCGATGGACTGATACTGGTTCAGGTCCAGTACGGTGGTAGTGGTGCCGACGGCGAGCGTCACGCTTTCGGACGCCACGGTGATCGTAGCACCCGTTCCCGCCCCCGTGTAGGCGACCCCAAACGCACCCCGGGCAATATTGTCCTGCGTGATGGCCTGCTGCCCGGCATAGCCCACGCTGATCTCGCTGCCCTGCACGGTCCCGGCATAAACCGCGATCTGAGCGGTATTGGCGACCGTCCCATACTGGTCCGTGACCAGATTGATCGCGTCGTTCCCGGCGGTGTCCTTCAGGGTCAGCGTCCCGGCAGGAGCCGATCCCACGTTGACCGCATAGATGGTCGAGGGCGCGTCCACCTGGTCGGAGACGGAAAAACATTTCTGGACCGCCGTCAGCAGTTCTCCGCCCACAAGGACGTCCGCTGCCGCCGCCGGCGTCGCGAACGGCCCGAGCAGCGTGTTCGGCTTTCCACCAGTGGAAATCCCCATCACGCATAGGATATTGCCTGTCCCGGCCGAAACCGGGTTCATCGCCGTGTCGGAGGTGGAGGAGAAAACGCCCGGCGTGTATGTCGCCGATCCGTTGATCAGGGTGCTGTCCGCCATATCAGGCCTCCGTCTTCAGGACGTCCGCGACACGCGCGTCAAAATCCGCCACCGTTGCAAAATGCAGGTTGTTTTTCGCGCAATAGGAGCGGAAAAGCCCCGCGATCTCCTGCCCGCGCGTTCGTGCAAGCCGCGCGCAGTACATGGCGGCCGACATGCGGGGCTGCGCCGGGGATGCGCCCGCGCGCGCCGCAGGGACCGCAGTAGATTGGGCGGCTGCGCCCCCCGTGCCGGAAGCAGAGGATGCTGCCGGTTTGGCATTCGCCGTTGCACTCGATGCGGCAGTGGCGGATTGGGTGGACTCATCGGTCATCGTGTGTTTCCCGGTCAGGCATATTTCACGGTAATTGACTGGAGTTTCGGCACGATCTCGGCTGTCCAGTGCATCATCTGGAAGGAGATGACCCCTTCCGAAATGAACAGGGGGCAGTTCTTCTGCTCAAGGTCCTCGGAATCCCGCTGCGACAGCGTGGCGTTCATGAACCCCAGATCAGCGAGCAGCAGGCGATTGGCCTCGAAGATGCGCCAGATCATCTTGCGCAATGACAGCCTCTCGACCTCGTTGGGAGACCATCCGGAGACCGTGACGTTGTAATCGTAGATCTCGCCCTTCCAGACCGACACAGTCCCGTCGCCGTTGTCGGTCGGAGGGCGCACCTCGTCACCCACGAACTGGGCAAACGGCGTGCTGCTGTTGAGGTGGACGACCACCATCGGCCACGTGGCGCGGCCGTCTGACATCAGCGGAGACGACACGACCTTGATTTCCCCGGAGGGAACCTGCATCCGGGCCGCCGCCAGTTCTGCCGCTACCCCTTTGCGGAATCGCTCCAGCAGAACGGAAACGGGCTCGACTGCATCGAAATCCATGGCCTGCGCAGGCGTTGCCTGGGCCGTATCCGGCGCGCTCCACTCTGACCCGTCCCAATAATAGACGGCGTAGCTGTAGGGCGTCCCGTCAGTCAGCCCCTGCCAGTCCAGCCGGTCCGTCACTGTGCTGCACGACGCCAGCACCGTGGCGGCCTGATCGTCAGGGCCGGTCGGGGCAACCGTGCCACGCAGCAACCGCCAGTACCGTGCCCCTATAGGAGGCGAAACAATCAGGCGCACGGCAGAACCACAGGCCAGGGGAGATGCGACAATGCTCATGCCCGCATGATGCCGTCACGACATGGCGGCCAACAGTCAATCAGTCCTCGCTGTCGTCTTGCTGGTTGGATTGCATGCATGCATGCAATCTTCCCGTCTCAATACCAAGCGGGCACCATGTCAGGATGCTTCGCCGCCGACCAGGCTGGTGATGTCGGTTTCCAGCGCCTTCGACAGAATCTCCTCCATCGCAGGCTCCATCTGTTCGGAGACCGTTCTGGCAGGCCACTTTCCGGGCTGCGCGGGCCGGATCCAGCCGGTTGAGCCCTCCGACATGACGCGGAACGTCAGGTATTTCGAATGCGCGCCGCCCCCGTTACCGCCGGGCTTTCGGAAATTCACCATGCCCGCCATGCGCGCACCCAGCTTCGTCCCGCCGTGGCCGAGTTGATCAAGGGTGTCTCCGGTCAGCCGGTCACCCCATTTATATTTCCAGGCATCGACCGTCACTCGCCGCCGGGTCCGCATGTCGTATATGCCGGTGCCCGACGGACGGCTGGTATGCAGGGTGATATGCGACCGCTCCCGCTTTCCCTTCCACCAGCCATGGACCGACTTGGGCATGTTGTTGCCCATCACGGACCCGGGTGTTCCCCACCGGAAAGGAATGATCAGGTACCGGCGGCCGGCCTTTGAGACGCGGACCTTGATCGAACTGTCCAGCATCTTCTTCATGTCATATTCGGGACAGCCTTCCTCAATCACCCTGGCGTAGGCCAGATCGGAATAAACCTCCGCAGAAAATGCGTTCAGCCGCCGGATATTGATCGAGCGCGCGTATTCCCCGGTGCGTGACCGGATCACGCCGCCGCCCGGCAGCGGGGCACCGTTCGCATACGACTTCCACATGTCCTGTGCCTGCTCCGCCAGAACGGAAACGGCGTGCGCGACAGTCGGGAACTCCCCCCCCAGGTCTCCGATACCACGCAGCAGGTTCAGGTCTGTCAGGACAGAGGCCCGGATGCGGCTCACCGCGTCACCCCCCCCTGCGTTGCACCCAGCAGGTCGAATTTGCGCAACACGACGCGGCGCGGCAATTGTAAGCCAGACGCGTGCTCGCGATCCTGGGGGAAGTCACGGAACAGGAAATACAGCGGCGACCGGCGACCGGTCATGGTGAAGGTCTGCCCTGCCGCCGGCACTGGCAGATCCGCAGGCCACGTCAACGTCCCGTCCGCGTTCACCACGGGAATGCCCCCCGTGATGATCTCGCTGCCATCGGCTGAGAGCCAGAACACACGATCAATGCTCAGGGGTGTGAACGCCAGGCGGTCGTTCTCTCCCACGGTAATGGTGCGCCCGAATGGCTCGCTCGACTGCGAGAGGGTGACGCGGTCATACTCTCCTGCTGCAAAAAATGGGGAATCGGACGGGATAGACATGACGATGTCGCCACTCATCCATTCCCCGTACTGCGCCCATTGCCGGACCAGTTTCATGGAGGTCATCGCCGACCAGGCAGCCTGCGCCGCGAACCAGATATGGCCGATGCCATGACATTGCGGGCAGTTGGGCTGCGGGGCGTTCAGCGTGCCGCCAATGCACGGGCACGGCGCAGACGGTTCCCACGAAATGTTCTGCCCCAGACCGCCGGTGGAGGATAACAGGGCATTGCATACCGCGACATTCGGCAGCATCACACAAACCCCATGCGGATTCCGTTCAGCCGTCCTTCGATCACGCTCTCACGCCCCTCCAGAGACTGCGCCAGCCCCGCGACCTGAACGGACAGGCTCTGCGAAATCCCGTCGATTGAAACTGATCCGGACTGGGGCAGGAACTGGTCCTCGATCAACGACAGCACGGCGCGCTTGAGCACGTAATCTGGCACCTCCGGACATGTCAGGAACGGGTTGGTCAGGCCTGCCTGATAAACGACCTGCAGCATCAGGGGGATGGTGCGGCCGCCCGACAGTGCCCCCATGACAAATACGTTCAGCGGCAGGCTGGACGGCGTCTGGGTGGCGACGATGTTGATCCGGCCATATTTCCGGTCATACCTGATCCAGTCCGACGGAACGACGTAGAGCGGCGCCTGCGGATTGGGGTAGCAGAACCGCAATTCCTGCACCGTCACGATGTGCGTCCGGCGCAGCTGGAGGAACCCCCACTCGTCACCCGAGAAAAATCCCGGATCGTAATCGTATCCCGGCTCCTCCAACGTTGGATAACCCGCCGTGTTCAGGGCCGCCAGAGCCGTCTGGTCGTAGCCCTGGGGAAACATCTGCCTGGGATGGAAGAAGGTGCGGAAACGCGCTTCCGCCAGTGATTCCTCCGCCCGAAGCTTCTCCCACAAGAAGTCGTCGCTGATTTCAACCTGCGGAAAATAACGCGCGGCGACGGACAGCAGGCGGTTCTGTCGCAGCAGTGGCAGGGCCTTCGCACGATCAAACATGCTGGGCTCCTGCGCGACGGTGCCCGTCGTGCCCGCTGCCGTCGTGCTTTCGCTCACTGAGGATCAAACCCCGGCAGTGTCAGCGGCGTGGGCAGCGTATCGGCCGTGATGCCCGTGATCCCGGCCGCAGCCAGTTGCTCAATGATGGCATTCTGGTTCTGCACCAGACCAAACAGCAGGTCACCCAGCCCCACGGACCGGGCGATCGGCATGCAGCGGTTCAGTTCGTCCTGCAGGGTCGCGGTCGGCTTGAACGTGTTGGACGTCATGAAGGCGGCTCCTCGTTAAATACGCGTTACGCAGCGGGCGCAGCCGGTTCTTTGCCGCCGGCGGGGTCGTCCTTGCTGGCGTCGGTTTCACTGTCCGTCCCGGCCTCGCCGCCCGTTCCTGCGCCGTCGGTCTTCCCGGCGGCCTTGCTTACAGCGGGCGTGCTCTTCTTGTCCTCGACCACGCGATAGCCCTTGATCCCCTTGAAATGGGCGGCGACGTCGTCGCTGACCTCCTCGGAAACCATCTGCCCCTTGTCGGGGCTGAACTTCACACCGTTCACCTCCGACGAGGTATGCGGGATCTTGCTTACAATGCGCGGCATCGGCGCGTCTCCTCAGGACTGGTGGGGAAATCGGAAAAGGGGCGACCGATGCCGCCCCCTCCCCGTCAGCTATTGGCGTGCGGGCGCCAGACGTCGTTGTTCGACAGGATGTTCTTGAACACCGCGATCTGCTTGCGCTTGGACAGGCGCAGGTATCCGAACAGCATCTGGGCCCACGGGATCACCGCCTGGTTGGTCGGATACAGCGGGAACTTGATCATCGGTAGCAGCTGACGCCAGACCACCGCGCTGTTTCCGGGCCGCATCGGCAGCAAGAATGCCTTGGACGTGCCCGGGATATCCTGGTTCAGGTCCGTCCAGACTGTCGTGGCTCCGGCGCAGGGGATACGGCAGACCAGACGGAAATCGCTGCCCTGCCCCGGCACGGACCCGGCAACCACGCCCGGACCGTTCTGGCGGGAACGATAGATCGCATAACCGGTCTCCTGGGCACCTGTGCTGCGCTTGATCGTCAGGGTCGCCCCCATGCCAGACGCGATCGCTACCTGGGCGGAGATGACGCCGGTGGACTGCCCGGATGCATTCACGCCCGCCACCAGATAGTAGTAGTTCCCCGCCTGCGCCGCCGTAAACTGGGACGAAACATCCGCGTCCGCCAGCGCAACGGGCGTGACTGCCGACGGTGCGATGGAGGCCTGCGCCGCCGCAATCGCCGGATAGATCACCTCGAACGGCTGCTGCATCTCGGAATCAGGGATGAACACGTCCGGGTCGTTGGAGATATTGCCGAACGAGGTCCGGATACCGTTGACGGGCGCACCCAGCTTCAGGCCACCATCCGAAACACCCGTCAGCGGCACGCGATAGGCCGGGTCGAGGTTCGTGTCGAAATCCGCCTGCGTGTTGTAGGAGCAGAACAGGTTGGTCGCGCGACCGAAGTTTCCGTACCCGGCCACCTTCGCTGCTGCCTTGTTGACCAGGTTGACGCTGGCCAGCTGCTGCCCGCGGCAGTCAAGGATATTGCCGGGATCGACCTGCCCCGCCGCTACGCCATAACGGATCTGCGCCTCAATGCCGTCGAACTCGGTCGGCACCACGGCGGAATCACCGCTGAACGACAGGTATTCAGCGTCGGTCAGCAACTGCAGCGCGCCGTTGTTCTGCTCAACGGCCTGTGAATCGGAAATCGTGTTCTGCAGGGTCTGCACGAACGACACCTGACGCTGGGTCATCAGGAATTTGACCATGCCCACGCGCCGGTTGTAATCACCAACAGAGTTGGGAATGTTCCCCATTTCCGAATTGGTGCTGCCGCCGAGGAAGCCGCCGACGCTATCCTGTTCGGTCCATTCGTCAACGGTTGCCCCGGCCCCCTGCTTGAGGAGCATGTTGAACAGGCGGAAATCCTCGTTCGACTGGATGGTGGACTGCATCGTCATATCCAGCGACTGGATACGCAGCGCGGCACCCCCGGTCAGCTGCGAGACGTCGGTGCCGTATCCCGCCTCAAGGGCTTTGCGAAGCCCTTCAAGGTCTTTCACCGACATCATGCCGGAACGGGCATCACTCGGCTGGATCAGCGCAGGGTTGAAATTCATGGTCTGTATTTCCTTGCTGTGATCAGGCCGACGTCAGACGGACTGAATCGCCTTGACGAGGGGTTCGGGGATCTCGGCGCCCTGGTTCAGGCACCCTTCGATCATCGACACGTCCACGGCCGAGATGAGGCCCTTCTTCATGGCCTGCATCGACGCCTGCATGATTTCGGCCCGCGACGCGCCCTGCGGCTGGGCCGGGGCACCGGCAGGCTGGCTCTTTTCCATGATGCTCAGGACCGAAGCGCGCCCGCGGCCCTGCGCGCCGAACGTATCGAGACGATCGGACAGGGACTTGATGACCGTGTCCTGATCCTTCACCAGCCGCAGTAGCGACTGCATGCCAGACAGGGCCTTGACCATCTCGCCGGCATTCTCTGCGCGAACGGCTGCCAGTTCGCTGGCCAGCGCCGTGTTCTGCCCCTTGAGGAAACGCATGCCCGTGACAAGGGCCGCACCGTCAACAACTTCGGCTGTCTCGCCGCCTTCCAGCGTCACGGTCAGCGACTTGCCGAACATCTCGGCGTCATCGTCATCCTCTTCCCCGCCTTCTCCGGCCTTGCGGCGCGCTTCCTCGGCCGCCCTGGCCTCCGCCTCTTTTTTCTTGCGGGCCTTTTCAAGTTCCTCCTCGGTCAGGGGCTTTCCCCCTTCCTTCGGATCGTCCTTGCCCTTATCCGTGGTGCGCGACTTGCGCATTTCCTCGATCCCGCTCAGATCATTGAGCAGCGCGTCAAAGCCCCCCGCCGTGGGCGCCGGGTTGGTTTTTTCAGTCATGTCTTGTCCTTTGTTCTCGGCCCCTCTGGAGGTCGCCCAGGAACCGTTCGACCAGCTCCGAGGCCCGGTCCGGATCCACGTCAAAAGCCTGCGCGACGTGCGCGACGAGCGCATCGACGGACGGCTTCACCCGACCGGCGCGGATGTCCCCCGCCAGCCTGTCCCTGAAATCCCAGTAATTCTGGAGGTGCGGATCCGGCATTTCGGAGCGCAGCGCTGCCCCTCCGCTCAGTTCCGCCATGTCCGTGCCGTAGCCAGCTTCCAGCGCCTTACGCATGCAAAACGCCCCGGCGGCCATGCTCTTGGCCAGCGCCCCGAACGGCACGACCGCCACGGTGGGCACGTGCAGGTTCACCGGCGTCCCGCTCATCCCGATATTGGTCCAGCGCACCCGATCGATGACCGGGCGCTGCCGCCCGGTTTTCGGGTCCGCGATCTTGCTCCGGTGGCAGTCTCCTCCCACCGACGGGAACCAGTGCTTCGGCGGACGCTGGCGCGTCAGGGAATCCCAGAACATGTTCGCATGCTCGACGGTCGGCCCCTCCCCGCCATAGATTTCGGCCTTCACGAACGTCTTTTTGCCATCTGCCCGTACGTCCACAGGCTTGCCGATCTCGAACAGATGGTGTGACGGCTGCCCGGCCACCGGCCCCATCTGGGTGCGATGATCGAGGTCTATGTTCCCGTATTTCAGGAAGTAGGGCGCGCTTTCCTGAAGCGCTTTCGACAGGACAACTTCGCCCTGATGATCCACGCTCTCGTCCGACGCCTGCATGTAGACAAAGCGCCGGCCACCCTCTTCACGCGGCTGGGCCTTGAACATGCTGTCGATGCAGAAAAACTCTTGATCGCTCATGCCCCAAGGCTGCCGTCACGATATGAGTCATTCCAGCCGGAAGGTCATCTCGGATCGCAGCCTTATGCCTTTCCGGCGAGGCGCACTGCCGTCATTCTTGTTTGCATGCATGCATGCATGCATGCAATTTATCGGGCTGGATGTCTGTCAGTCGCGGGTGCCTGGGTGCCTGGGTGCCTGGGTGCCTGGGTGCCTGGGTGCCGCACCCTTCCGGCCTGATTGGCAAGTTGCAAGAAAGGCGTCGGAAGGAAAATTCCGACGCCTTTCTTTTTACCCCTCCCACACAAGCGGCAATTCCTCAGGTGCCAGCGGCCTCCAGCGCGGCCTGGGCGTCCGCGATGACCAGCAGCAGTTTGCCTCTCTCACGAATCAGATCCAGAAACCTGTCGCGGCCTTCATCGCTCAGTAGGGATGCCATCCGGGCTGATTCGATCCTACGCTCCACGACCACAAGCTGGTTCTGCGCCGCCGAAAGAATGGCCTGGTCAGCCGCCCGGATCCGTGCCTGCCTTTCCCCAAGGCTCCCCAGCATTCCGCTGATTTCGGTTGCGGCCTGGGTGGGGTTATTGCGCTCTGTCATATGTGCTGCCTTTCTTTCTGATTTGCTTGCAAGCTTGCAAGCAAGGCGTCGTGGCGGGTTGCTTCGGAGGCATGCACTATGCCGCGCGCGAGGCATGATCGCGGCGTTCGGAGCGTGCCTGATGCAGGTATCCGGCGATTCCCGTTTCATCCAGCCCCTCAAGGGGTGACGTCACGATATCGCGGAGATTGTATTTCTCCGTCAGCCGCCGTCGGTTGCGGCGCTCGACCGGATGATCTGCAAGGATGTCGATCAGTTCGACATCACTGGTCTGACCCACACGGTTGATGCGCCCGTCGCGCTGCGCATGCAGCATTGCCGTCTGTGGCGTGTCATACTGCGCCAGCCATTTCCCGCGCTGAAGGTTCGCGCCCACTGCCGCAGCATCACTGGCAACCATGATGTCATGCTCGCCAGCCTGGTAGGCCCTTTTTTTCCGGTCCTTCTCGGCAGAGGAATCAGCCCCCGTCAGGGTCACGACCCGGTGCCCTTCCGCGCGCAGGCGTGACGCGATGTCATGGACCCGGTCCAGCGACCGCGCGAACACCACGCCCGGCCTGCCGCGACGCTGTTCCGCAACGGTGACGGTGCGATTGGTTTTCGCTTCGCCCCCCAAAGCCTGCATGATGGCGGTGTTGCGCAGGATCCCGATGGAGGGGTTCATCCGTTCGGCAATCGCGCGATGGTCGGCATCGTCGGCCGCGCTGAACGCGGCGGGCGCCAGCTTTTTCATCGCCTCCACATCCACATCGCCCTTCATGCGCGCGATCCGCGCCCTGGCCGACGCCTGCTCGACCTCCGCCAGACGGGACCTCTCCGCCGCGCCCAGGGGCACGACTTCCTCCGTCTTGGTGGCGTTCACGCCCGAGGCGATGCGCCCGGTGTAGAAGTGGCGGGCCATCTCGCGCCGCAGGCCTTCACGCGCGGCGCTGGTATCGCCGCCGTATTTGCGCATGAAGGCATCCCGGTCGCCGTAGCGTTTGCGATCCATCTTCGACAGCACGTCAAACGCCTCGGACGCGTCATTCTTGACCGGGTCTGCTGTCATGTTGACGTAGTACGGGGTGCTGTCCGCCACGGCGTCAACCACGTTCGCCAGGCTGGAGTTTTTCTTGCCTGCCCGGTTGAGCAGGTTATGCCCCTCGTCCACGTTCAGGTAATCGTGGTGGATGCCCTCCCGGTCCAGAACGCCGCGCACGTAATTCATCCGCCCGTCGGCATCCATGCCATCCAGTTTCTGGGTGATCTCGGCAGGCGATACGCCTTCCTGCCCCGCCGCCATGTGCAGGACGTCATCGCGGAACGCCTGATGGGTGACGACCGAAAAATGCACGTCCGGGTTTTTATAGGCCGCGATCCGCTGCTCCCGGTTTGCCGACGGATCCGCATGCCAGCGGAATTTCCCGGGCTGGAGCAGGGTAAGGGCCTCTCCATGGAACTGCCCCTGCACGATGGACGGTACCAGAAATAGCCCGCGCTTTGCCTTCCCCTGACCCTGCAGATGCGTGAACCCCGCCAACCCGATGGAGGTCTTTCCCGAGCCCACTCCCAGGCCGGCGACCACCCGCCTGTTGTGCTCGATCAGCTTGACCGCCCGCTGCCGCCCGACGAAACGTCCGCTCATGTCCGGGCGCCACAACTTCACCGGCTGCCCGGCACGGAACTGGGAACCGACATGCGGCATCATCTGTGCGATCGTCTGTTCCGCCGCATGACCCACAGACCACCGTTCCCCAAGCGCCGGCCCCTCCGCACCGACAGGGGAGGGGGCCGCGTCGGCACCAAAGAACTGCATCTGCGCTTCGCCGCGTCCCTCCTCCGCCGCACGCGCGGCATCCAGCCGGTCCGCTACGCCGCCCGCGGCATATCGCCCGTTCTCGCGCTGGCGCAGCGCATCAATGCGCTCGCGGTGTTCGGCCATGCGCCGTTCCCGCGCACCGGGATCGAGCGCATCCAGATGGCGCAGGTCGTGCGCGATGACCGTCTTTCCGACCGCCAGCGGCGCATCGGGGCGCAGGCGGTTGTAATGGTCCGCGAAACGCCCGATCACATGCGAGCGCGCCACGTCCTGCATGGCGGCGTAGGCGTTCGCGGGGCCGCCCATGGCATCGCTGTATTTTCCCCACGACATCGTGGCCCGGTCCAGCACGGCCGCCTTCTCGTCGTGCGCCTTCTTCCAGTCACGCCACTGCGGATTGACGGACGTGCCGAACATGTCCTGCGTCTCGCGCTCGGGCTCCTGCCCGGCATGCGCCTCCAGATCCGCGCGCATCTGCGCCACCTTCGGGTCGGAGCGCGCGAAATCCTCCGCAAAGCGCGCACGCAGGCCCCGCCGCTCCGCATCCGTGAGATCGCCAATCGGCTTGAACGCTGCCGCCCCGTCTGGATGCTCCGCCAGCGCGCGATGCAGAGCATCCACAGATGTCTCGTCCACCGGGAAATTCTGACGCTGCAGGGATGTCCGTGCCCCCCCGAGGGAGGCGACATGCTCATCCGCCATTTCCTCGAAACGGGGGCGATGCTCCTCCGCCCGGACCATGTTCCCGGCGGCGTCATACTGGGGGGCCTGCCGCCCCAGCGCCTGCATGAAGGCCTGCCGGTCGCCCGCGCGCCGCATGGTCGTTTCCGACAGCAGGTCGGCCAGCGCCTTCGCCGGGGTTTCCCCGTCGGCAATACGACTGCCGATGAACGAACGGATCGCCGCCTCGTGCCCCTCAACCGACGTCGTATCGTCCGGGGTGGCATAGGGCGCGGCCAGGCGCGGCAGCACGCCCGGCTGGCTGTCCATCGCCATATCTGGCCGGTTGGCCACGCCATGGGGCAGCCATCCATCCTCGTCGTGCCGCCCCTCGATGATGTCGAGCGCCCCGCGCACATGCGCCAGATCCTGCGGATCGACAGGTTTCGTCAGGCGCTCGATGCCCGACCGGTTCAGCGTGACGATGGTGGATGCCCCCGCCTTGCCCACCTCGTAATCGCCCTTCTGCAGGCCCAGCGCATGCAGCTGCACGATCGCGGTTTCCAGGGAGGTCTTGCCCATCGGCACCTGGACGTGATCCTTGCGCCCCTGCTTCATGGCCATGACCATGGCGGCGTTGGCCTCCATCTCGCCATAGGCAGTGCCAAGCCTGCGCTGCGCCCCGCTGACCAGATCCTTGCGCTTCGTGTTGAGTTCCTGCGCAACGGTCAGGTCCGAGGCGTCCATGGCGGGCGAAAGGTCGATGGCCTGCGCCTGGTCGTGCATTTCCCGCGCATCGGCCAGCGCGCGGCGTGACGTGTCCATGTAATGGTCGGTGTGGAACCTCTCCATCGCCGTGGCGGCGTCGGCCATGTCCCCGGGCGACAGGTCGCCATGCATCCGCTGCGCCAGCACCTGCGCCGCGCCCGCGATGCCCAGCACGTCCACCACGGACCGGTCCATCTGCGATGCGCCCGTGCTGGCCAGCGACAGGGCGTTCATGGCGTTGTAGGCCCCGGATGCAACATGGCGTTCCAGCGCCTCCCGGCCGCCCATGCGGCTGGCCTCGTTCAGGAAGGACCGCGTGCCGATGGTGCGCAGGTCCTTCTCGATGTCCGCCGCCACCGCGCCGTGGCTGGCCGGCTGCGCCTCGATGACGAAGGACTTGGGCTCGACCGGGGCCTCGGACGTGGAAATTTCGCGCAGTTTTTTCCGCGCGTCGGCCTTTGCCGTCTTCAGGGTCTTTTCCGCGCGCAGCAGGTCGATCGCCCGCCTCCCGTCAATCTCCCACCCTGCCTTCAGCGGCGGCGGGTTCTCGCGCACCTTGTCCAGTTCACGCCCGATCCGGTCCGCTGTCACCTTCGGGAGGCCTTCGGGCAGGGAGGCCTCCCGCGCTTCGTTGACCTCCTGCTCCAGCCCCTCCGGCGTCAGGCCGTTCGCCTCCGCCCGGTCGCGGTAATGCGCGGTGAAACCAAGCCCGCCCCCCGACGGCGCGGACGGGTCCAGATCCTGCATGCTGATGGTCTGGTCGCTCTCCGACGCCATCGGCACTTCGCCCAGCCCAGCCTTGCGCCGCAGGTCCGCATCCGCCAGCAGTCGCTTGCGCTGCATGCCCACCGCCTCCCGCGCGCGGGACAACAGCATCTGCGCATGCGCGTTGCGCGCCCGGGTCTTCTCCGCTTCGGTCGCGCCGCTGAACTGTTCCTCCGGGAACCGTGTCTCGGCCTCGGTCCAGCCCAGCGCATCGCCAACCTGCTTGACGAACGCGTCTTCATGCGCGCGTTCCTGCGCGCGCACGGCGTGGGTAGCTTCGTCCTTGGAGGGGGTCAGGCCCTTTTCGCGGTCGGCCTTGCGCCGTTCTTTCTCCCGCGCGCGGTGCTCCTGCGCCCGCTGGGCCGCTTCCTCGCGGTACTGCGCCTCGCTGCGCACGCCGGTCAGGCGCAGGTGGTTCAACGCCCCGCCCGCGCCGCCGATCACCTTGGCGCTGCCGTCCTTCTGCACCTGCACAAGGACGTGCACACCCTTGTCATCCCGCCCGTTGGGATGAACCGTCAGCCACCGCTCCCCCGGAGCCAGGGCCTTGAGAAGGCTGGTGCCGATCAGCACCAGCCTCTGCTTCACATCGCGGAATACCTGCATCCCGGCAGGATATCGTCACGATTTTTTTTGCGATCTAACATAATTCACTCATAACGATGGACGAGACAATTAATAAATTTATCTATTTTCTTTATACCAAAGGACAAACTGCGTAGGAGTTCCACCCGTAACTTCGCATATTTTATTCATGATATCCCTATATTCTGGCAGAATTCCGCCAGAAGGTGCGGGTGCGCTAGTAACGGTGCCATACACCGGCCTTCCAAATTTATCATGCCCGCTGGGGGGTGGAAATAAAGCTTCATTGTATTCTTTAAATACATCGTTTACTTTTTCTTTTGTATATTCCTTCTCGATTTTTGTTATATTTTCTTCCATAATTTGTTTTACTACCCAAGGGGAATATTCTCTTTTTCCAACTTCGATACTTAGCTTTTTAAGCTCATCCTCAATCAAATCCATTTTTTTTATCAATAATTTGCACGCCATGTATGGATCAAAATCTATATGCAGATTATTTATCGTCAGTTTCTGATCTCCGGGACTAAATGTATAAATCACTCTACCAAGTTCCTCTAGCTCTAGAGCAAGGGCATTAGCTTTACGCAATTCAGAAATATTCATTTATTATCTTCCTTTTCACAAAAACGCTGAACCAGCGTGGTTCCTGAACAGATCCGCATCCCGCACATACGCGTTCAGCGTCTCCAGACTTTTGTGCCGACTGACGTCGCGCATCTTGAAGATCGTCGCCCCGGCGCGCGCCGCGCTGGTCAGAAAGCCTGACCGCAGGGAGTGCCCCGAAAACTGCGCCGGGTCTTCGTTGATCAGCAGGCACCGTTCCTTCACGATCTCCGCCACGGCCGCCGGGCGCAGGGGTTGCGCGCCGACCTTGCCGCCCCGGCGCACGCGGCGGAACAGGGAGCCGCTTTCGATCCCGGCCGCCGCCATCCACGCCTCGATGGCCGGGCCGGGGCGCAGGCGGTTGCCGCGCGGGATCGCGATGGTCTGGCCCTGCCCCTCCTGGTCGGTCTTCGACTTGCGGATCAGCACCCGGTATCCGTCATCCGTGCGCGACAGATCCTCCACGCGCAGCGCGACCAGCTCGCTGCGCCGGAACGCCCCGGCAAAGCCCAGCGCGAGGATCGCCCGGTCGCGCAGCCCCTTCAGGCTGTCATCGCAGGTGTCGATCATGCGCTCCACGATATCCGCCGTGGCGGCGGCCTTGCGGTCCGGCGCGCCGCCCATCTCCCGCCGGATGCCTTTCAATGTCTTCGACACCAGTTCGGACCGGGTCGGCGTTTCCTCGTCCGCCAGCCGGTGCAGGTAACGGATCGCCGCCACCCGGCGCCCGATCGTGGACGGCCGCAGGCCCTGCTCCGCTGAATCGGCGATGAAATTGGCCACCGTCTCCGGCGCGGCGGGCATGGGGCTGACCCCGCGCGCCGTGCACCAGGTGGTGAAGGTGTTGATGTCGGTCATGTAGGCGCGGCGCGTGCTCGGGGCCTCGGCCTCCAGGATGAAGCGGCGGGCGCGCGCGGACGGCACGATGGCGATGGCGGTGTCGGGCTGGGTCGGAACAATAATCTGGTTCATCTCGAAATCCTGTTCGTATCTGGGTGCTCCCCCGCCGTGGCGGGGAAGCGGGAAGGGGGATCAGGTCGGGTTACGTTCCGTGATCCGACCCCTCCGCCAGCAGACGCCGCATGTCATCCTCAATCGATGCCACCATATCGCGCACCAGATCAAGACAGTCCGGGTTGCGGGACAATGCCCGCACTACGCCGATTTTCAGCATGACGCCCCCGAACGTGGGCGATGCGGTGTCCATGATGTCGCGCTCGACGGCCTTCATCTCCGCAAAGACCTGCGTCAGCTCGTCGTCGCGCCAGTCCTCTGCATCCGGGCGCGACAGCATCGCCTCCAGCCGCGCCGCGGCCTCTTGCGTCAGCGTCCACAGCGGCGCAAGGAAGGAGAGGGGATAGTTCGCCGCCAGCAGGCCGGGCGGCATCGTGGTATCGGCGCTCATCGTGCCACCCCCCATCCGTGCAACATCTCCCCCAGGCGGGAGATGCCTTTCGCGGTCACCCGCAGGCGGGTCACAATTTTCGTCCTCCCTGACTCCTGATGCAGGGTGACCAGCTTGTGCTCCAGCAGGCCACTGTCCAGCTTGGTCTGGTACGCCAGCCAGTGCTCGCCCTTGCGGTAGATCCAGCGCCGGTCGCGCATGAAATTGCGCAACAGGATCGGCTTGACCTGCAGGTTCTTCGCCGCCTGCCGCATATCGATCGACCCCTCGGTCCCCGCAATGCGCGCCAGCGCGGAGACCTTGGGCGCGTCACGTTCGATCCGCACCTGCTGCTGCGCGATCGTGTCCGCCTGCGCCGCGATCCGGTCCTGCTGGTCGGCGGCAAGGCGCAGCGCCTCCGACAGGGTGCGCGGCACACGCGGGTCCGGGATGGGCGACGTCGAGGCCTCCAGTTCCAGCCAGCGGTCGATGATTTTCAGCCGCATGTCCGCCCGGTAGCCGGTGATGAGGTTGAGCGTCAGGTTTTTGGGGAGATTGTAGCACTCACGTGCCTTTCCTTGGGCATCGAGATAGGTCGATCCAAACTTGGATTGGCCCTCTCCAACCTGTTCCAGCATGGCACGGATGTCACGCATAACATGGGCATGCTGTTTCCCAGTCAGTTCCGAGATCTCACGACTGGACATAGTAAGGGAAGCTAAATCGCCAGTGTCAGGCGCAATGCTGTCAAAAAGGGTGGGCGACGAACGCCCCTTGGAAATGTTATGAAAATGATCAGCCGGTGGCATGGGGTACTTTCCCTTGCTGTTGGTTAGGGCCGGGGCAAGGGGGCAACCTTGCTTCGGCCTGTTTTTTTACGTAGACATAAAATATGAAGCCGTCAATTACCGTGCACGTAAAAAGAAGAGGACGCCCAGCAACGGGAACCAACCCCCTTATCTCGGGAAGAGTCCCTGCTGAACTGGTGCAGGCCGTTCATGCTTACGCAAAAGAAATGAACATCACGCGATCAGAAGCACTTCGTCGCCTGCTCCAGTTAGGGCTTGAAGCAGCAAAGCTGCATCCAGCATAAGCATCCCTGTCATGCCGTCCTGTTAACGCGCTCCCGAAATGTTCTGTGATATCGGAAGATCAGAACAGTAGGGAACATGGATCATGGCGATGGATGGTAGGATTGATGCACGGTATCTCTTGCAGATGATCGGCTGAACTCCATGCAGTTGTCCCCCATGAGATTCGCAGCAATCATCACTGCCAGCCTCATAGCAGGAGGCGGTCTGACATATGTGTCGTGGACGGCTCTATCTACACATATGACCGCGCAACATACGACTGCACGTGCAGGTGCCGTCAACATACGCGCATCCCACGAGGAACCCGCATCGGGACATTCCAGCGCTGCAGTTCCAGGAATTCCTCGGCCCCTTCCTGAAGCCAAAATGCACTTCAATAATTATGTCCCGTATTATATGAAAGTCCCAATAAACGAGACAAATTTTGAAGGTGACCGAGTAATAGAAAGCACGGGATTTTGGGATGTCATGATGATGTCTCAATCCCATGACCTTGCTTTACATGGTCATTTTGGGCCAATCAATCTCTATATTCTTTCTGAGGGCCTGCATGGAATATATATAAATCTTCTTATAAATGGGACCTCAGACCCAACACATATACTTCAGATCGGAAATGACAGCATCGTCCTGAAAAGGTCTAATTTTACAACAGAGTCTAATATAGTATCATCATTATACGAAAAAACACTGTTTGGTGACGATGCTTATAAGTTCGCAAAATCCATAAAAAACAGTTCATACATTACTGTCGGGCCAAATAAGAAAGTTTTTATGCCACTAATCGGAAATGGATTATCACAGGCAGCAACAGACATGGTATATTATGCCGTGAAGAATAATATTATTATGTCCGATAAATTTTTTTATACGTTCTCGCCTTATTTTCTCATAAGCGACGAGAAAGATGACCCGTCTGAAACAGACAATGGCTGTATTGGAACCATCACAAAGCCTATTGAAAACAATGACTATTACAAAGTCGGCATGAAAGCAGATCATCTGAACCTGCTTGAAGCTACTCCAGACGGCTCTCCGATAGCATATGGACAACATGGGGGCATCGTGTTCCCGGCGGGGACCATCCAGTTACAGAACTGCCACGTCGTGCATGCTCCCAAGGTGTACCCTGACGATCTGGGTTTCAGCCTATATTTCGACCATCCAGAACAGCACAAGACAGAAATTCGCGCCAATGATGCAATCGAGAAACTCATTGACGCCGGCATGTGCACTGCCTGTGCCTCTCAGGGTGCATATGCTTACCTTGATCGCGAACCAAGTGACTGTGGTGACGTTGCGCGCGCAATTCTAAGCGGTGCCATACAGTCTGCGCCTTCTTCGAATTGCAGTTCACACTGAATACCGACGAACGGGGATGCGTACAGGCGGACACTCACGAGTGAAGCTACCCCACTTGACGGTACGTCAAAAAATACCTATTTTCACGACGAGGACTTGATAACGGTGCCGCACGATGCAGAACGTCGCAGATTGCAGAACGCTATCACGCAAGGGGCAAGGATCGTATGGACGCACCATGCGACACAGCGTTCACGGGAACGCCATATCTCCAAGCTGATTGCTGAGCGCGTGCTCCGTCGCGGCAACATTGATCAAATCGAAGCACCACTGGACGGTGATGAAACCTGGCGCGTGGTCGGGACCGACAATGACGGTCGCCGGATAGGCGTGGTTGTCACTTTGAAAGATGACGTCTGTATCATTCGTATCATCACGGTCATGGCGCTCCGCTGAAAGGAAGAATTCATGTTCAGAACACTGCCCTCGTACGAGGAAGACGGCCTGGGGCTGCCTTACGCGGTGACGCTGATTGACGCCGCGGAAGAGGAAATTGACGAAACCACCGGGGAAGTGATCGGAGTTTCCGTGCCCGACATGGAAGGGCTTGCGGCCGCCGTGGCGATGGCGCGTGTCCTGATCCCGACCGGCCTTCTGCCGCTGGAGATCCGGTTCCTGCGCGACGTGCTGGACCTGTCTTCGGGGGATATGGCAAAGATCCTGATGATGAACCCGGCCACCTATTCCCGTTGGGAGAATGGCAAGCAGGAAGTCGGCCAGTGGGCTGACAAGCAGCTGCGCATGGTGGTGGTGACCACGCTACGTGACCGTTTCCCGCATTTCAGCGTGGACCCGAAAACCGTGACATCGCTTTCCCCGCTCAAGCCACGTGCCAGCCAGACCGCTCCACGGATCCGGATGGTCCGGCGCGCCCTACCCGCTGAGGTCACACAACTGGACGAGTGGGATACGGTTCCCCAGGCCATCGCTGCCTGATCTCAGGCGGTATTGGAACTGAGGCAGCCAGATTATTCCTCAATCTTGCGCGGGCTTGTCGGCTTCAGATGATGCTTGCGCAGGATCTCATCCATCCATTCCACGAACTCCGGCGATACGCGCGGGTCGGCTTTGGGGATCGCTGACCAGTTGCCCCGGCACCCCACATGCTGCAGCCCTGCGGCCGGGAACCAGTGCGGCTGCGCCCACGCCTGATCGTATCCTTCATCGTCTGGACCATATCCCGGGCCGGGCACGCAACCGATATTAGATTTCCCTACCCAGACATCCGTCCGGGCATTCCTGTCCGGGCTATCCGGCGCGACGACCCTGAATGTCTTGCCATTGAGCGCCGTGCAGCTGGGACAGCCGTCGCAGGCGTCACGCCATCGTACATGTGCTCCCGGCTCCTGCGCCGCGATCATGCCCTGATTGCGCGCCTCTCCCATTTCCGTCGCAGCGATTTCCTCGAAATCCAGATTCAGGACCGCGAACTCCGCGAACAGGGCGGACGCCAATGCCCGATGCGTGCCCTGCTTCATCCCGAAGGCATCCGCCTTGACGTGCTCCACCAGGAGCGCCTTCATCTGCGCCCTGTCCGCACCGGACACGTCCTCCACGCTACGCATGCCGAAGACCTCGGCCATTTCGATGGTTTTCATCTCGGCACGTGTCAGCGCCTTTTCGGGCGCGCGACCGATGTTCGATTTTCCGACCCAGACATCCATTCGGGCGCTCCTGTCCAACTGTCCGGCGCGTCCTACTCTTATAGAATTAATTTTTTTCCTTTTCCAATTCACTCGCAATGAGACGAAAATCGTGATCTGAAATATTCATTATATTTCCTTCACATAATTGCGCTTTTAACAATAAAATTTCTATTTCCTTTCTTTTGGGTCCTATTTCTTCGATTCCTGAAATTTTTTGCAGTCTATTAAAAATAACTAACAAATCAGCATCACTGTTTTGGAGTGCTGCAATGCAGGCGTCTTCAACGCGTTTTTTACAAACGGGAACTTCTGTCATTAGATATCACCATATGTCATTATTGTTTCCGAATTATCCATGATCGTACACATCAAACGCGCGGTCAATCCAGACGACATAGAAAACCCGGCCGCCCCGATAACCGACCATCGGCGCCATCCCCGCACATCGAAAAGCGATTATTGGCGTTTCTTCAGTGATGAATGGCGGAATAGCCACCTTCATGGATGATCGGCCGATCTTCTCGTATCCAAGTCCGTGACGACCGGATGCGCGCAGTTCGTTCCACGTTAATTTGGAGCGTTTGGCGATTGCCACAGCGAACCTTGCCCGCTCATTCTCCTCGCAGCATTCGATATCATGCGATGGCTGCAGGTTTTCCAGACTGAAATGGGGCTTCAGGTGATCAGTACTGCCGCTTGATGACTGCGGCGCAGCAATTCTTCCCGATGTCCGCGCTGGGGCACTGGCGATACGCTTTTTGTTTTTCTTGGCCGACAGGACGCTAGTCCTTCAGCCGCCTCTTGAAGAATTTTTTCATAGCTGACTGGGAGATCACGTTATTTGCACCGCTCTTGTCAGCGTTGCGCCACGGCGCTTCCTCATGCGTCATATTGCGCAGTTTCCACGCGGAAAACTGCCCATACTCGTCATAGACTTCGTTCAGCAGTTCCCGGTCATCCTCGTCATATACCGAGAAATCCAGCCCCACAGGACATGGAATCCCTTGTGACCCATATATCTTGAACGCATGGTAAATTGATTCCACCACGGGGCCATGCTGCCAAGCGACAATCGGCTCCATAAACAGGGGCGTGTCGTTCAAAGCCAGGCTGAACCCCTGCGCGTAATAGCAGAGCTTCTGGAGCTTCAGATTGGAAATCTCATCCCCAACGTCTGGATCCGCCAACGTCAGAAAATAATCAGCGACCTGCCTCGCGCTCAGCATAACCGTGCCCCCAGTCTTGATACGCGGCGACGGAGATGGTCCGTGATACCACGATGATCGTAATAGGTAGTGGTCGTCGCCGGTCTGGTCAACATACCAGACAGCCTGCCAGCCCCCTATTTTTTACGACCCGGGCGCCGCTGGCGACGGGACGCCTCTATGATCGCGGCCCATGCCCGTGTCCGTGCGCGTTCCTCGCGGACCAGCAGCCAGATCAGTGCGCGCCACATTCTATGACGCGGCGCAATCATGCCGGGCTCTCACGCCCAAGCACGATAAAGCATTTTCTCACCGGTTTCGGACCCCGCAGTTTTCCTCCGTTCTCCTTGGTCGCCATGACCTGTCGCTTGAAGATGTCGAACGGCATCTCGCGGATTGCCCCCAGGAAGGCAGGATTGTCGTAATGACGCAGGAAGCTGGCCCGGGCCTCGCTTTCGCTGCCAAAGCCGAGCATCGCCTTTTCCTCGTCCTTCTTGCGAAAATCAGGCGGCGCCATGGTCTGGATGATCCAGACACGCCGTGACTTTTCGTCCGGGCCGATGAACACGTCATAATGGTCGCCGTCCGCCCCCACGGTGCCCCGGATATATCCGTAATGGCACGTCATGGTGGTGGCCCATTCCTTACCGCCATGATCGCGACCGCGCCGGACACTTCCGGCCTCGTTCTCGATGGTGATCGGCAAGCCTCCGAAATCGGTTTTTGTCTTACGATAATTTCCGGCCCGCTTCTGCCCCTCCGTGGGTTCATGGAAGCATGACAGGGGATGCTGCGGCATGGCTTTGAGGAGGATCAGCATGGCAGAATGCCTCGGCGCTTGCCGATTTGCTTGCAAGCATGCATGTCAGCCTCCAAACGCGCTGTAGGTCTGGCCTGCTTTCGCGCCATAGACCGTAATGGGGCCGCTGACTGGCCCCCACCGGAATATGCCGGGGTTCGTCGCCGATGCCGGATAGACGGCAATCGCTGTGGAACCAAGATCGCCCCCCGCGCATCCCGTCAGACAGATATACTCCACCGCCGCAGAGGTGTTCTGGAACACGCCGCCATGATTTTGGGTGCCAGCCGGGAAAATCTCCTGCCACGTGGCTGCGGCCATGATCGCCGGAGCCTCGGGCATCATGGGACTGGACGGCCCCACGCTCGCCGCCAGGGCAAGCACAGGGCAGGCCAGAACCGCAAGGAAAGTCAGAAAACCGCGCATAATCGCTCCGCTGCATGATGATGTCCCATCATGCCGTCACGACAGACGCGTGTTTTGCATGCATGCATGCAATCTGGCTACGTTGGTTGCTGCCCGCTTGGTCTGCCGACTGGCTTGAGACTATGCTTGCGCAGGATTCCGTCCATCCAGTTGACGAATTCAGGGGAAACATCAGGTCCCGGATCCGTAACCGTGACCCAGCTGCCCCGGCAGTTCGGGTGCTGGACGCCGGCGGCTGGCCACCACATCTCGTTTTCGCTGCGGGGCATCAGCCCTTCGTCAGTGCGACGCCGCGAAGCGGCAGAGCGCCCGATATTGGTTTTCCCGACCCAGACCTGCGTCTGGCCATTCTGCTCCGGCGCGTCGGGCGCAACGACGGTAAAGATTTTCCCGTTGATCGATTTGCAGAACGCGCACGCGCCGCGATAAGCTTCCACGCGCTTGACCCGCTGCCCGGGCGAGAGGGTGGCGATCAGGCCCTGGTTGCAGGCCTCCCCCGCCTCGGTCACTGCAATGCGCCGGAAATCTCGGTTCAGTTCCCCGAACGCATCAAAAAGGCTCTGCCGCAGTGCGGTGAACTGACCCTGCTTCATCCCGAACATCTGCGCTTCCATGTGCTGGATGATCAGGTTCTTCATCTTGTGGCGCGCCACGTCGGTGACGGCGGAGATGTTCTCGGCCGCGCGTGCCCGCGCAATCTCGATGGTCTTCATCTCGACTGGCGTGAGGATCTTGCGCGGAACCGCCCCGAACCCCGTGGGCATGTATTCCGCCATTTTCGCGATGCTCTCGGCATCCCGGATGCCCCGCGCCTCGAACGCAGCCTGCGCCTTTCCCGCGAGCGTAGCCCGTACCGTCAGCCAGTCCCCCCAGTCCACCGCCACGTCATGCGGCAGGTATTCCTGCATCAGCAGCTCGACCAGCAGCATCCAGTCATCAAGGGTATAATCTTCGGGAGGATGCCGCTCCAGATGCGCCCGGGCCTCCTGCTCCTGTTCAGGCGTCCACCGTCCCCATCCAGGGGATAGCGCCTTCTGGAGCGAGCCTGTGCCCTTCCCGGTAAGGATCTGGCCAAAGCGGTCCTGCAGTTGCTTCAGGACCGCCTGATATTTCTGGGTGAACAGTTCGACCAGCCTGCGGATGATCGGATTGGGAACGTCATCCCACAGCATGGTGGGGTTCCGGGCTGGCGTTTCCGTCGCGGCCTTGAACAGGCTTTCCAGCGCATCATCGCACTGGCATGACGCTATACCTCCAATATCGACCAGAATTTCCGCGCGCCTGGTCATGCACGCCGACAGTCAGGAAGCAGCACCAGAATACGGGCTGAAGGGATCAGTCCTTTCGTGAGGCGGTCGCGTCGGCTTCCGCCCGCATCTGCCGCGCCTTCCTGACGCGTTCCTCCCAGGCCGTCTCTGCCTCCGGAGACAGCTTCACGCGGCTCTCCCTGGCTATGTCCACCGTGTCCGGATAATCCCACGTTTCGGGATTTTTCAGTACGGTCATCTTTCTTCTCCGATATCAGGGCAGGCGGACTGCCCCGCGCCACCAGATTGCTGCGAAATGACCAGCTGTCCGCCAGGTCTTTCACGGCATCAAAACTTGCTTCGTTTGTCAGGTTTCCGAGCACCACGGAAGGAGGGACCAGCCGCCCGTCTTCGATATATCTGCTCACGGCGCGACGTGCTGCATCAAGCCGCGGCAGAAACATGTAATGCACTTCCAGCCGATAATGATCCGCTTTCATCGACTTTGCAAGGGCTACAGCCCTGGCTGTCGTGCGCATGGTGGAATCATAAACGATATTGGCTTTGATCGCCTTCAGACGCCGCATCAATTCTTCTGCGATGTCTGACGATTCCTCATGATAGAGATGTGCGTTCGTCCCGTCATAACCAGGCAGGCGCGCCTTGATGCCGTCTGCATCGATGACAAGCGCGTCGTCGCCATATGCGATACCCCGCAACGCGGATTTCCCGGAACCACCACGGCCGCCAAGGAAAATGAAGGTCGGCGCTTCCCCTTCGGCAGGGAAAGCCTTGGATAGGCGCTCTGCCGACGTATAATCGGCCAGTATCCTCTCATGAAGTGCTGCACGCTCAGGCGTGTAGACACCGTCATGGCAGAACAGTTCAACCGTCGTCGGCTTCTTGGCAAGTTCGTCAGCAGACTGATCCAGCCGGGCCTGCGTATCGGCCGGAAATCCGTGATAGACCTCCGGCAACGACACAGCATGATCGTTATAGGGCGCTGCGAAATCCACCGCGTTGAAATGTTCCGGCGGAATGGAGCGATGCACGCCACCTTCCTTTTCGGCTGCGGCATGGACATGGGCGGGGGGAGCATCCGGCGCGGCGACCCGCTTCCAGCGCCGCATGCGCCGCCCGCGGCGATCCGTCCCGTAAACCAGCGCCATGCCGGGCCGGTTCGCGATCGTGGCTTTTAGAAGGATGTAAATTCTCACCGTCGGGAAGTCCTGTTATCGGGCCTATTCGACCGTGTAGACAGTGGCCAGGGATTTCCTGACCGGCTCGGGATCATCGGTTTCTAGAGGCGTATCCGCGTCACCATCGGGAGGAGGATCGGACGGACGGCCGGGATCGCCCGGGCGCTGATCATCGTCGGTACCTGCGCCTGCGAACCGCTGTTTGTTCAGTTCCATCCATGGCTGGATCAGGCTGGGATTGAGCGGCGCGTTGCCCAGCACGGGGTCAGGGAAGGGCGCGTCACCGCGGCGGCCACGCAGTTCGTTGACCGTCATGACAGACTCGTCTTCCTTCGCCTTGGCCCCGGCATCCTCGCTATCCAGCCCGACGAAGCGGAAACACCAGTCATCGTTGAAGGCCGACACGATGAAATCGCTGAACGTAGCCTCATAGAACGCAAGCAGTGGCAGCAGCCCCGTGTCCTGCCCGTTCTCCAGCTTGGCCTCCGTATCGCTGCCAGACAGGGAGGACTTTGACGCGGAGAAACTCTCGAAATTGATCTCGTCCGGTGCCATGCCGTAGATCGCGCATGCGATGGATGTCAGGAACGTCATCCATTTGGCGAAATGCATCTCGTTGAAGTCGGTGTCGAACTTCTCGAACGCGACCTTGCTCTGCGCGTCCTTCGCCACCATGACAGGAAGGGCCCAGGTGTTGGCCGTCCCCTTGACCATGGCGTTCCAGTATCGCTTGAACGCCGCGATATCTTCCTGCCCGTAATCGCCGATCAGCTGCAGGATGCCCTTGGGGATGGAATTTTCGTCGAACCCGGCATTGTTGTAGGACATGGCGTTCAGGATGCCCGTGATGACCTTGATCATCACCTCCGGCTCCGCCTCACCGTATCCACCCGTGTCAACGTCGGTGCGCGGATTGCGAACCTCGTAGATCAACTGATCAATCGTGTAGGTGGTCCCGATGCGCCCATCGATGACCTGCAGGGCATAAATCGGGTCATCCCCCTCGTAATGCTGCTCGGAACACAGCCGGATCGTGGCACCGTCCACGGCGTAGAACCCGTCAAGCCCCAGTTCAGCGTTCCGACGCATCTCCGTCTCGATGGGGCATGAATCCAGCGTCAGGGAATCCCGCACCGACTTGGCCATGAACTGGCGGAAATTGTCGCGGTGCATCAGCTTGCGCCGGCGTGGATTGAACTCCCAGCCGCAGTTGAGGAAAAACCGCGCCAGATGCGCGGCGGCATCGGCCTCCGTCCCCTTGAGCAGATGGTTGCGATCCTTGTGCCGGATTTCAAACCCGAGGCCGCCATCCTCGCTGATCTGGGCAAACCTACTGACCTGGCGCACACGCCGGCGCACGATGGCGCTGAGGATCGGCGTCTGCGCCACGATCGCGCGCAGTCCGGTGAAATCCAGCGCGGACGGCCTCTCAAAATACCGCGCCTGGGAAAATATCTTCTGGGGGTCCAGCCGCACTGACCGCATGCGGCCGCCCGTGTCATTGCCGTCGCCCAGCCGGATGATCTGCCGCGGGGTTGCCTTGTAGAACTCAGCGTCCATCAACCCATTGTTGATGTAGTCAATCACAGGGCGCAGGTTTTCAGGCGGGATCAGTTGGGACGCCAGCGGGCGATACGCCTTGTGCATCTCCACGGACGCGTCGAAACGTTCGTCAGGCGGGGTATCGAGGCCGAGGGCCAACTGTCGCACGGTTTCGTTCATGCCGTTCAGTGTCGCATCACGATGTCACGTCGTCCGCAGCGGGCTCGTAGAACACGCAACCCGGGTCCAGCGCACCAACGCGCAGATCCCGTTCCGAACAGGTGCCCCCTCCGAAATACCGGCATTTCCCGCAGGCACCCTCCGGGGCGCTTCCCATCATTTCTGCCAGCCGCGACGTCAGGTTCTGGGCTGCGGACGGAGACGGCGACTGGGCGGTACCCACGCCTGCCAATCCAGCATCAGGAAGGATGAACGTGGAATTGCCCTGCACACGTGCCCATGCCGCATCACATAGCATCAGTGCAAAACTGAAATGCGGGTCCAGCCCGATCTTCTGGACAGTGCGCCGTGTCTTCCCTGTTTCCGGATCTGCAACCGTGACCAGGGCAGTACGGGAAAAATGCAGGAAAACCCAGTCGTAGAGGATCGCGATGCGCCGCTTCCTGCCGTTCTCGATGACTTCCTGCTCCAGCCCGTTGGGGTCGGGAAACAGGCAGATACCGTCGCGAATGCGGTACAAGGACGTCTGCATGCATTTGTATCGGTCCAAGCGAACTGTGTAGCGCGTCCGTTCTTCCTCGCTGGTCATACGCTCCGACCGCGACAGGCTGTCCCCCCAGTGCATGGATTCATCGCCCATGTCCTGATAGCCGGTGCACAGGAACACGCGGCCGGGGAAGCGGTTGGCGAATTTGCGCGCATCGTTGAAATTCGGCAGCTGTTCGACGACACAGACCTCAACCCCGTACTGCCGCATCAGATCAGCACACCGGTCAAACGGGGACAGGTCGAACACAGCCTCCACATGGATCACCGCCTGCCGGTTGTCAGGCAGCCGCTTCTTGATGATGACGGCGTTAAAGCCCCCCATCTGGTCGATCCCCATGTAGGTCCCGCTGCCCGTTTCCTCCCATGTCACGCCAGCGGCACGTCCGCGCTCCACGCCCGCCTGGCAGACCTCGTAGGAAACTGGGATCTGGTCTGGATCAACATAGGGGCGCGCCAGCGTGCGATTGAAGAAACTCTGTTTCTGCGCTCCTGTCGATGCAAACCCGAAATCGGTGAACATTTCCCGGGCGGTCATCCTCGGGCTGATCGTCCGGGGCAGCAGGAATGAGCGGATATCATTTCCAGCACCGGGATTCTGGGCAATATAGTCACCATATTGCGGGTCGGGGATGTAGCCCTGGCACTCCGGGCAGACCCACACATAATCATCAACAGGCGGCGCGTGCTGGGCCGTTTCGCCGGGATATGGCGGGGCAGGGCGGACCTGACCCTTGTTGAAAACGATCGAGCGCGACGGGAATATGCCGTTGGGATCGGACAGGTCCGACAGCGCCCCGCAACCGGGACATCGCGTGTGCCACACCTCCTGCGTGCCACGCTTGTACCAGTTGTTGATATCCTCGTCCGGCATGTTCGCCGTGGACAGCAGCATCTTGAAACGCACGTCGCTGTCACCCATTCGGGCTGCGACCTTGTCAATTTCCTCCAGGCTCATACCCTGGACTTCGTCCAGACTGACGATATCCATGGGCCGGGATTCCGTGGAGACCTTGCCCGACGTCCACAGGAACATCAGGAGCGACCCCGCGATCTCGCGCGTCAGGACATTGCCTTCACCGATCTTCTGCCGGCCGCCCTTGCCGTCATAGCGATAGATCAGTTCCGATAGCAGCTGTGGCGACGACCGGATGATCGGCATGAACCGTCGTTCGGACTTGAACGCCGCCGTGTTCTGGTCGGGCAGGAACATCCCGATATTCACCGGCGACCATTTCTTGGCCATGTAAAGGTCGGCCAGCACTTCCCACACGGTAAGGCCCAGCTGGGTCGCCTTCTGGATCACGAGAGTCTTGCCATAGGCCTGCTGGCGGGTGGTCGGGATTGCATCGTAGATCGGGCGCAGGGCCGGCCGGTTGTCCAGGCGGAAAGGGCGTCCGTCAATTTTCAGCCCCTTTGCCGCCAGGTCCTCGCACCACTCCAGAAACCCCATGGCCTCCGGGATCGAGCCCGTCCCGCCATAGCCCAGCCGTGCCGCAGTTTCCTCCAGCATCATGAGCTGGCAGTCGAGAGAACGCTGCAGCAGGTTCATCCCGCCCCTCCGCGCTGGGTTGCGTTCAGTTGCCGCAAACGCCCGAGGATCGTCTCCGCCACGATCGGATCAACGTCACGGATGACCTCGAAAATCGTCTTGTGGAACGTCTCAACCTGTTGGTACGCGATCATCATTTCATACAGGCGTGCCATCGTATCGACCGAGCGGCGCAGGTGCTCCGACGCGGACAGGGCCAGCTTGGCGTTGCGGGGCTTACCGTCGTCATGGAAACTGTGCTTGAGGATCCTGCGTGCGACATTCATGCACATCTGCATCTGGTCAACGATCTTGCCGACGCCCAGCCCCACGATCTCGTCAGGATCGGGCACCACCGGCAGTTCGGCGACGATATCCGCGCCGATCGCTACCGCAGGCTCTTGGCTGGCCTGGCTGCGTTCGCGCACGTTATCTCGAACCTTCTCGGCAAATGCACGGCCCGGGGCGCCCGATGATTTGATGGCGTCAAACCAGCGATACAGGCTCGACGTGTTGAGCCCAGCAGCCGTGTATTTGCGCATGAGGGCGGATTTGTCGAAATCGGGTCCAAAATTGGCGAACGCGGCCATGACCTCCTTTTCAAATTCGGCACGCAATTCCTTCTTGCGGACGCGGTCCAGCGCGGGTCTCGCCATCAGGTCACGCCCCCGATCCGCGCGGCGTCTACGAAGGCTCCGATCTCTCCGCTCCAGTCGCCATATCGCCGGACCACCTCGCGGAACTCTTCGAGATCATGGCCTTTCAGGCTCCAGACCGGGCGTCCTTCATCATCGAATTTCAGTTCCCCATCCCTGTCCACGGCATGCTCTGCGTGCATCAGTTCGTGGAAGACCAGTGCTTCCTGTGCTTCCGGACGTGCGCCATCCCACCAGTCCTGGTCGATCATCAGGATGTAATCCGGTCCCTGAAACCACGTTGCGCGCTGCAGAAGCCATGAACCAAGGCGGGCAAGCCCCCCCTGGAACCGTGGCAATGCCAGTTCGCCCAATACGATCCGTCCCTGCTTTTCCTTCGGAAAATGCCTCATGAACACGGCAATCCGGACTTCACCGGTTTTCAGGAAGGAAAACATCCCCTCGGTGTCAATCAGGCGTGTCATCACGCCCAGCGGACTGTCTTCAGTCTCAGGGGCAGCCGAAAAGGCCTCAAATTCCTCGTCGTCAGACATTTCTGGGAATTTCCGATTTTTCCGGCCGGTAGCCGATCACAATTTCAACCGGGTCAGCAGCCGATTTCCGTGGATTGGGCATGCATATAAATGGCCGGTCCTTGCCTACGCGCATCCCGCAGCCACACAGGGCCGAGACTTTTCCCCGTGCCCGGCGGTCGCATCCCGAGCAGCGCAGTTCCTCTCCCCGCTGAAGCATGCGTCCTTGGCAGACGGCACAGACGTGCCGCGTTATCGACCATCCATGTGCGTCCGGATCGGCAGGAAGATTCATAGTGGCAATGACAGTTGCAGCCCCGGAACGGGGATGTTCAACCGTCGCCGCGCGGTAAACCACAGGTTTTCCGTTGCGGTATGAAGTGCCTGGAGCATCAGTTCGCTTCGGTTCAGAACTGTGCTGGTAACGGTGTAAGATCTGCTGGAATTGTGGACGTCAATGCTGTCGGTGTACAGTTGATCTGCCAGTACGGGACGATGTCCGTTCCTGTCACGTCCACGACGGGCCTCTCCCTCGCGATTGTAGCACGAGATGCACAGGCGGTTCTGGATCACTCTTTCCGCCTGTTTGTGACAGCGTACGCAGATACGGGCCACACGCATTGGAGGCGTCGCTGCTTTCTCAGGAGCGACGCCAGCACGCATCGCTCCTAGCGCGCATCCCCTGCAGGCCTGCCGTCCTTCCCACGCCTGTGGTGGCCTGATGCGGGTTGATTTCCACAGGGCGGCGCATCCTGCCTCCGTGAGTTTCAGCTGTCGCGTCGGACATTCGACAAGCTCCATGGATGCCTCCCCTATGGTCAACCATGGTTATCTAACCAGATACCCACGTAAAACCAAGAGAAAGAACCGGAAAATTGTTGATTGTCAGGCCAAAAGCGGCAGGCGTGATGACAATAATGTCTGGTTATCCACAGACCATTATCGTTAAGAGGTTATTTAAATTTGTTAAAACAGTTACGGGTCTGAAAACCGGTTTCGAATCAGCATATTGCGCGTTTTTCAGTCCATAAAACCACGACATACGGTCCGTGATGTTACGACGCTTCAGTCCGCGATATTACGACGCCCGGTCCCGGATATACGACAAAAATCTGATTTTCCACAGGAAATGGCAGAAATCCCGCCTCTGGTGACGCCGCCAGAGGCTATTCCACGCATGAGCGGCATCAGGGCCGTTCATTGACTGCCATCAGGACAGCCAGGTTTTGATAAAAACCCTTTATAAACAAGTGGATGGTCTGTTGGGTCCGTAAAACCACGATGGATGGGTCAAACCCTGTCCCTATGCGAAAATACGACCTGCACACGTCGCGGCGGTACGCGCACGATCCCGGGCGGTGCCTCCAGGTTCATCTGGTAATGGATCAGGCTGTCGCGGCGGCATATCTCGACCAGTTCCGCCTTCAGCTTCTTTAATTCCATCTGCGTGCCAATTTTCTCTGCCAGGCGCGGAAGCGAGATCATCCACGTCTGCTGGTTGCCCAAATGCTTGCGTACCAGTTCATACAGCCGACGTTCCATTGCCATGGTCAGTTCGAAATATTTGGAATCCATCGCGAGAACGCGGCGCTCCTTGACGATGGCGCGGTACATCCAGTCGCTGAGGGTAACTTCAATGGCCTCCATGACCCGGTTGCCGTCCTTGCGCATGCGCTTGACGATGCGCCACGCCTCGATCCAGCCAAAACCGCGCTCCTCCTCCTCTCCGGCCGACGCGATTGACGTGGTGATCGTCGTTGAGCGCAGGCGGAACAGCGCATCCTTCAGCTGCTCATAGGATTTTCCGGATGTCCCGCGGCCCGCCACGCGCAGAAAATCCACGGCCGCGAACTGAATGGTCCGGCCGGGCTCGATTCCACGCTCCAGCTGCTCGTTCATCAGGGACGTCACATAGATCAGAATGTCCTTGTCCCAGATGGTCGCGATGCCCCGTTCTCCGGGCGAGACGCGTATCATCACCCGCCCATCGTCATAAGTGATGGGCGTGTGACGGGGGCGCTTGGCCAATGAAAAGAAAGGGAATTCCATCAGGGCGCGGTCCCCGCGCAGGGTCTGCCCCATCATGGAATCAAGAAAAAGATCAACCTGCTGCGCCGCCACATCCACCTCCGGATCTGATGCCCGGACCGCTTAGGTCCCTGAAACCACGACAGCCTAACGTCGCGGATACCGAACGACAACAGATTTTGGTCCCCGAAACCACGACAGCAGGAGATCGGCAGGGGCTACCCTCGGGAAAAGGGGTTATCGGCGATATTGAAAGTCACCGACAGGGTCATTTCTGCTCCTGCGAGATAGTCTTTGCGCACAGATTTACAATAGCGGGTAATTGTTACCTTGCGACCATCATCACTATTTTTTATTTTGTCTTTTGAGAGTTGATCGGGCACAAACCCCAGATCATGGCACAGTTGATCCAGGCGCTTCTTGTCGTATCCCCCCTGCAATGGAATTATATTGACTGGAATGCTCAGGTGACCAACTTGAGGGGTGACAGCCTCATGGCGATATGAAGAACTGGGGACTTCAAGTTCTTCATCATGTTTGAGGCGCGTCCTTACTTCCGCAAAAAAATTGTCAGCCGGGTTGTCGTTCTGGGTCACGATCATTCCTTTCATCGTCATTATTTTGGGGATCAGAATTTTTAAGTCTCGTGCATCTACCGTTTGATGCAGGAACTTCATTTTTTATTGTTCCCAAATCAGGACAGTCCCGCAACCCTTGCGGCAGTTTTTCGCTCTGGAACACCATATCGATTCTTCTCCGGTCGTAGGGATGTAATGCGTGTGCAGGGCCAACGGCCAGGGCATGGAAGGCAGCACCGCAATGTTCGCAGTTGATGTAGGAAAGTGGCCCGATGCCCTCGCCGCCCTCCGGCCAGAACAGGCCTGCGTCATCCTCTGCTGCCAGAACGCTGATCGTCATGTCGCAGTCGGGGCAGGGGGCGCACAGACTTTCGGGGAGCATCTGAAGGCGTCTAGGAGGCATCGTCCACATCCATCTCCATATCGCAGGTCCCGTACTGGCACCTGCCGTAATGGTGGCAGTCCGCCGCCGGTGACTGGCAGCGCACAGCGGCTTCCGCCGCCAGACGTGGCGCATCGCTGGTCAGCCAGCTCTCCCGGCAGCCGCCCGCAGCCAGCAGGGCACGGCAGGCCCGCGACCCGATCTTCGGGCGGCGGCGCGCGGGAATGTCCTCGCGGATCCTGTGCCCGTAGCGCGCAGCCCATGCATGCACCCAGACACGCGCGGCGGCGAAAGATGGCAGGTCGATGTTTTCGGTCCGTGATACACACCATTGCCGTGCAACGTCCCGCGTTTCTGCCACACAGACCCAGATTTCCACGCCCGCGCGCCCACGATGCGTCAGCGAGAAAACCACCCCACGCACCCCATGGTCTCCCCTGATGACGCAGGCACGCGCCGGGATCGGCATGGGCTGCACCATGCGTCGGCCGATCAGATCGACAGGCTTCCCCATCACATCAGCCCCAGCTTGCGCTGGCGTGCCCAGAACATGCGCAGGAACCCGCTGCACATCCGCATCTTCGCGGTGTCCCAGGCCCCATCCGCGCGCTGCGGAAACAGGAAATTCCCCGGTCCCTTGCTCATGTCGATCGGCACGTGCTTGTGACAGTAGAACCTGCCGGTGAACATGCCATCCCCGTCCACCTGCAGGCTGTCCAGTAGGGATTTCCAGGTCTCCGGATCGGCCTGCTCCGGCGCGCCGGGCCGGAATGCACAGTTATCACATGGCTCCGCGCAGACCGGGTCCGCGATATACTGCGGGGGGAAAACCTCCCATATCGCCCGGCATGACCCGCAGAATCCGACCTCCTGTGGCAGTCCCAGTTCCCGCAGGCGCGCATTGGTCTGAACCGTCGTGGTTTCACGGACCCCGCATGACGGACATTCCGTCGGGCGCGGGACGGGCAGTCCCTCCGCTGTTCGGCTCTCCTGCAACTCGCGGCGACGCTTTGCCTCACCCATGGCCGCTTTCCTTCAGGGAGGGGAATTCCTTCCATTCCCGCCCATCCAGCAGCGCGCCTGAGCGCTTTTTCCCGACGCGATTTCCTTCCGCGTCATGTTCGCCCCACTGCTTGAAAAAGAACGGAATTCCGTATTTTTCGCACTGTTCTTGCAGTTCCGAGACCCAGTCCCGCGCCATTGGTCGGGCGTGCGGTCCGCTTTCGCCGCCAACGATTACCCAGTTGATGCATGGGTCAAAGCCGTCGCCCTGGGTCCCCCGCCAGTCGGCATCGCTAGGACATGGCTGGCAACGGCACTCCGGTTCGCCGCCACAGCACGCCCCCGTTGGATCCAGCCATTCCAGCAGGTCTACCTCGCCGAGGAGCGGTTCGATGGACAGGAACCGGCAAGAGGCCGGCACCTTCAGAAGGGTCGGCACATTGCGCTCTGCCTCGACCTGGTTGGCGATGGTCGCCCCCAGCCAGACATTGTGCCAGCCCATGCCCCATGCCGGCGCGTCGTCCTGACCATCAGGCAGGAACTTCGTGAAGTTCTGCGGACGCTTCGTCAGCAGCAGCCAGTCCAGATGCGGTGTCTGCGCGATCAACGCCCACAGATCCCGCCGCCACGCGTGCGGCACCTGGTTGTCAAACACGTCCGCCAGCGACGCGCAGAACACCCGGCGCCTTACGCCTGCGTCCCGTGCCTCCCGGTCCCATTTGAGGGGCTGCCGCCAGTTGGTCCCTGATGTACGACGACGATCGCCCTGCCACAACTGCGGCGCGCCGGTGCGCTTCGCCCAGGCCTCCGCATAGCAGTGGTCGCAGGCGGGGCTGATCGCGGTGCATCCGACCCACGGATTGAACGTGTGGTCGGTCCATTCGATCGCGGAATTGCGTCCCATGCCCGTTTTTTACCTTCGATAATGACAATTCCCGTCGGGATCTGTCAGCGTGATTTCCAGAGGGTGACGCGGCCGGATACTGTCCGCTCGGCACGCCGGCGGCGCACGAGGGATTTCAGGCAATACCGGACGGCAGATGCGTTCATCTCGCCGTCCATGGCCTCGATAACGTCTTCCGATGCGACCCAGAGACCGGAACGCGCCCGCAGAAAGCTGGCGATCTGCTCCATCCGCGCATAGGTCGGTCCGTGATGTTCGACGTTCATCAGACGGTATCCTTTCTATAAATTTTCACTGTGATTCCGAGCCCTGCTTTCTGAGCGCGCGCCAATGCAGAAACAGCCCGTTTCCCCATCCCGATCAGCACAATGCCATCGCCTGGCGCGTTCCCACGCGAGCCATCCGGCCTGATGAATTTTGTCTTGCCCCGGGGGAAAAGCATCGCATCGGCTTTGGGCGTGCAATCGTGGAACCAGCCAGCACTGGTCCGCGCATATACGCAGGCAATCCCATTCCCGTGGCGCATGAAGCGCGCCAGCCATGGCACGACGCCATTGCGCGCCCCAAATGGGGGATTCATCCAGACGAACCCATCCCATGCACTGGAAAGGCCATCGTTTTTCATGGTCAGAAACCGACGGCATGGCACGGACAAATATTCCCGGCCGGTTTCGGGCTGGGAAACATCCAGATCAAATGTCTCTCCCAGTGCCTCAAAAATTTCCGGGGGCGTAAACCACTCGTCTGACCGTCCCGTCATGGCGTGGTATGGCTTTGTCATGCCTCAGTGCTCAGAGGAACAGCTATCCAGCCCGCGAACCAATCGTCAGGAAAACCTCCGTGCCCGACAGGCGCGACCATTCCCCAGCCAACATCCAGACCGTCGGACAGAATGCCGGGGTGCGCGACCTCGATTACACGGCCGTTCCACGTCTTCAGATCGGCTCTGTCAGGCCTGACGCGCGGGAACAAATCGTCATGGATTTTCGCGAGGACCGGACTGCCATTTTTTTTGGCAGTCTCAATAGGGTTCCACGGGTTCTTCTGCGCCACCACTTCATATCCACGAAGGCGCAATATTCCCATCAATTCGAGAGCATGCTCATTCTGATGCTTGGGAGTTTCATAAACGGATGTCCTGCCGAGGGCAGCACCGACGATCTCAATAATCCGGGGATCAGACATCCCTACATCGAGGTCTGCCAATGCCACACCAGGCTTTGGCAAGATCGTGTAATCGACGCCGGAACGAAAGTTCCAGGCCCAACTTTCGTCATCGCCTTCGCAATGCTTGAGATGGCCATCACCGCGCGTTGCACGGTCGTGATAAAAACCACAGCCATGCCAACATTCCAGACCGGCCTTGATATAGGCAACAGCCGCATCAGACGGCAGCTCTGTTCCATCATGGTTTTTAACGGCCTGGATGATGGCCTTCGCGCTCCAGTTTCCTTTTGCGAGGTACGCCAGCGTTTTTTCGCATGGGGACAATACGGTTTCTATTACGGGTCGCTGCGTCATGACATGCTGACCTTTTCAAGAACCCGGACCTCTCTTCTCCAGACTACATAAGCAGGAAGCCCCAGCTGCGCCGCATCCCATTTGATGTGACAGCCATCCCGATATGGCGTCCGGATTTGTCCGTCAGGCCCGTGTTCCACCGGCGAAGAACATCTTGTCCAGCCCATGGGAATGGCCATAAAGCAACTGCGCTTCTCATCGCCCACTTCGCGTCTGATATCGCCGCTCTGAAGCCGCAGGATCAGTTCGTAATGACAGATGGTCCCACTGTCTGTCCATCGAAGCTGAAGGCGTGGAACTGGCAGTTCTTCGTAACCTGCGCCATCTCGGTTCCAGCATGCCAGCGATTTGTGTTCGATGAGGTAATCGTCTGCGATCAAGGCCCGGAACGCACGGCGTACGGCATCCTTCTCCCGTTCCGTCATTTCAGGATCAGCCCGCATGGCGACACGCATCAGTTCGGTTACATCGCTCATGATGCTATCTCGCTCCATATAGAGGGACGAGCGAAAGCGCGACGTGCTTACCCAAGGCAGTCAGGCGGAAATACACATTCGTATCTTCCCAGCACGGTGCTTTGCCCGGATGCATGAGACCTTTTTTCACCAGCCCTAAAAGGGTTTCATTTTTGGAGGACGTGAAGAAATAGTCGCGGTAGCCAGACTTCCACGGTTCGTATTCGTTCAGGCCAAAGGCATGCACCAAACATCCCCTTTCCTCTGTAGAAAGAGTGTCGGCAATAGGATCCTGCTCCGGTAATTTCTGATCTTTCTCGGGCCATCTTCGGACGCGGATATCGATGATCCGACCGTGATCGCAATCCATTGCACGCCAACAGTCCATCCGCGCATGCCCGGCAGTATGGGCAAAATAGGCGTTCTCGCCATCGTGGCCTTTAACGCTGACGCGCCATGCCTTGCGCAGGCGCACAGACGTTTCCGCAATCGTGCTGCCGTATTTCAAATGGGGAAACACAACCCGTGAATTCTGTTGAGGAGAAGCACGATCAAACACCATTTCCGCCCTCCGCTTTCACCAGCGGACGCACGTATTGCCTGATGATTGTCCCATCTTCGGTGTCCCAGGCACTGACCATTTTCCACTGGCTGTTGCGTACGAAATCAGGAACCGGGAGAGCCTCCACAGTAGCGAGGTCCAGACTGTCACCATTGAGGACATCTTCCCAATCATTCTCGACCAAGCGACTTTCGATGCCAAGGTACGCTAGAACCCGCATAACACTGCCGGGCGCGTCTCCCTCCTCAAACATCATTTCAAAGCGCGGCATTGGCAGCGCATCAGCTGCGCGCACATTGGCTGTATGGTAGGAAAAGGTATCCACACGGCAGGCTGCAATCTGCGTTTCCATGTCGATGCGGCGGACGAGGGGAACAACGGCGCATGGTGTTTTAACGTTCTGCGCCAGTTCTTCGGCAAAAGATTTGCGCTCACTGGCGGCAAGAGCTTTTCCATTTACTGTGGAGCAGATCGCATAGGCGACTGTCTCCACGTCTGCGTACGGCGGGATAGGAGAACCAAGCCCGACCACTTCCTCAGCCGCCTTGCGGGCCAGCTGCATGTACAATGCTTTCTCCGTGTCGGACCAAGCCGACTCACCTGCAGGCGACATGGCGCAGGCGATCCGGGCAATATCTTCTTCGCTCAGGACGGCGGCCAGCATCACCCGATCCGTTGTGCTGCTACACATATTGGCTTTTCCTTCTCTTGCGGTTCAGGTTGAACCGCAGGCGCGACGTCAGGGCGTCGGGCACGGCATCTCCGAGTGCCTGGTTGATCCACACACCCCCGACCTGCACCCATGTGCCCGGCGGCGCGCATGTGACTATCTTTCGGCTTCTGGGGCTCCAAACGACATCCACCTCGATGTCGGTCCGCGTATGCGTGATGCGCCATATTTCGGACCCAGAGCGGTCCAGCCGGTTGAGGAATAGGCCCCGCCGGTCCCGGATCTGTATGAACAGATCCTCGTATTCCCCCGCGCGCAGCGCGATACCGTACCGTTCGAACAGGCGATCCGCGAAATGCTGGCAAAATGGAATGGGCAGGGCCATGGCGCTACGGCCTCTGCACGATGTTCGGAATCCGCGACCACAACGTGTACGGGGCCATGTCGTCGTCATCCCAATCGCTGGATAATGGGTGTGCGACGACAGGCGCCTCGCATAGCTGCCCGTATTCGTCAGGGCGATGCCAAAGCACGTCGCCCTCGTCCTCAAACCAATCCTCGGCCGGCATCAGGACAGATACACGTCTCCATTGCATCGCATCTGCCACGTCTCCCTTTGACGTATGGGCCAGTGATGCACGGCCAGCGGCATAGGCAGACTGGCGCACTTCCTGCACCAACTCACGCACCTGCGATGGAGTCAGCACCGCGCCATGGTAGACGTAACGTGCTCCAAACTCGGCCGCCGTATAATCAAAACCTCCCCAGCCAGTCTGAACCGACCATGTAATCGGGAAGGGCACACCCACGCAGGCCTTGCGTATGGCCGCGACCCAATGTCGTCCGTCAATGTGGGGATTTTCCGGCTTTCCCAACTCACCAGGCCAGCCATTGTTTTCGGGCACATCCGGTAACCGGCGGGAATTACCCTTATCGGCGGCATCCAGGCGTTCGTGCGTCAGGTTTGCGGTTTTCATGCCGCTTCCTCCACCTGGTCCATCTCGATGAGATGGTTCGCGGTATCGGAGATGGACATCCGCTGGGTAAAGCAGGTCCGGCAGGCATCCTCCATATCGGCACGGGCCGACATGTCCGTGGCGGAGCGTATGAAAACCAGTTCTTTGACGAAAATCAGAAAGGAATCAAACGTCATGGCATCATTCCGGTGCTGCTTCCCCGGTCACCCGGGGAAGCATGGTGGCGGGAAGGTCAGGAAATTTCGGGCTTGCCCCGCATCACGGGCATCTGTGTCGTTCCACTGGCCTGCAACAGGACACCCGCGAACGCATCGTCAAACGCGACATCCGCGCGATAGCGCTCCACAGCCCAGGTCACCGAACCTCCGCGCAGGCGGTACCGCAGGCGCACCAGCAGTCGATACGCCGCGTCGTTGGCGAATACTGGGATCGCGATCAGAAACAGGTTCGGAACCTTGAGCGGCTCGCCCTTCTCATCCGCATGCTCGGTCTGGAAAACCATCTGCCCCTCGCCGCTGGACAGATTGACCGCCTGCGCCACCCGGCTGTTCTCGTGCACCTTCAGCCCGCGGGACAGTTCCAGCAGCCTGTGTGAATCAGCGAGGTTCCCGCCCAGCTTGGCCACGGTCTCGCGCATTGCGGCGTCCAGCGGGCTTTCGCCATCCACCGGCGTGGAGGAAATCGGCTCCATCACGTCCAGAAGCCGGTTTTCGATGAATTCGGCAAAATCGGTGATGCTGACATAACCGCGCTTTTCAAACGCCTGCCATGCCTTCCATTCATCAGACAGGGGGAATCGGTACAGGCCACGATGTTCGCAGTTATGCGTGCCGGTGCGCTCGTCAGGGCCGGCCTCATGATAATCGAGGACGGACATCATGGACGGGTTTTCGCGGTCATCATTCGCGAAAATGACGCTGTTTACCGCCTGGAAACGTAATGCATGGGCACAGAACGACGGAACGTCGGTGAACACCGCAGTGCCCTTGCGCCGTTCGGGCACAATCCGGTTTTCGTCCAGAAACGCCTTGACCGAATGCAGCTTCACGCCGTCCGGAACCGAGAGGACCACCGCGCTCGCATCAGTACCACGATCCACCATCATACCCTTGGGGCCAATGGCGGCCGGCATGATATCGCGCACGACGGCGGCGCCGGAATTATCGACGGCGGCGATTTTTTCGGGAGTTTTTTCAGACATTATACGTTCCTGATGGGTGATGATGAAGTCGGAACTTCACGCAGTTCCATTTCCTGCTGGCGCGGGTTGCGCCTGGTCAGGTGGTTCTCGGGCGTGGCCCAGAACACGGATTTCGCACGCGCCATGCGCGGCTTCGTCACCTTGAAATCGGTCGTCGTCGTGATGACGCCGCCTTCCAGTTCGAAGCCGATCGTGATCGCAATTTTTCCCTTGCTGCGGCCATTTTTGGACATGGCCGCATCACTCATCGCGGCGACGAGGTCCTGGATGGCATCCCCGGCGTCGTGATTGAACTGACCGTCCTCAACCTGGGCGACCAGCTGGGAAAACGACGTGGCGGCTCCCCTTTCTGCACTCATGAAATTCTCCGTCATGCTGGCCCTGATTGGCCATGCGGCGCATGCGCGCGGGCATCCGTCACACGGCCAATCCGCTATGGCGTTCGAATACATTTGAGTATTTCCGTCATACCTACGGATACTTGTTCAGAGACGGCGGAATACTGTTATTCCGCGAAAGCGGTGGTTGGTGCTTTTCCACATCCCAATGGTCGCCTCGACCGTGAAATGATCCTTTCGGAACATTGGGAGCACCTGGTCCAGCCATACGATATGCGCCCCTGACGGCAGCCGCTGCAGCGCGCGCATGACGAGGTTCCGCTTGACCATGGTGGTGCCGTAATGCTCGCAGTCCTCAACCGAATATGGCGGGTCCGCCAGCACGAGGTCATATTCGTGCAGCGGCACGTTCGTCAGGGTTTGCGCGCAATCGACATACGTCGGGGAGCGGTCCGGATTGATATCCACGGTATCACCGGGGAACGCAGCCAGATCCACGCATCCACTGAACAGGTGCAGGGTGCTGCGTTTATCGGGGAACAGCGCGCGGACCCGTTTCAGGTATCCCGCCGGATATCCCCCATAATACCCGCTGGAGACACGATAATCGGCCCCCATGATCCACGTGCCGACCACGCGGCCCGTCCCATCCACGAACAGCGACCGCGGGAACCCGGTGACGGCGCAATAATTGTCGATGCGATCAGGCCAGTTCACGATTGTCCCTTTCGCACTTTGCACCCTCCATTTCCGCCACCAGGACGGAACACTGGTCATCGACCTCACAGAAAATGAGCAGTCCCAGAGCCTCCAGGCATTCGCGCACAGCCCTGATGAACAGGATGGCGCTATCCTCCGCACCCAGAGGCTCCGGAACGGCACCCCGGATGACCGGGGCCAGATTGCCCCAACTGTCCGGTGACGGACCCATAAACGCCTCTTTTTCGCACGACAGCGCATACATGTCGGCCCGGTGCACACGTTCCATGATGGAAACGCTGGCCATTTCCGGCAGGCGGAAATGTCTGTGGACTGCCTTCTGTATCCGGTGCTGGAGGATCTCGACGGGATCATCGGACCGGCCGGCCGAGCGCAGGACTGCGCGGATAGCCATTTTCATCGGAGTGGTGATGTCACCCGTATAGGCCTCATGCGCGTCGTGCAGCAGGGCATAGATCTGAACTATCGGCCCCGCATCAGGATAAAGCTGCAGGAGGATGTCACGCACAAGCAGCGAATGCTGCGCGACGCTCCAACTTTCAACCGTCGTCGCGCCATTGAAACGCGATGTGCGAGAAAGATGCACACCGATATCCATCAGACGCACCTGCTCGGGCCGAGGATCGAGCAGATCGAACTTCATGCCCGTATAGGTCTGTTTCCACGGCTGGGTCGCATGCGGCCTTGTCGCATCGCCCCGCAATCTGGTGCTGGAAAATTCCATTTTTGGTTTACCCGCGAGAATAACGATTATCGACGGTTATCCATCTGGCGCCCAAGGATGGCGTCCAGGCGCTTGCGCGCGGATGCGATGACGCGTGCCCCTTTGGCGGTGACGCGGATAAATGGCGAACGCCTATCGGCCGCATTCATCTCACGTTCGACCAGTCCCTCGGCCACCAGCGCATCAATCGCGCGAACGGCCGCCCCTTTGCTGATCCCGACCGCCTTTGCGATGTTGCGCACAAACTCCTCGCGATCGGCGCAAAGAAATACGCACCACTGTCGAACGGTAGCGATTCCAGAAGCGTCGCCACCCAGATAACCGTGGTGGAGAATTTCAAACAGAGCGCAGTGTGTGTCCGCACCACGGGCCATGTTCTCCACCTCAGATTGTCCCGATCAGGTAGTGCAGTGCGATATTGATCGCCCACACGCCGCATGCCAGCGCCGCGGCCATCGCTGCTCCAGAGATGACGCCGGTCCGGAATGCGGAATTTTCCGCCTCCATCTTCTTGCGACGCCAGAATGTTTCCAGAACCTCCACAGGGGTCTGTGTCGGAGAGGGAGCGGCTGTGGAACGTTCATACATCATGGTTATCTCCATATGCGTCATGGTTAAATAACCAGATACGAAAACGATTATCCCGTCAAGCGGATTATCCTCGTGATGGCAGTAATATACCCATTCCCGTTGGAATATGTGTTATTCCTCGGGTCGTGACGGCACGCTGGCCTAGCTGAATATGGTTTCTGAAAAACCATACAATTCTAGGAATAACGATGCCCGAAACCGACTTTGATTTCTGTGCTGACTTCACGCTGAACGAAGAGGGCGGTTATCAGAAAAACCCTGCTGACCCAGGCAACTGGACAGGGGGTGCGATCGGGCAGGGCATCTTGATCGGCACCAACATGGGGATTTCCGCGCCGTGTCTGCGCGGCTGGTTGAACCGCGTGCCAACCGAGGCGGACATGCGGGGCCTGACGGAAAGCATGTTTTCCCAGATCTATGCGGACCTGTTCTGGACCCCGTGCGGCGGTGCGGAACTGCCATCCGGTATCAACCTGATGGTGGTGGATGAGGCATTCAACGCAGGCGAGGAAACGAGCCTGCGCCAGCTGGCCGAAGTCAGGTCATCGCTGACTCCGACTAGATTGATTGCACCGCTTTTTGCCATGCGGCTGCAGGCCACCCTTGGAGTACGAGCTGACGGGATTATTGGCCCTGTGACATTGGAGGCCATTGCCGCCGCAGATGCACTGGACCTGGTGCATATCTGCGCACTCGGGTCGCTACAGGACAATGCCTACCGGCAGGATGCCGGGTTCGCCGAATTCGGCACTGACTGGCTGGGGCGCACCGCGCGCCGTGTCACCAGTGCGTTCCAATTATCCAATGCCGCGCGAAAGGCTGCATCATGAAACCGTCATCGTCACTGGCATCCATTACCGCCGCATTTTCCATCCTGCTCTACGAGGTGCCGCAGCAGTACGTGGCCCCCGTATGCACCGTGATCGCGGCGTGCGCCATTGCGGCCGCCATCATCCAGCCGCCGCCGCCTGGCGCGCGTATCGAGGGCATCATCTACGTTCTGATTAATGGCATTGCGGCCAACGTCGGATGGGCCGTCAACGCGGTGCGCCGCGGGAAAACTGCCGTCATGGTGGATCGGGTGCAGAAGCCGACCGCGACCACGATCCTCGATAAGAGCGGTATTCCTGTCACGCCGACGCGGCTTCACTTACCGACGAAGTTAAGGCAGGTGATTGAAAGTAAAACTTCATCAAAATCGTAATAGAAAGCCCCGACCAAGGTATCTTGGACGGGGCATCCCCACTTTATGTCGTGGGATCGTGGCATACCTGCAGCATCATATGCTGAGTGGCAGTGCAAAAGGGTATCTGTCAGTGCAATACATTTAATAATGTGTTCTTGACAGATGGCAGTCCGATGATCGCAACCGATTTCCAGAAGGTTCCATCAGAGGGGCAAGACGACCGAATTTCACGGTATTCAACGACTGAAGCTCGTGGCTGAGTCTGTGATCTACACGTAAAGCAAACACTTTGTTTTATTTACGTGATGCTAAGCGATGTCCAGAATTTCCCGATATTACCGTTTTCTATTCGGTTCTATTCCGACCCACTTGATATCATGAAGACGGACACATCCCGGCTTCACGGGAGGAAGTTTCGAATGGATAGGATTTCCACCGATTTCCCATCCTTCATTGGTTACCATTGCCGCAAATGCTTTTGCAAAAGCACCCTCTATGGGAAGATCTGCAAATGCATAAGATTGGCCGGGAACCATACGAAACTGGTTCATAATGCCACCTTTCTAGGCAGTTGTGCGGGACTGAACATTCTCAGTCCCGAATGAATGGGATGGCATTTTCCTTGAGAACGCAAGAAATTTTTATGCGTTTGTTGCATTTTGTCATAAAATTAGAAAAAGGGGATTTAGCGAGGATATATTCTTTCTCCTACCAATGGCATAAGTGTCCCATGCTGGATGCACTGGTCTGCATGCCAGTGTTCAATCAGATCTACTACATGCGTTCGCAACGCTTCCCGGTCCTGAATCAGCCGAGCGGCTTCCTGGTGCCGCGCGTCATCATTTTGGGCGAGCAACTCCGTCTCGTAGCCAATTTGCCGTGACATCTCGACGTCAGGCAGGGAGGACAGCGGTGCATACGACAGGGGCACCGTCAGGGATTGTCCGCGGGTCCGGCTCCCGCTCAGTTCTGCCCCGATGGTGGGTGCCGTTGTCAGCGCGCCGACCGTTGCCTGTGCGCCCTGTGTGAACTGCACAGACAGGGTGCCGGTCACTGTGCCAGCCAAAACCCCCACCACGGGATCAGACCGCTGTTGCGAGCACTGGACGGCCTGCACATCCTGCTCAAATCTGGTTGCCTGCTCGGGCGTCCAGGATGCTGCATGGGAGACAGACACCGCCCCCGAACGCGCCAGGCTGTCCTGTATGGACGCCATTGCCTGGGGGATCGTGGTGGCAACCTGCGGCCGGGCGCTGCATCCAGTCAGAAACGCCACGGCCATGATGAGAATGGCACCGGCGATCATACAGGGCATAAAATTGGTGGTGCCCCCTTTTGGAATCGCGAACTGCCCGCAAAGCGATTTCCGTTCGACGCTCATGATATCTCCTTCGGCCGCATGCGGCAGGTCGCGCTTTACGCGCGATAAATGGTATTCTCGCTCGTTCATCCTATCGTCACGACCTAGGCCGCCCCGCACATCGGGCGCCTGACAACCATTTTCTCCGTGCGGCGAAAATGGCCGCGATCGGTATGGGGCCGTCGCTTCATATGCGACGACAGCGGGAGACAGTAATGCAGCCCCAGTCGCTCCGAGCGCCGCGCTCGACCTCCGGACGCATCGGGCCTCTTGACTTCTTCCATATTGTTCATGTTACGTTCGGTTCTGCGAATGAAAGGGGAACATGCTATGTCTGGATACGCAGGCGACAGGACAACCGGATTTGCATCGCCTGCTGCGGACAGCGCTGAGGGGCCTATTGATCTGGGCGCCGTGCTCGACCTCTATCGCCCCAATCGGTATCCGGTGCGCGTCGTAGGAGATGCCCTGTCTGCTCGCGGGATCCTGCATGGGGATGTGCTGATCGTGGATACGGCGGCATCGCCACGTACGGGCAACGTGGTCATCGCACGCTGGCAGGATCAGACCATTGTCTGCGAGATTACCCGCAACCGGGATGGATGGTTCCTGAGGTCGGGCCGCTCGGGCGATGGCGATGCCCTTCGCCCGGTGGACGGAGACCAGAATGCGGGGATATGGGCCGTGGTCTGCGCCGTGGTGCGGACCGAGGTGTGAATGTGCCGGTCTTTGGCCTCATCGATGGGAACTCGTTTTACTGTTCCTGCCAGCGGGCCTTTGACGCCAGCATCAGACATTCACCCGTCGTGGTTCTAAGCAACAACGACGGGTGCGCGATCGCCCGGACGGCCGAGGCCAAGCAGTTGGGCATCAAGATGGGCGAGCCGTGGCATCTGGCACGCAGGCGCCCAGCACTCCGCGCCGTACAGTGGTACTCGAGCAATTATCCGCTGTATGCTGACATGAGCCGACGCATGTTCCAGGTGCTGGAATATCGGGTTCCCCGCGTCGAACCCTACTCGATCGATGAAATGTTCCTCGACCTCACGGCGCTCCCATATGATCTGGCCACCTTCTGCGCGGACCTGCGGCGTGACGTTCTGGAAATCTCCAAGATTCCGACCTGCATTGGCTGGGGGCCAACGAAGACCATAGCCAAGGTGGCCAACCGCATCGCGAAAGCGGATCCCGCGCTACAGGGGCTGTGCGATCTCAATGATACGGCCCTCCGGCATGACTGGTACCGCCGGACTGACATCGAGGATGTGTGGGGCATAGGCCACAAGGGGGCCGAACGCCTCCGGCGGGCAGGCATCCACACGATCGCGGATTTTGTCGAGATGGATACACGCGCCGTCCGCAACCTGCTTACGGTCGTGGGCGCGCGGGTGCAGGCGGAACTGCAGGGGCAATCGTGCCTCCCCCTGGCGGATCTGGCAGCTCCACGACAGGGACTCGCTTGTACGCGCACATTCGGCAGGCCGATCGACAACTGGTCGGATCTGCGCGAGGCCGTCGCTTCATATGCGACGACGGTCGCAGCCAAACTCCGACGCGATCGGCTGCATGCCGGCAGCATCAGTGTTTTCATACGGACCAACCCCCGCACATCGACCGAGGCGGGATGGTATGCCAACCAGCAATCGATCAGCATCGAGCCGACCAATGATACGATGGCGCTGATCGCGGCATCACTGCGGCTGCTGCGAAAAATCTGGAAACCGGGATATCGGTATTTCAAGGCTGGCGTCATTCTTGACGCTCTGGCACCGGCCGCGCGGCAGGGCGCGCTGTTCTCAACCCGCGATCCACAACGCGCCGAAAGCGTGATGGCAGCGATGGACGCCCTCAATGCCCGGTTTGGCCGCGGGACCGTGCGCCCGCTGGCGACCGGCACGCGGCAGGACTGGCGCCCGCGGCAGGCCTTCCTGTCACCTGCCTATACCACGCGGTTTGAGGACATCATGCAGGTCCATGCATGGTGACACCTGTTTACCGGCGATAACGCACATTCCCGCGCCCTTAATACCGTGACGACAGCCTAAACGAAGGCCGCCAGCGCGTGGAACGCTAGCGGCCTTCTGATTCAACCACTGACGGAACCAGAGGATGAACTTGCAGAATCTTACCGGAAGGCTCGGGCCGGTACAAGCCTCGGCATCAGGCCGCCGCCGCACGCAGATAGTTGTCGTTGGCCGCTACCAGGTTCTGCCACTCCTCCCACAGCGGGAGCAGACTGTCGGCGGCCAGCAGTTGACGCCATGCCAGGGCATGCGCCTCTACTGTGCGACTGCGCAACCAGCGCCACGTCGCGCGCTGCTGTCCGCCCCAGGTCAGCAGTTCGACGAGATCATCGTCGGCCATCCCGGTATAGGACCAGCCCAGCAGGCAATGCCCCTTGCGGGGATTGGGAGTGGGATCGCCATATCTGGCCGGTGTGCGCGTGTCCCAGACGGGCGGCAGCTGGCCAGCCTCATCCTCGTACAGATCCGCATCGGCGAACTGCACCCCGAAATATGGAGCCGTCAGGTCCGCCATGATGTTGCACAGCCCGTTGCGGTCATGCGGGTCCGTGCTGCCCCAGATCGGGAACAGCGTCTGGTTGGTCACGTCGTATCCGTCCCGGGCCGCCGCGGTGAGCATGTCCACCTCTACTGCGCCGGTGTCCGTGGCAGGATTGCCCGGCACGAACCCCGTGTGGCGGCCGTAGAACGTCAGCGCCTGCGCCGTGGTCACGTCCACCTGGAACCGGTTGAGCGCCGCCGTGGCGCGGATATGATTCCCGATACCCGCGCTGGTACAGTCATTCGTCGTGTCGTTCCCCAGCATGAGAACGCCGGGGTCAATATGGGACCGGATCAGACTGCTTGGCGCCCTGCGGGCCATGAAGCTGCGCATGACCGCCATGGTCGGCTGGCCAGCACGGGTCTCTGGCGGCTTGCAGCCAAATTTGCGGAGCATCATCGTGGGGCATCCGATGGATCAGGCGGAGGAGGACCCAGTGTGGCGTCGATTTTTCGCTCACGGGCGCGCTCCCGCCACGCGGCCAGAGCGAACGCGACGACCTGCGAGAATGCGCAGCCGGTCAGGAAAAGACCGACCGCTGCCAGAAATTGCACCGTCATGCGTCACGAAGCCGCTGCCGAAGCAGATAGCCCCCCGGATCTTCAGAACTGCTCATCGTGAATTGCTCGCCAGATATGCGTAAAGGAAGAACGCGCCAGCAACGCCGCTCACGACGCCACTGAGCCAGAGAAGGACGGCGACCGTCGGGTTCATGGCCGGCCTCCTACAGCGCGTTGCTGTCTTCATCCCGGGCGACCGACAGGCGCCGCAGGCCGTCGCGCAGGATGCGATTGTCGCTGGCGAGGAATGGCAGCCCGTGGCGGTCATATCCGATATCCACGTCCGGATCGAAATTGGCCTCCCGCAGGATGTCCTTGCGGTCGAGGTAAAACCGCTTTTTCTTCGATCCGTGGAATCCATGCGACAGCAACCCGGGCACGACGCCGATATCCTGACGCACGGCCCGGTCGCAGGCCGCGGCAAAATGGCGCAGACGCCGCGCGCAGGCGGGTGACGTGTAGGCGTCCGAGGTATCCAGCTTCCCCGCGAACGCCATGGCGGCGATATAATCGGCAGCACCCGTCACCAGCCAGTCGGGCAGGCCGCCGAAATCGTTCCAGACATCCAGACGGAACGCCCAGGCGTATCCGTAATGCTGCCGCCAGTCGCGCTTACGCTCCGGGTCCAGCAGCCACTGGGCGCTGGACTGCCCGATGCCGTAATCCTCGTCGGTGACGATGATGTCGCCCGCCGCCCACGCGGCGCAGAACGAGCGGTCCATCTGCCGCCCATGCTCGTCGCAGACCGGGTTTTCATCGGGGCCGAGGTCAACGGAATAGGACCAGGGCTGCCCCACGCGATGCACCTGAAGCATGTCGAGCGTGGCCAGTGCCCA
>NZ_BANE01000095.1 GCF_000964405.1 Novacetimonas hansenii JCM 7643
GAATAGCGGTCGCCATGGCGAAAAACTCCATGACGGGCGGACAGGAGACTCTCCCCCACCCTCTCAACCCGTCACGAAAACTCGCGCAGCACTCTGACTCTGACGGCTACACCGAGACAAACCCGCACCCGCTTTTCCGGCAGAAAAGGTCGGCAATGGGGGGCAAACGGAATGTCTGCTTCCGGACAAAAGATGCAGAAAGCCGCCAGTTAATTCCACAGTTTCAAAGACGCCCCTAACAGATTTCGTCTCCACCCGAAGCCAGAAAAGCGCGGATCCAAAAAATCTGACAATCTGTTCATCGTAGTTTACTCACGAAATATCTAAGATGATCTGCAATAAAACTGGCTACAAAATAATAGCTGTGATCGTAATCAGGACGAAGATTCAGGATGAGTTCCTGCCCTGCATTCTGTGCGGCTTCCTGGAACAGTTCTGGTCTGAGCTGTTCTTTCAGAAACTGGTCCGCCAGACCCTGATCTATCAGAACAGGCAGTCTTTCCTTCGCTGTCCGCACAAGTTCAAGCGGGTCATAGGCTGCCCAACTGGCACGATCCGGACCCAGATAAGCACTGAATGCTTTTTCACCCCATGGTACCTGCGTTGGCGCCACAATGGGTGAAAAGGCTGACACAGAACGATAGCGGCCAGGATTACGCAGCGCGATCATGATGGCGCCAAATCCACCCATCGAATGTCCCGCAATGCCTCGCTGCTGCGTAACCGGAAAGCTCGCCTCAATCAGCGCAGGAAGTTCCGTGACGACGTAATCATACATCCGATAATGCGCAGCCCACGGCTCCTGCGTCGCATTGAGGTAAAATCCGGCACCCTGTCCAAGATCGTACGCATCGTCATCAGCCACACCCACGCCCCGTGGACTGGTATCCGACGCGACAATGGCGATGCCCAGTTCTGCGGCCACGCGTTGCGCGCCAGCCTTGCCAATGAAATTCTGCTCCGTACATGTCAGACCGGAGAGCCAGTAAAGAACGGGAACCTTTTCAGTTTTTGCCTGCGGCGGCAGGTAGATCGCGAAGTTTGCTTCCACACCCAACGACACGGACTTGTGTCGCCAGACTTCCTGCACACCCCCAAAAGAGGCGTGTGTTTCCTTGCGTTCCATGGCTCTCACTGCCTTTTGCGCATGTCAGTTACCGTCCGTGAAGGTATAACTGCAGATCTTGTTCCCTGCCGGATCCCGGAGATAGGCAGCGTAAGCGCCCGGTAAGTGGCTTCGCGGGCCGGGTGCGCCTTCATCGGTTCCCCCATTGGCAAGACCTGCGGCATGAAAAGCCTCCACTTCGGCGGGTGTCGCTGCTGCAAAACCGATGGTGACACCGTTGCTTGAGGGCGCTTCACCGTTGCCTGGACGTGCAATGATGAAGGCTGGCTTTTCGCGGCCATACAGAATCCACCCATGCCCGAACGGCCCCAGGTTTTTTATGCCCAGAGCCGCAAGCGCGGCGTCATAGAATTTCGCGGATACCGCAGTATCCACTGCCCCAAGAAAAACGTGAGAGAAAACACCGTCACCGGAAATAACTGCCATGATCGTTCTCCTGTAATTTCCAACCATTGGAAATGATGTTGCGCGGTGAGACGCAGACCTTAGAAATGAATGACGGAACGGATGGATTTTCCTTCATGCATCAGATCGAAGGCCGTATTGATGTCTTCGAGCGGCATGGTGTGGGTTACGAAAGGCGCAAGTTCGATATCGCCACGCATGGCATCTTCGACCATGCCGGGAAGCTGGCTGCGTCCCTTGACCCCACCGAAAGCCGAGCCGCGCCACGAACGCCCCGTCACAAGCTGGAAGGGACGGGTCGAAATTTCCTGACCGGCCCCTGCCACCCCGATGACGATCGACTGCCCCCACCCACGATGCGCGGCTTCTAACGCCGCGCGCATGACGTTGACGTTTCCGATACATTCAAATGTATGATCAATACCCCAGCCGGTCATTTCCACAAGAACCTGCTGAATCGGTTTGTCATAATCCTTGGGGTTGAGGAATTCCGTGGCGCCGAATGCTTTGGCAAGTTCAAACTTTTCCGGGTTGGTATCAATAGCGAAAATCCGGCCAGCCTTTGCCTGTCGCGCTCCCTGAATGACCGCCAGACCGATCCCGCCCAGACCGAAGACGGCAACCGTATCTCCCGGCTGCACCTTGGCCGTGTTGTGTACCGCACCAATCCCTGTGGTGACGCCACATCCCAACAGACAGACATGCCCTGGATTGGATGCGGGATTGATTTTTGCCAGAGAAACCTCGGCGACAACCGTGTATTCGCTGAACGTCGAACACCCCATGTAATGATGGATCGGCTGACCTTTGTAGGAGAAGCGTGTCGTGCCATCCGGCATCACACCTTTACCCTGTGTGGCGCGCACTGAAATGCAGAGATTGGTTTTTCCCGACTTACAGAACAGACATTCACCGCATTCCGCCGTGTAAAGCGGAATGACATGGTCGCCGGGGGCAACGCTGGTTACGCCTTCTCCGACCTCGATGACAATTCCCGCGCCTTCGTGACCCAAAACGGCTGGGAACAGTCCCTCGGGATCATCCCCTGACAGGGTAAACGCATCAGTGTGGCACACACCCGTATGCGTGATCTGCACGAGCACCTCACCAGCACGAGGAGGCGCTACATCGATCTCGACAATCTCAAGGGGCTTACCCGCCTCGAAAGCAACTGCGGCCCGTGATTTCATGATTTTTTCTCCAAATAACCTATCAGCCAGCATCGAGGGCATTACCGGAGATAGGATCGAACGAGTGACACCACATTCTCGATCGAACCACTGGCAGCATCACGATCACCGGCACACTCAACAAATTCTTCCCGCAGATGGCTTTCGAGGACACCGGCCATTAATCCGTTGATCGCTCCCCGGATAGCCGCCACCTGTTGCAGCACCGGACCGCAATCAGTTCCCTTCTCCAAAGCCTGTTCCAGCGCATCAAGTTGCCCGCGAATACGGCGCACGCGGGTCAGAACGCGCTTTTTCTCAGCTGGTGTGTGCGGCACGAACGCTTACTCCCGAATATACTACCCTTGAGTATCCTTGTCATACTATAGGGCAGTATGACAAGGATATAAGGGCGTGCTTGTCATATGATCCGATCACAATTCCGTATCGCTGAAATTTTCATCGCAACGTCCATGGGTTGCCCGTCTGTGTCTTGGGATCATTCAAGAGGTACAATTAGTGAGATCCAGACAATCTCTGCAACGAGGCTTTAAAGCGCTGATGTCCGCTATTTGGCAAACAACCTTGTGGTCCAAACGACCGACATGAAGGCGGTTGCTGCCTGTCGGATCCCACATCGTAGATCAGGCAGGCAGTTCAGGTTATTCAGCCATTCATACTGGGCATTATTGTGAGTTTTCTTGATATGCTTCTTCGGTGCGAACCGACGTTAATGTAGTCACTTCGATGAAATAGCCACCCTTCGCTCGAAAGTAAAAGGACCATGCGCCATGTGCGTTGCGTGGAGCCTGCACCTCCCAGCCATCAGTGCTTATACCAATTTGTTTTTGCTATGACCCATGAGCCCAGTCGCG
>NZ_BANE01000094.1 GCF_000964405.1 Novacetimonas hansenii JCM 7643
ACCATAAACCGGAGCATTTTCACCGAACCGGTTTTCGGTGGAAACGCTCTAGGTCGCGCCCATTGTGCCTGACCTGATGATCGGATCATCCGCATGCTGACACATCTCTCGATTCGCGATGTCGTCCTGATCGAGAAGCTCGACCTGTCCTTTATCGCCGGGCTGACGGTGCTGACGGGGGAAACGGGGGCCGGGAAATCCATCCTCCTCGACAGTCTCGGCCTCGCGCTGGGCGAACGTGCCAGCGCGTCGCTGGTGCGCGCGGGCACGGAACAGGCCAGTGTCAGCGCCAGTTTTGAAATCGCAACCGACCATCCGGTGCATGCGCTGCTCGCGGAACAGGGCATCGCCATAGAGGAACCCGCAGAGCCGATCCTGCTGCGCCGCATCGTGACGGTGGACGGACGGTCGCGTGCCTATATCAATGACCAGCCGGTCGGCGTGACGCTGCTGCGCCGTGCGGCTTCGCTTCTGGTGGAAATCCAGGGACAGCATGAACAGATGGGGCTTGCGGATCAGGGCACCCATCTTGACCTGCTTGACGCCTTTGGCGTGCCCGCCGCCTTGCGCACCAACACCGCACGCGCCTATCGCGCCTGGATCGAGGCGACGGCGGCACTTGCCGCCGCGCGTGCGGAAATGGAAAGTGCGGCGCGGGAGGAAGACTGGCTGCGTCAGGCCGCCGATGACCTGTCCACCCTTGCCCCGATGGAGGATGAGGAGACATACCTTGCGGGCATGCGCCAGTCATTGCAGCAGGGAGAGCGCCGGGCCGAAGCGATTGCCGCCGCCCTGAGTGATCTGTCCCCGCGCGAACGCCGCGGTGTCAGCCCCGCATCTGCCCTGCGCAACGCCAGCCGCGCGCTGCAACGCCTGCTGCCCACACCGACCGACCTCAATCCCGGCGCGATCGGGGCGGAGGAACAGGCCGCGGCACAGGAGGCGCTCAATGCGCTCGAACGCGCGGAAGAGGCGCTTGCCGAAGCAGAAAGCCTGCTTTCACGCCTCGCCTCCGACGCGCAGGCTGATCCGCGCTTGCTGGAACAGACCGAGGAACGGTTATTTGCCCTGCGTGCCGAAGCGCGCAAGCACGGGGTTTCGGTGCCGGAGCTGCCCGGGCTGCTTGCCGCGTTCAACGAACGGCTTGGCGCACTGGATTCAGGCAATGCCCGCATCGAGGTGCTGGAGGCCGCGATGGCGGAAACCCGTGCGAAGTTCGAGGACACGGCGCAGAAACTGACGGCCGCGCGCGAAAAGGCCGCACGCCGTCTGGAAACGGCGGTGATGGCGGAACTGCGCCCGCTGCGTCTGGAACGCGCGCGTTTCATTGTCGAACTCCTGCCCCTCCCGCCCGAGGCATGGAACCTGCGCGGCAAGGAGCAGGCATCCTTCCTGATCGCCGCCAACCCCGGCCAGCCCCCTGGACCATTGGCCAAGGTGGCGTCGGGCGGTGAACTGTCACGCTTGATGCTGGCGCTCAAGGTCGTACTGGCGGGACGTTCGGCAATTCCCACGCTGGTGTTTGATGAGGTTGATTCAGGCGTGGGCGGGGCCACGGCATCGGCCATCGGGGAACGGCTGTATATGGTCGGACGCGATGTGCAGGTGCTGGTTGTCACCCACAGCCCGCAGGTCGCGGCACGGGGGGATGCGCACCTGCGCATCAGCAAGAAGGTGGTGCGCGACCGGACCGAAACCCATGCAGCCCCCCTCGACAATACGGCACGGCTGGAGGAAATCGCCCGCATGCTCTCTGGTGACACGATCACACCCGCCGCGCGCGCCGCTGCCGACAGCCTTCTGAAAGGGGAATGACATGACGGAATCCGCCAAGGACCTGGCGCGGTCCTGTCAGGACATCCTTGCCCGCGCGGCGGGGCCGGACATGTCGGCATCGCAGGCGGCGAGCGAACTTGCGCTACTGGCGGATGTGATCGCGCAACTGGATCGCGCCTATCATCAGGATGACGCACCGATCGTGACCGATGCGGTGTATGATGCCTTGCGTCGGCGCAATAGCGAACTGGAACAGGCCCATCCGCGCGAACGCCGTGACGACAGCCCCGACACCCGCGTGGGCGCGGCACCTTCTGGCGCATTTCGCCGCCATCGACACCTGACGCCGATGCTGTCGCTGGACAATGTGTTCAGCCGGGAGGAATTCGAGGGCTTCATCAGCCGCGCCGCGCGCTTCCTCGGGCTTGACGATGCGCAGGCCACGCAGCTCGACTTCGTGGCCGAACCCAAGATCGACGGGCTGTCGATCAGCCTGACCTATGAAAATAGGCATTTCGTGCGCGGCACCACCCGTGGTGACGGGACCGAGGGGGAAGACGTTACCGCCAATCTGCGCACGCTGCGCAACATGCCGCAGCAGTTGCACGGCCCCGCCCCCGACCTGATTGAAATCCGGGGTGAAGTGTTCCTGGCCAAATCCGACTTTCTGACGCTTAACGCGGCACAGGTTGCGGCGGGACAGAAACCCTTTGCCAACCCACGCAATGCCGCGGCCGGGTCGCTGCGCCAGCTTGACGCCGAAATCACGCGCCAGCGTCCCCTGTCGCTGTTTGCCTATGCCGTGGGATATTGCAGCGCCCCGGTGGCCGACACCCATGACCTGTATCTGCGACAGCTTGGGGAATGGGGATTCGCGGTCAGCCCGCTGTGTACGCGGGTCGCGAATGAGGCGGAGGCCGAAGCGTTCATGGAACGGATTGCGCGCGAACGCTCCGCCCTTGATTACGACATTGACGGTGTGGTGTACAAGATCAACGAACGCGCGCTTCAGGAACGCCTTGGCTTTGCCGGGCGGGCGCCGCGCTGGGCCGTGGCGTGGAAGTTTGCCGCTGAACAGGCCATTACACGCCTGACGAAGATCGATATCCAGGTGGGTCGTACCGGGGCACTGACGCCTGTTGCCATTTTGGAACCGGTGAACGTGGGCGGCGTGATTGTCACCCGCGCCAGCCTGCATAACGAAGATGAAATCGTCCGCAAGGATGTGCAGGAAGGCGACCTTGTGCGCATACAGCGCGCAGGCGACGTCATTCCGCAGGTTCTCGACGTCGTGCTGCCACGTGACCATTCCCCCCACCCGTTTGTCTTCCCCCATGTCTGCCCCGTCTGTCATGCCCATGCCGAACGCCCCGAAGGCGAGGTTGTATGGCGGTGCTCCGGCGGATTGACGTGCCCGGCGCAACTGGTGGAGCGGCTGATCCATTTCGTGTCGCGCGATGCCTTCGATATCGAAGGGCTGGGTGATCGTACGATTGCCGAATTCCACGCCGACGGGCTGCTGGGCACACCGGCCGACATCTTTCACCTGCCCACGCATGAAGAAGCCATTGCGGTGCGTCCCGGATGGGGCACGCTGTCGGCGCGTAACCTGATGAATGCGATCGCGGCGCGGCGGACGATTTCACTGTCACGCTTTATCTACGCCCTGGGCATCCGTCGCATCGGCATCAACACGGCGCGACTTCTGGCGCGCCATTACGGGTCGTATGACAACTGGCACCAGCAGATGTTGCGCGCGACGACCGTGGGATCGGACGAACGGCTCGAACTGGGCAGCATCACCGGAATCGGCACTGCCATTGCCGACGAACTGGTGGCATTTTTCATCGAGGCACATAACCGCCAGACGCTTGAGGATCTGACACATGTGCTGGAGGCCATCACGGACGAGGAAATGCTTGCGGCGGGGGAACTGTCGGGCAAGGTCATCGTCTTTACCGGCACGCTGACGACCATGAGCAGACCCGAAGCCCGCGCCATTGCCGAACGCATGGGCGCGCGCGTCTCTGACAGTGTATCGCGCAAGACGGACATCGTCGTACTGGGCGAAAAGGCAGGGTCAAAGGCACGCAAGGCGGCGGAACTGAACCTGCATACCGTGGACGAGGCCGGGTGGCGCAGCCTTGCCGGGCTGCCTCAGCTCTCATGAATATCCTGTGAATATCCTGCGATCATGACCCCCCTCCCTGCCATCGACGGTCGCGACGCCCTGCTGATTGTCGATGTGCAGAATGATTTCCTGCCCGGCGGCACCCTGGCTGTGGCGCAGGGCGGGCGGATCATCCCGATCATCAACCGCCTGCAGGACCTGCCATTTGGTCGGATCGTGGCGACACAGGACTGGCATCCACGCGGTCATGTCTCCTTCACGGCGGACAATCCCCCCGCCCCCGACCGGTGGCCCGAACACTGCGTCGCCGCAACATGGGGGGCTTCCTTTCCCGATACGCTGGCGCAGGCACATATCGGACTGGTGCTGCGCAAGGGCATGCAGCGCGACATCGACAGCTATTCCGCGTTCCGCGACAACGAAGGCGGGCATGAAAGCGGACTTGCGCCCTGGCTTGCGGCCTGTGGCATCCGGCGTGTTTTTGTCTGTGGCATCGCGCTGGAATACTGCGTGCGGGCCAGCGCCCTGGACGCAGTGACGGACGGGTTCGACACTTTTGTACTCGACGATGCGTGCGCCGCGATCAATGATGACAGGCGTGATGTCCATCGTGCCCTGCGTGACGGGGGGATCGGCATCATCACCACGCGCGATCTGCTGGAGGGCAACGAAACTTCATAACTCAAAGACGACACGACGCCCACGCCAGAGGGAGGCATGGGCATCATGACCGGGGGAGAATACACAAAGATGGATGTTACAGGACCGCGGGGGCGGTTACTGGCTTCACGACGCGCCATGCTCGGCCTTGCGGGGATGGCGGCGGGATCGACCCTGCTGCCCTTGCGCGCGGGACGGGCGGATACGGGGCGGGTGCCACGCCCGTCAATCGCACCAGCGGACGCACTGATTGCCTTTGGCCATACCGGCCCGATCACCGATGGGGGATGGAGCATGGTGCATAACCGTGGCGTGCAGGCCGTGCGGCAGGCATTCCCGGGAATCCGCACCGTTTATGTCGAAAGCGTCCCTTATTCCGCCGATGCGACGCGCATCTTTCGCCAGTTCGTGGCGGAAGGGGCGAACATGGTGTTCGCAACATCGGAATATGGTGATTTCATCAAGGACGTATCCGAGCGCGCACCTGACGTCGCCTTCATGGAATGCGATGGCAATTCCCTGACATCCAACCTTGGCTGGTATTATGTCAGCCATTGGTACGCCAGCTATATCATCGGGATTGCCGCCGGCCTGCTGTCGAAAACCGGCAGGATCGGATTCCTGGGCGCGTTTCCCATCCCCTCGGTCTATGCCAGCGCGAATGCGACGCTGCTGGGCGCGCAATCGGTCAACCCGGCCATCACGTTGCAGGGCATCACCATCAATGCATGGTTCGACCCGCAGGCCGCGACACAGGCGGCCACCGCACTGGTGGATAATGGGTGCGATTTCCTGTGCGGGATCATGGACGAACCGGCCTATCTGCGTGTCGCGGTGGCACGCGGTGTCAGGGCGGCGATGTGGAATACGGGGATGCTGCAATACGGACCGGACGCCTATGTCAGTTCGGTGATGCTGGATTTCAACCAGTTCTATGTCGCGCAGGTGCGCGCCCTGCTGGAGGGGGGATGGCACCCTTCCGCCGCGTTCCTCACACTGGGCCATGGGGTGGATCGCGACAGGTGGGGCCCCACGGTGCCAGAGGCGGTCGCGCGACAGGCCGATGACATGCGCACACGCATGCTGGCGGGATATAACCCGTTTCGTGGCCCGATCCATGACAATCACGGGCGGCTGCGTGTGCCGGCGGGCGTGACACTGGATGATGAGCAGATCTATCACTGTGACTGGGCCGTGGCGGGGGTGTCGGGTCTTGGTTGACGTTTCCACGCGCCCGCCCCTTGCGCCGGGCACACCGCCGATCCTGCAACTGCGTGGCATCGGGAAGTTCTTTCCCGGCGTCATCGCCAACAGGGATGTGGATCTGGCGGTCTGGCCGGGAGAAATCCATGCCCTGCTGGGTGAAAATGGCGCGGGCAAATCAACCCTGATGAATGTCGTGACCGGCATTTACCAGCCAGAGGAAGGCGACATCCTGCTTGATGGCTACGGGCAGGTATTCAATTCCCCCCAGGAGGCGATCCGTGCGGGAATTGGCATGGTCCACCAGCATTTCAAGCTGGTACAGGCCTTCACCGTGGCGGAGAATATCCACCTTGGCTGGGACGAAGCGCCGCGCCTTGTCTCCGCCCGCGCGATGGAGGAACGCACGCGCGCCATCGCCGAACAGTTCGGGTTTCCCGTACGCCCCGATGCGCGCGTCAGCGACCTGTCCGCCGGGGAACAGCAACGCGTGGAAATCCTGCGCGTACTGTCGCGCCGGGCGCGCCTGCTGATCATGGACGAACCGACCGCCGTGCTGGGGCCGGAGGAAACGCGCGAACTGTTCCGTGCGCTGCGTGCCTTTCGCGCGCAGGGGAATGCCGTCATCATCATCAGCCATAAGCTGGATGAAGTGATGGAAATTTCCGACCGCGTCACCATCCTGCGTGGCGGGCGCAGAATTGGCACGTTCGATACTGCCGCCTGCACCCCCGCCATGCTGGCGACCACCATGGTCGGGCGTGACATCATACGTCAGAACATGCGCACACGCCCCCCGGGCGCCCGGCCGGTCAGCGCCAGTCCCATCATGGGCCTGCGCAATGTCACGATACGCGATGCACGCGGTGTCGAAAGCCTGCGTGACGTGTCGCTGGACCTGCATGGGGGTGAAATCCTGGGTATCGCCGGGGTTGCGGGCAATGGGCAGCGCGAGTTGGCCGGGGTGCTGACGGGACTTCTGAAACCCGCCGTGGGACATGTCCTGCTGGATGGGACGGAGATGGAGCGCATCGACCCGGCCATCTTTGCCCATGCAGGGGTGGGCCATATTCCCGAAGACCGGTTGCGCAGCGCGCTGGCCCCTTCCCTGTCAATCACGGACAACATGGCGCTGCGCGAATATGCGACACCCCCGGTCGGGCGGCGCGGGCTGTATGACAGTACGGCCGCCGCCATGCTGGCGCGCGGGATTGCACAGGTCGCGCATGTCACCATCCCGGACTTTGCCATGCCGGTGCGCAACCTGTCGGGCGGTAACCAGCAACGCCTGGTCGCACGACGCGAAATCCGCATCGCCCATCGGGTGCTTGTCGCGGCCTATCCCGCGCGCGGGCTGGATATCGGCGCAATCGCCACCATGCTGTCCTACCTGACGGAACTGCGCGATCAGGGCGTGGGCGTGGTCTTCATTTCCGAAGACCTGGAAGACCTCCTCAACGTCTCGGACCGGATCGGGGTGATGTTCCATGGGCGCATGATGGCAGTGCTCGATGCCGCAGAAGCGGACATGGCGACGATCGGCCTGCTGATGGGGGGACGCGACCCGTCCAGCCTGCCAATGGGGAGGGACGGATCATGACCGCGCAGAACCGTTTCCAGCGCCTGCCCGTTGTCCCCGCCATGCGCCTGATGCTGTGGCGTGTGGGGGCGATCGTGTGCGCCCTGCTGATGACGGCGGGGATCCTTGCCCTGTCGGGATACAGTCCTGTCGATCTGGCGTTGCTGGTGATGCGTTCCACCATCGGTTCGCGCTTCGGGATGGAGGATCTGGCCCTGTTCATGTCACCGCTGCTGCTGACGGGGGCGGCGGTGACGGTATGCAGCCGTATCGGCCTGTGGAATATCGGCGCGGAGGGACAGTTCTATGCCGGGGCCATCGGCGCGGCGGCGGTTGGCCTGTTCATCCCGGCCCCAGCCATTGTGGTCCTGCCGCTGATGGCGATTGCCGGGATCGTGGCGGGGATGGGATGGATCGCAGTGCCAACCCTTGCGCGTGCCTATGCCGGGGTGAACGAGATCATAACCACGCTTTTGCTGAATTTCGTCGCGTCCCTGCTGACCTATTACCTGACGACCGGACCATGGCGTGACCGGGTGACGGGCGCGCAGGTCTCAAGCGCGCGCCTGCCGGTTTCCATCCCCGATATCTGGGGCGTGGTGCATTGGGGGTTCCCGCTCGGGCTGGGGATCGTTACGATACTGACATGGATCATGGCGCACACGCGCTGGGGATATGAAATCCGCATCGGCGGCGCAAACCCCGATGCCGCGCGTTATGCCGGGATCGCGGTGCGCGCACGCATCATCGCGGTCATGCTGCTGTCAGGCGGCCTTGCCGGATTGGCTGGCATGTTCGAACTTGCCGGGACGGTTCACCGGCTCCAGGGGGGGATGGCCAACAATTTCGGCTATCTGGGGATCGTGGTCGCCGTGCTGGCGCGCGGGTCGTGCCTGAATGTCATTCCTGCCGCCCTGCTGATGGCGTTCATCCTGGATGCCGGGATCGTGCTGCAGACGCAGCAGCTGACGGCATCGGTGGTGCTGGCGATCACGGGACTGATGCTGTTCATGATCGCGCTGGCGGACGAACTGGCCCATTACCGGCCCGTCGCCAGCCTTGCAAAGGAAACCGGGCCATGATCGCATTGCTGGGTGGTATGCTGGCGACGGCAGTACTGGCGGGGGGTGTCCTGACACTGGCCGCGTTGGGCGAGGTCATGGCCGAACGCGTGGGTGTCACCAATCTCGGGGTTGAAGGGCTGATGGCTCTGGGCGCGGTTGTTGCGATCATGGCGGTCGGCAGTACGCACAATCCATGGGCCGGGCTGCTGGCGGCGGGGCTGACCGGGGCGGTTGGCGGCATGGTGTTTGCGTTTGGCGCGGTCATCATGCGGGCGAACCAGGTGCTGTGCGGGCTGGCGGTCACGTTCATGGGACAGGGCCTGTCCACCGCGCTGGGACATGATTACGCGGGCCAGCCATCGGCCACTATGTTCGGCCATGTGGCCATACCCGTGCTGTCGAACATCCCGGTCATCGGGCCGGCATTGTTCGGGCAGAACATCCTGGTCATCCCGATTTATGTCATGCTGCCACTGCTGGTGCATTTCGTGATGTTCCGTACACGCCATGGCCTGAACATGCGTGCCGTGGGGGAAAATCCCGCCGCGGCGGATGCAGCGGGCATCCCGGTGATGGCCATGCGCTTTGGCTATGTCACGCTGGGCGGGGCGATGGCGGGAATGGCGGGTGGGTATCTGACGTTGACCTATGTTCCGGTATGGTCCGAAGGCATGGTCGCGGGGCGCGGCTGGATCGCGCTGGCGCTGGTGATCTTTGCCGGGTATCGCCCCGTCATGGTGGCATGCGCCGCGTTGCTGTTCGGGTTGATTACCGCGCTGGCCTTTGTGGGGCAGGCACGTAACTGGCCCATAGACCCGGCATTCCTGAACATGCTGCCCTATCTTGGGACGGTGGCGTTCATCATCGTGCCGGTCGTGGTCTGGCACCGCATGCGCCGCATCATGGCAGCCCCCGCCGCACTGGCGCAGCCTTATTACCGCGACGTGCGATAAGGGGGCGACCCGAAATCATCCTGCCCTGGCAAAGGTTTTTTCAATCTGGTGATGGCGCGCGCCCTGCACGCCCATCATGGCGGCCCGTTATGATGCAGCAGGTCCATCGAAATGGCCCGCGCATACGCCGCCGAGCCCAGCGTATCGGGAAACCGGCCAAGCAGCTTCATTTCGTCAATATATTGTGCAAGCTGTACACGCAGTTCAGCCCCCGTGGGGCAGATCCCCAGCACTTCATGACGCATCATCGCCATGATCCCTGCCTGCGCCATGCCATCAATGCGCCCATCAAGCAGGCCGGCCGTTTCAGGGATATGGGTTTTCAGCCATCGCGCGGCATCCTGCAATGCAACCACAAGGGCCGCCGCCGCGGCGGGTGCGTGTTCCAGCATCGCGTGTCCCACCCCCAGCGCAAGATTCGTGCGTTGCGCATAAAGCCCGTTCACACTGTTGACGAGTTCCCCCAGACCAAGCGACGGATCATTGAGCAGACGCCATGCCAGCGGATCATGTACCGCCACGGCATCGACATCCCCGCCACGGATCGCCCCGTCCATGTCCTGCGGTGAGACGACACGCCATATCGGCCCGGTGTCGGGGTTCATCCCCTTGCGCCGCAGCACGACGGAAAAGAACAGCCGGTCCGCCATATCTGGATTGGTAATGGCGATACGCCGACCGACCATATCCTCCACCCGCGTCAATTTCAGGCGACGGCGCACCAGCAGACGGAACGTCCCGGCCTGCAACCCCATGACCAGCCGTGCCTGCACCTCCCCCTCATGCAGTTTGTCCAGCCACGACAGCACAGGGGCCACCGCCACACTGCTGCGCCCGGCCTGCAGGTCCCCAATCGCATCACGCCCCGTGACGCCCCCCTCCGTCAGACGCACATCCAGAAGATAACGTTCAAAAAATCCCTGCCGCTGCGCCACATTGAACAGGATGGAAATCGGCGCGGATGGCCAGGACAGGTCGATCTGGTGTGCCTGCCCATCAAGGACATCGCCCACATGCAGCCGCCCGGCGCGCCGACGCTGGGCGCGCCATTCCCACAGCCCCACCCCGGCAAGGACGCTCGCCCCGCCAAGCCCGGCCATGACCCTGCGACGCGGTATCACCGCCATGACTGCATTGGCACACCCATGTGACCCGCCATGTGATCCGCTCCTTTCCCATGATTTAACGCCATATCTACAGGATGTTATGGCACAGCCCGCCGATTTTGGGCATATGGCAAAAAAAGTGGAAAAAGGGGGTTTACGACCCCCAGCCACTGTGGCTATAAGCTGCTCACGCTGTTCCCGAATAGCTCAGTTGGTAGAGCAAGCGACTGTTAATCGCTGGGTCGTAGGTTCGAGTCCTACTTCGGGAGCCACGTTTCCTTATAATTCAGAAATATTGCCGCCATTCCATAAATATGGAATGCGCTGTGAGCGCATGCCCCTGCTGAATGAGCGTCCAGCTTTGACGCACATCATTCATCCGCACGCCTCCCCTCCCCCTCTCTATTTCCGATCCCTGCTGTTGGGGGTATGCAACCTCGTCCTGCATGCGGCGTTTGCCCAGGATACGATGCATGCCACCGACAGCCGTTACCACTCCGATATTCGGCCCCGATACCACATATGGCACCGGTCACGGCATCACCGCCGCCAGTGCTGCGCCGGATGCGGATGGGATGCATTTCCGATATGGAAAATGGTCAGGAATATGTTCCTACAATAAATAGTTTCCATGCTTCCGACACGTTTGACATATTAACGCCATATTCATAATCGACCTTACGTCTTGAAATAACAAGGCTTCGTCCTTCATGGGCAAGATCGAAAAAACGCCTATGTGATCATGCACTAATCGAACCTGACCAGAACGGCTCGCCTTTATGTTTCCTAAACCGGCACGTAATCCCCGGTGACATGCGCCCGATGTCTGACAAGGGTGCGGCCACGGGGCAAGGGAATAACTGAAATGTCCGCGACAGGTCCGCATCGGCTGCGAAAATCACAGCAGGTTTCCACCAATGTAGGGGTCGTGATCGTCGATGATGACAATGCGATCGTTGTCTTCAACGATATGGCCGAACATATGTCCGGGCATGCACGCGATGATGTCATGGGCCGCCACAGCAGCACCGTCCTGCCCATGGAAATCCAGACACCCCTTTCACAGTCGGGCGAAAAAGCAACCCAGCCCTTGCGCGGCGGCCTCCATACCCTGAGCATTACACGGCGCGACGGCACATGTTTCAATGCGGAGCTGGAAGTTTCATCACTTCAGATGCAAGGGCGCCGCCTGCATGTCATTACGCTGCGTGATGTCTCCCCGGCGGAGGGACATGTGCTGGGGGACGGGATCTGCGCGACCATCGTTCATGAAACCGATCGCGGCATCCTCGTTTTGGATGGGCAGAGCCGGATCATGCATGCCAACCCTGCCTTTGGCACCTTGTGCGGATATTCCGAAGATGAAGTCGCGGGAAACGATTTTTCCATTCTGTTTTCCGGTCATGGCCGTGACATCCGCACCCTGCAGCAATTCCGTCAACAGGTGGGCGAAGGCAACAGCTTTGAAATAGATATTCAGGCGCGCCGCCGCGATGGCACCAACATCTGGCTGCGCGCCGCCGCGACCCCTGTGCATGACGACCATGGTGCGCTGGAACAGACCATAATCATCCTCAGTGACGTCAGTCGCGACCGCGACCTGCGCTATCTGCAGCAGGACGTGGTGGAAGCCCTGGCGAGTGGGCTGTCACTGCGTGAAGTCATGGATTTCATATGCCGCCGCATTGAACGCATCGTCCCCGATGTGCAGGCGCTGGTGATGATGACCGAGGATGGCCAGGTCATGCACCCTATCGGCCGCGCCTCCCTGCCCAAGGCGGTGGTGGCGCAATATGACGGCGCGCGGATCGGCCCCGCCGCCGGGTCGTGCGGCACGGCAATCCACCGGCATGAGGAGGTGATCGTGCCGGATATCGCCACATCCCCCCTGTGGGCGGGGCTGGCGGATGTGCCACTTGACCATGGGCTGCGCGCCTGCTGGGCGCGGCCCATCATCCTGCGCGACGGACAGGTGGCCGGTGCGTTCACGCTTTTCTCCCCCACACCAGGCCATCCCAGCACCTGGTGCCGTCGCGTTGTCGGGGCATGTGTGCATCTGTGCATGCTGGCGATCGTGCAGGAACATGCCCGACAGTCCATCGACCGGCTGGCGCATTATGATGGCCTGACGGGGCTGCCGAACCGTGCGTGGCTGCGGCATTACTGCACACAGGCGCGGCAGCATTCCCTTGCACGGGTCATTATGGTCCTTAACCTGGACCGTTTCCAGAAAATCAACGAAGCAATGGGCCATGCGGCGGGCGACACATTGTTGATGGAGGTGGCGCGCCGCCTGCGCCATGCCCTGCTGCCTGATGACATCCTGACGCGCACCGATGGCGACGAATTCGTCATTGTCACGGAAACCGCCCCACAACAGGCCGCCGTACAGGCGGAACGGCTGCTGCGGATACTTGATGCCCCCCTTATGATCGAGCAGGTCGAGCTTCGTCCCAGCGCCAGTATCGGCATCAGCATCAGCGATGGCACCGACCCATCGGACGAGATGAAGACGGTGATGAAGCACGCCTATTCCGCCCTGTCACAGGCCAAGGAAGCAGGGCGCAACTGCTATCGTTTCTTCAGCCCCGAAATGAATCGCGCGGCGGAGGACCGCATCACCCTTGCCGCGGCACTGCGTCGTGCCATCAGGGAAGACCGCTTGAGCCTTGTCTATCAGCCACAGGTCATGACCGGCAGCCGACACCTGCATGGGGTGGAGGCGCTGGCGCGCTGGATCGACCCGGAACTTGGCTTCATCTCTCCCGGGCGCTTCATCCCGCTGGCGGAGGAAACGGGACAGATCGAGATCCTGGGCGAATGGTCATTGCGTACGGCATGTCGGCAGATGACATCGTGGATGATGCACGGCATCGACATCCCCATCGTATCCGTCAACCTGTCGGCCATCCATTTCCGCGACCGCAACCTGCCTGATACCATCGCGCGCATCATGCATGAAACCGGGATGCCACCGGAACGGCTGACGATAGAGTTGACCGAAAGCACCATGATCGACAATTTCGAACAGACGGTCGAAATCGTCACCGCCATCCGCGAACTGGGCTGTGGTGTATCAATGGATGATTTCGGCACCGGTTTTTCCAGCCTGTCGAACCTTGCCAGCCTGCCCGTCAGCGAAGTCAAGATTGACCAGAGCTTCATGAAAGGGTTCGAAGAACCCGCGGGCAAGGTCTATTCAGTGGTGCGCGCCATCGTGCGCATCGGGCAAAGCCTGGGCATGACCGTGGTGGCGGAAGGTGTCGAAACGCAGGCCCAATACCAGCTCCTCCGGGCGATGCAGTGCGATGTCATACAGGGCTATCTCTTTTCGCGCCCGCTCTCCCCCACTGACCTTGCACAATGGTGCATCACCGCCACCCCACGGAACGCGCAGGCGGTGACATGCATGAACGTCCCCCCCGCCCCACGACAGGCCAAGGCCGCACAGGCATGAAGCAGCATAAGGTCATGCTGGGCGAACGCGTTCTGTATCAGGCGGCCCAGCTTTCACATGCCCAACGCTTTGCCGCCGCGCGCCGGGCCGAAGGACTGGATTGCCATGTCGTGCCCGATACCACGACACGCACAAAGCGCGTACGGATCAACGCGCTGACGGGAAAGCCATATTCCGGCCGGATGCCTGAAGGATAATTTCCTTACAAAAAAGAATAAGACAGAACTGAATATCGAATATAACCCGACCAACCCGGTACGCGTTGTGTCACCAACCCACGCTGGGGCCGCAAGCCCTCAGCCATGGCTGGAACGACAATAGAGCGCAACCATGTCAGACGTGTCCTGCGAACACCCCGTCTTTCACATCCTGGAAACCGGCATCCCACAATGGGTGCATGTCAGCCTGTCCCGCCAATATGCGCATATCCTTGACGAACCGGTGCCGGCGGAACTGCTGGCACTGCTTATGCCCGAAGGACAGTTGGCAACAGATGCGCCCACCCTCGCCGACACATCCCCCCATGAAATGGCTGCCAGCATCCATGCCTGCGCGGTGGCATGAAGCATCACCGGCCACCCCATGGACGGCTGAACCAAACCTGTTGATAAAATAATAAAAATTTTAGGCCCCCTCCGCCCCGAAATAACGGCGGGCAATGTGGGTTTAAAGAAACCTCCGGAAACTTTCTGGTTTTACAACATGTTTCGCAGGCAACCCGTACAGGCAGCCACCAGGTTCGCCATCATCCAGGCGACACCATAATCACGCCCCGGCAGGCGACCTTCCATATGACGCGCACCTTCTATCGCCATTGCACGGCAGACCGTGTAAAACCACGTCATCACCCAGATGGAAGATCCATATGCCGACTGTTCGCTGGAATATTGCTGTTTCACCAGATGTGGACCCATCCATCCGCAGACATCACACCATCAGCCACGAAAGTCGTAATACCCCCAGCCTGCATCTGAAAGACTGGACCCTTGCGCAATGACCGACATCTGCAAGGTTCTGATGATCTTTCCCCTTTTCA
>NZ_BANE01000093.1 GCF_000964405.1 Novacetimonas hansenii JCM 7643
TTTGGGTGCCGCCTTTTTTCAAAAAGGCGGCGTCTTCTGAAGCTCTTTAGAAAAAGCGTCACCAAAAACATTTGTAATTTCAGGATGTTATTGAGCCTGATTTTTCGAACAGCTTCTTACATGAACGGGTTATCCACCTTTCCGCCCTTGTGCGAAGGTGGCTTGATGGCGGCAGGCAGGTCCGGCGTCGATGCCAGGCAGTTCACAACCGATTGTAGAAATGCCAGCAGGTCCTGTGCCGTGCGCAACCCCGCACGGTCGCGGGTCAGGTTCGCCTGCCCATAGAACGCGATGCTGTCGGTACCATTTTCGATTGTGATCCCGCCAAGCGTGCAGGATGCGCTGTCATCAGCAAAGGGGATCATGGCCGGGGGGGCAGGCTGTTTCATGTCTCTCGGGTCCTTGGTTGGGGCGGGGGAGTATCATTCCCGCCAGTAATGGCGGACGCGGTGTGTGCGATATCGTGACGTGGTGTGCCGGACGGTCCGCAGGGGCAGGGTAATGTATGTCTGTTTCAGCGCGGACGGTAGCGCGGGAAACGGATCGACGCCCACCGTGTGGATCAGGACATTGATCGTGACGCGGTTGCATCCTGGATTACGCAATGCATTGCGACAGACATAAACGCCCGCAGCCTGTCTGCGTGGATCGTAAATGGCCTTCCATGTTGATGTCGGGACCAGCACCCTATCATGCCCGATGCTGGAAAGGCGGCGGGCGTGAAATGCCGGGCCGGTAACGACATAAACTTCGCCATCCCGCAGGGCCAGACGTCGGACCGCGCTTTCTATTTCCTCCCACTTCCCCCGGTTGAGTGCAGCGCTTTGCGGCACGACATTCGACAGGCGGAAGCTTTCTGCCTGTGTGGCCTCATCAGGCATGTCGCCCGAAGGGGTCATATGGCCCCGGTCATACCCCGAATGAACATAATCCGTCAGTTGCGCGCCTTCACCCGCGGGCAGGCGTTCATCGGGCTGGAATTCACCACGGCGGGGTGTGGCTTCGGCCTGGCGGATGGCTTGTGCCGTCAGGCGTTCGGCGGACCAGACGGGTTCATGCGCAAGACCTGAATGCAGGACGGCAAAGGCCGTATTGCATAACAGGCGCGCCTGTATGGAAAGTTTTTCATTGGTCAGGGCAGGCAGATGAGCTTCCGGTCCCATGGAATCGCACGATGCGGCCCGTGCCCCTGATATCAGCGCCGCCACCATCAGCATCATGCATGCCAGAGGGAACAGGGCATCCAGAAGGGCGACCGTGTGCTGGCGATGGGTGAACATATGGTGGTGGAATCCTGTCATGTCTGTTAATCACGGCGGCAGAAATTAAGGGAGGGTGAGTGACATGACGGACGATTCCCCGCATGTACGTTACGTGCAGGCCCCCGACCCGAACAAGGTGATCCTGCGACGGCGTGAAAAGCCGCTGACCCCGATGCAGCGGAAATTATATGTCGGCATCCGTGTTGTGGTCGTACTTCTGGCCTGCCTTGCGGTGGGTGACATGTTGCTTAACTGGTTGCGTGGTGCCTGACGCAGGCGCTGTGATTTAGTGAATCGGCGTGTTTAAAGCAACGGATTGATAAAGATAGAAGTTTTTTGCAAAGAGGTGCGAAAGACATTGTTCTTCAGGCGGCAGGCACGCCCCGGAATATTGAGAGGGCACCTGGAAAGGCAGGACCAGCCGCCGACTGGGATCATGAATTTCTTGGAAAATCTTTGACAGAAATTGCCTTTTTAAAAATAAAATAATATCCACAGGCTTCTGTTGTTCTTTTTTGATGAATTGCTTTCAAATTCTCTCTTTTTTTGCTGTCGTGATTTCCTTTTTAAATGATGCCCTGAGAGACCGTTTGAAAAGTAAGTCCAGATAACATGCTGAAATTATAAAGATTTTTGGTGAAGCTTTTCCCAAAAAGCTTCAGAAGATACCGCCTTTTTCGATCGAAAGGCGGCACCCAGAAACTTTTTTATTTGTTTTCAAACACGCTCTGATACTGCCCTTCAGGGGGAGCCCGCATCGTCGTGGGCAAGCGCTATGGTAATGTCGAGTGTCTCTTCATTAACCTGTGCATCGAATAAGGGGTCCGTGCGTACGGCGTCCTCGCTTGCGATCATGTCCCCGAATCTGATTTGGGGCCAGTTGATCCGGTCATGCGCGGGACGTGTGAATTCAAATGACACCATGGGATGCGACACCAGTCCCCCCGATGGGCCGGGCGCGACATAATCCCACGTGAAACGGCATCGCGCCGGTGCGCCCGCCTGCATGAACAGGGCATGGACAAAGCCCGGGCTGATGTCCGTCTGCAACACATTCATCAGGTAATGCGGCGTCTGCTGGATCAGGTCGGATGTCAGGCGGGTGCTGAAGATACCAGCGGCGATCATTTGCGGCATCTGCGTGATGAAGCGTGTCTGGTCGATGGTGGCCTGCACGATGCAGCCATGTCCCGTTGTGTCGATCCGGGCGCTGACCCCCCAGGCCTGCGCGGTGGAATTGGGCGGCAACAGCGCAGCGGGATAGGGGGCGGCATGGGCCATCCCGGTGACAAGGAACATGGACGCCGCAAGGCCGAGCCTGCGTGCAGACCCATCGAATCGGGCGGCAAAAGACATACGGAAATGTTCGGATAGGAACGAAAACGAGCAAATTCGCATTAAATTTTTTCTTAAACTTTCTGGCGGACCATTCTGGCCGGACCGATTGTTGCGTCATGCCATGATTAAAAGTCCAGCACCGTGCAGGCAAAATCACGCCTGTGGGACGTGGCGCGGCGCAGGGTTCGTAAAAAAGCCCCCGTCACCCTACCGCCCTGCCGCAGGCCATGGGGGGACACTCTCTTTTCTTGGCTGTTTTGATGTGCCAAAGCGAAGTCATGGCATATATTACCACAAACCCCTACACCAACGAAGTGGTCGCCCGCTTTGCTGACCTTGAGGACGCCCAGCTTGAGGCCCTTGTCACGCAGGCGGCCGATACTTTTGAAAAATGGTCACGCACCTCCTTTGCGGAACGTCGTGCCATCATGAAAAAGGCGGCTTCCCTGCTGCGTGCGCAGGCGGATGATTACGCTGCCCTGCTGACGCTGGAGATGGGCAAGCTTGCGCGCGAAGCACAGGGCGAGGTTAAGCTGTCGGCTGATATCCTCGATTACTATGCCGACAATGCGGAACGTTTCCTTGCCCCGGTCCCGCTGAAGGAAGCCGAGACCGAGAATATGCGCCCGATGATCGTCAGTGACCCTATCGGCGTTCTGCTGGCGGTGGAGCCATGGAATTTTCCGTACTATCAGCTTGCGCGCGTCGCGGGTCCGCAACTGATGGCGGGCAATACCGTGGTTGTGAAACATTCGTCCATCGTGCCGCAATGCGCCGCCGCCTTTGACAAGCTGTTTCAGGATGCGGGGGCTCCGGCCGGTGCCTATACAAACCTGTTCGCCACGCGTGACCAGCTTAATCGCCTGATCGAGGACCCGCGCATTGCTGCGGTGTGCCTGACGGGCGGTGAACGTTCCGGCGGGTCGGTCGCATCCCGTGCGGGCAAGAGCTTGAAGAAGACGACGCTGGAACTTGGCGGGGCCGATGCATTCATCGTGCTTGATGATGCGGACCTCGACAAGACGGTCAAATGGGCCGTCTGGGGGCGCCTCAATAATGGCGGACAATGCTGTGTCGCGTCCAAGCGTTTCATTGTTGCCGATTCCATTGCCGATGCATTCATCGCAAAGTTCAAGGCGGCACTCGATGCGCTGGTCGCGGGCGATCCGCGCGATGCGGCCACCACCCTGCCGCCCATGTCTTCCCAAGGGGCTGCCGACGAACTGAACGAGCAGGTCCGTCAGGCCGTCGCCCATGGTGCCCGTCCGCTTTATTGCGGGGCGGAAGTGCCAAAGCAGGGCGCGTTCGTCCGTGCGACCATCCTGACGGATGTGGCACGTGATAACCCGGCTTATTTCCAGGAATTCTTTGGTCCGGTGGCCATGGTTTTCCGTGTGGGCAGTGATGAGGAAGCGATTGCGCTGGCGAACGATTCCGAATTCGGCCTGGGTGGTTCTGTCTTTACCCGTGACGAGGCGCGCGGCGTGGCCGTGGCCCTTCAGGTACGCACTGGCATGGTGTTCATCAACCACCCGACATGGACTGCCCCCGAACTGCCGTTCGGTGGGATCAAGAAATCGGGTTACGGGCGCGAGCTTTCGGGCCTTGGTATTGATGAATTCGTCAACAAGAAGCTGATTAACGTCGTGAATATCGACGCACCGTAATCAGGTTACATCACGGGTGGGGTCTGGTCCCACCCGTGAGATACGGATGCTTGCACATGGCGGTCTGTTTCGTGGTCGTCATGAAGTAAAAGCAATAAAGAGACATAAAAAAGACATAATATTCCACTTTTGGCACATGTGTTTCAAAAGTATATCTTTAATGTTATTTAAAAATTCACATCAAAATATTGTTTTTCTGATTGAATGCAGCCCTGTGATAGGCAATATGCGTTGTCATGTCCGCAGGCAGGAAGGCGCAGAGGCGTTTTGCAGGTCGGTGGATATGTAAATCAGGGGTATGCGGGCAACGATCCCGTAATGCTAATGACGACAATAAGAAAGATGTACCGGCAACCAATGCTGCGGCAGGTGAGTGGGACAGGGTGTTCCATCTTTTGGCCTGCCGGGTCAGGTCCAACCGGTTGCAAGAAGGCAGGATACCATGCTTGGTTCACAAATTATTGAAATAGATGGGATCTTCGTGGGCACGGCGATCCTGGTGGACAGGAACCAGACCCACCGTTTTTATGCCACCCACGACAATGTACGCTCACTTCACAACATGATCGTGCCCGACATGACGGCGCTGAAGCATCGTGTGGCGCAGACATTTCGCCGTATGGCGCGTTGTGATGTGGGCGCGCTTGGTCGTTTGCGCCCACAGGGGCAGGCATGAGAAAATGTCCCATATGAGTGAACGCCCTGTTTGCCACAAAGACATCGTTCTTGTGCAACAGGCGACACGCACAAACCATTAAGGAACTGTTAATCCCCCTTTGGTTGCTTGGAATCTTCCCCATATCACAAGGATATACCAAAGGGAGGGAGCAGGCATTTCCATAAATGACCTGCGCATCACGGATTGAAGCGGTTCGCCCAGAAGGGAGGGCGCCGCTGCATGCCCTGCGGCGCATGATAACAGCGACATTCTGGCGTCATGACATTGCGTCGTGCGATGCCATGTTTCTATCCGTCTGGCGAAGTGTGACGTATGGGAGTGCCCTAGCAGGCTGTCGGATTGGGATTTTTTGCGTAACAGCATTGCTTAATATTATGAAAATAATAGACTTTTCGACACAAAGAACAGAAATATGTTTTCATACGTTATGAATGATGTCTATTTTAGCGCCCAATCCAACAGCCTGCTAGAAACTGTTTAAAAGTGCAGGCGCGATAACATACTGAAATTATAAAGATTTTTGGTGAAGCTTTTTCTAAAAAGCTTCAGAAGGTGCCGCCTTTTTCGATCGAAAGGCGGCACCCAGAAACTTTTCTTATTTTTCAAATAATCTCTTGGTCTTTGGCAGGACGATCCTGATCTTGGCGTGGGTTTCTTTGTTTACTGCCATGAGTATTATTATATATATTTCTTAATGAAAGTTTGAATAATAATTGTCTACACCAACTGAATGGATACGACGGTACCCTAGTGACACAAGAAAAGCGTCGATCTGTGCATGTTTTTCGACATCATCATCATTGAATATCAGTGCTTCTATTTGCAAAACGCAATTATTATTACATAAAATATTATGCATTCCACGCAGTACAGCGAACTCAGCACCTTCTACGTCAATTTTGGCGAGTATTATATGGCCTGAGAGATCTAGGAGACTATCCAGTGCGCGTGTAGAAACCTTTACGCAATTAGTATGATCTTGATTTTCAGGAACAATACCGACGCCCCCGCGATTTTTACCGGGATGCAGTTTTGAGGGGAAGAAAAAAGTTTCCCCATCTTTGTCTGAAAGAGCAAAGTTATGTGTCTTGATAAAAAATTCTGGATCATTGAGGAGTAGATTTGCCTGAAGTTGACGATGATTTATTTCGTCCACCTCAAATGCAATAATTTGATCAAAAACATTTATTCGGGACATATGAAGGGAATACAAACCGAAATAAGAACCAATATCAAGAAATACCTTTTTTGATGTATTTCCATGGAATCCGGATGCAATTTCTTTCATATAACTTAACTGTTTTTGTTCCCATGCTCCATTATAAATAATCTCATGATCGACTAATGACTCTTCATCCAGCAGTAGATTCAGTCCGTCTCGCTGATAAATCTTAAAATTTCGACCTGTATTTGGAATGGATGTCGCTATAGCTGTTGTGTGCGCATAATCGGCTTGACGCTGTAGAGTGATACTGTCGATCCGAATGCGCGATCCTGCTGCGGTAGATACGCGAAATTCAACCTTGATATTTGTGGTGGGGTTTGAAAACTCGATCTCTGCAATTTTTCCTGTGCCTGGGCACAGGGCAGATGTCCCTAGGGTAAATAGGCCCATCTCTGTGGAGACATCACATGTAGATTCATTTTCTCCGGCTTCGAACATGCCATTGAACACAACTTTCCAAGATCCGGAAGGTATATCCACGTATGGTCCCCACAGTAACGTGGCGGACTGTTCGATGTTAGTGCCGTTTTTTATTTTATCTATATAAATATATGAGTGAAAATCATCAGAAAGATCGAAAGAAATAGTCGTTTTAATTTCCAGAATATTCACATTATCCAGATGTTATCCAGATTTTATCTGGATCTGTGATTGTCTTGTAAATATTTATGGCTTTTTTTTACAAAAAGCAACATTCGCCCGCCGTGCAGGTTGTGAACCTGCACGGCGGGTTGTGCCTTATGGGCTGTCTGCATTCAGCGTAGCCCAATCATAGCGCATGCGAGGTGGACGAAGCCCATGAAGGCCGTGAGTGTCTTTTCGCACCGCAGGGCGATTCTTCGGAAATGTTTGAGTTTATTGAAGAAGCACTCGATCTGATGGCGTTCTTTGTAGAGTCTCCACTCTATTGGCGGAACGATAGCGCGACTGGGATTGGCCTTGATCTGAGCGGTTGCACCGAGTTCATCAGCAATGAAGGCGCGCAGAGGATCAGCCTCATATGCGGCGTCGGCGATGACGTGGCTGACGCCCTGCAAACCGGACAGGAGCGTCTTTGCCTGCGATCGATCGCCATATTGTCCCAGCGTCAGATGAATGCGTAGCGGCAGGCCGATCGCATCGACGACCGCGTGGAGTTTGGTCGTCAATCCGCCACGCGACCGACCGATGGCGGCAGCTTCAGCCCCCCTTTTGCGCCCGTTGCATCAGCGTGGACTTTCGAAATCGTGCTATCGGTCAGGACATATTCAAAGTCGGGCGTATCAGCCAGGGCATGAAACAGCCTCCCCCAGACGCCCGCATGCGACCAGCGCCGAAAACGGGAGTGGATTGTGGTCTATTTGCCAAAAACCTCCGGTAGATCGCGCCAGTGGGCCGCATTGCCGGCCATCCACAGGATCGTATCTACGAACAGCCGATTATCGGCCCCGCTCCGCCCGGGCAGTCCGATCCGGCCGGGAAGATGGTTTTTGATCCGGCTCCATTGCTTGTCTGTCGGTGTCCGTCTGCTCAAGGCTCGCCTTCCATAGACAGCCTTGAATCAGAACTTCAATCCAAGTGGAATCCCTGAATGCAGACAGCCCCTAACGAATGATGCGACGGCGCAACTGCGCCACGTCGCGCACCGCACCATGCGACGCGCTGGTGGTCAGCGCGGCATAGGCCTGCAACGCGGTGGACACGACACGGTCGCGGTTTGGCTGCCATGCCTGTTCGTCCCGCTCTTCCATGCGTTCGCGGCGTGCGGCCATTTCGGCGTCACCCACTGTGGTGCGCAGAACGCGTGCGGGGATGTCGATTTCGATGGTGTCGCCTTCCTCCAGCAGTCCGATCAGGCCACCTTCCGCCGCCTCGGGGGAGATGTGGCCGATCGACAGGCCCGAACTGCCGCCAGAAAACCGCCCGTCTGTAATCAGGGCGCATTTTTCAGCCAGCCCCTTGGACTTCAGATAGCTGGTGGGATACAGCATTTCCTGCATGCCCGGACCGCCCTTGGGCCCTTCGTAACGGATGACGACCACGTCGCCCGGCTTGATCCTGTCGCCAAGGATGGCGGAAACGGCGTCGTCCTGGCTTTCGAAAATACGTGCGGGACCGGTAAAGGTCAGCAGGTTCGCCGCAACGCCCGCTGTCTTCACGATGGCCCCGTCCTCGGCGATATTGCCGAACAGGACGGCAAGCCCGCCGTCACGGCTATAGGCATGTTCGCTGTCGCGGATCGCGCCTGTCGCGCGGTCGGTGTCCAGTTCGGTGTAGCGGCTTGCCTGTGAAAATGCCTGTGTCGTGCGGACACCGCCGGGGGCGGCGCGAAACAGGGTGCACGCGGCATCGTCCACGTCCGGATTGCCAATGTCCCATTTCGACAGTGATGTGCGCAGGTTGGGGGCATGGACGCTTGGCACGTCATCATGAAGCAGGCCCATGCGCATCAATTCGCCCATGATGGCCGGAATGCCGCCTGCGCGATGCACGTCCTCCATATGGATGTCAGAGCGCGAGGGCGCGACCTTGCACAGGTTCGGCACCCGGCGCGATAGGCGGTCGATATCGGCCATGGTGAACGCGACCTTGCCTTCATGCGCGGCGGCAAGCAGATGCAGCACCGTATTGGTCGACCCCCCCATTGCGATATCGACGGACATGGCATTTTCAAAGGCAGCCAGGGTCGCAATCCCGCGTGGCAGGGCGGTGGCGTCATCATGTTCGTACCATTGCCGTGCCAGTTCGACGATGCGTCGCCCGGCCTGAAGGAACAGGTCGCGCCGGTCGGCATGTGTCGCAAGCAGGCTGCCATTGCCGGGCAGGGCAAGGCCGAGCGCCTCGGTCAGGCAGTTCATGGAATTGGCAGTGAACATGCCAGAGCACGATCCGCAGGTCGGACAGGCAGAGCGTTCGATCTGCTGTGACTGGTCATCGCTGATGCGGGTATCCGCCGCCGCGACCATGGAACTGATGAGGTCTACGCGCCGCTCGACGCCTTCGTTCAGGATCTTTCCTGCTTCCATCGGCCCGCCAGAAACGAAGATCGTGGGGATGTTCAGCCGCATCGCCGCCATCAGCATGCCCGGCGTGATCTTGTCGCAGTTGCTGATACAGACCAGTGCGTCGGCGCAATGCGCGTTGACCATATATTCCACCGCGTCCGCGATCAGTTCGCGCGACGGCAGGCTGTAGAGCATTCCGCCATGGCCCATGGCGATGCCGTCATCCACGGCGATGGTGTTGAATTCCCGTGCGACCCCCCCGGCTTCGGCCACTGCACCGGCGACAAGCTGGCCAAGATCCTTCAGATGGACATGACCGGGCACGAACTGCGTGAACGAATTGGCCACCGCGATGATCGGTTTGCCGAAATCCTGGTCCTGCATGCCGGTCGCACGCCACAGGCTGCGCGCACCGGCCATGTTGCGGCCATGTGTCGTGGTGCGGGAACGATAGGCAGGCATCGGTAAACCTTTCTGCGGTATGTGGGACAGCCAGTTGACGATATGGATATGACTACACGGCAATTACAGGACCGCACAGTTCCACGCCACCCCGTTGTTTCACGCGGTGCGTGTGGTGCGAAAGGGGGTGGGGGGATGTGTCCCGCAACTCTGTGCAATGGCAGGCGTTTCGGATCAATCCGGAAGAAAGGGCAGGCATGACCGATACAGGCAATCGAATCGTACGCACACAGCCATCCCCCCCATCCCGCCAGGGGCGTGCGGTGCCCCCCGTGCGTGCGATCCTGGCCGGCAGCCTGTGTGTCGCGGTGCTTGCGTTGGTCATCTTGTGGTCATGGGACTGGTTCATCCCGCTGGTTGAACGCCGGGCGGGGGCTGCGATTCATCGCAAGGTCACGATCGCGCATCTGCATGTCCATCCCGGCCGGGTCATTCGGGTCGGGGCGGATGATGTGCGCATCGAACAGCCTGCGGGTTTTGACGACCTGCCGCCATTTGCCACGGCGCGGCGTCTGGATGTTTCCATCCGCTGGTGGCCGCTGTTGTGGGGGGGCGGTCTGGATCTGCCGCTGATTGCGCTGGATACCCCGGTGGTGGAAATCCGCGAACGCGCGGATGGCAGCACGAATTACGATTTTTCCGCCCCCGACATAAAACCCGATCCCGGCACAAAGGGGACGAAAACGCCAGATGCGGCATCAGCGGCAGTAAAGGCAACAGGGACAACGGGGACGTCAAAGGCGGATGGCGCCACATCAACCACCACCGCACAGCCGGACGCCATGACAGGAGGGGGCACGCCGTCAAAGGGGGCGTCGGCCACCACGGATGGCGACGCCACGACAATCCCGCGTATCGGCGCGATCCGTATTGCCAACGGGCAACTGCATGTCGTGCATGCCGGATTGCATACCGACATGCGGGGGGCGGTCCGCACGACCGACCCCGCCAATGGGCAGGATGCCCGCCTGCTGGTGGATGCGCAGGGTACCTATGTCCGGCAGGCGATAACCGGGCATTTTTCCGGCGGGACACTGGTATCGTTGCAAAATCGCACGCAGCCGTATCCGGTTGACCTCGATATACGCCATGGCGCGACCCGCCTGACCCTGCGTGGAACCATTGATGATCCGTTGACCCTTGCCGGGGCGCGCCTGCGGCTGTCCCTCGCCGGACCGGATATGTCGCTCCTATATCCTCTGACGGGGGTGGTCATCCCGCAGACCCCGCCCTATCGCGTGGTGGGAAACCTTGATTACAGTGCCGCGCATATCCGTTTCCGCGACCTTGACGGGCATGTCGGTTCCAGCGATCTGGGCGGCAACCTGTCGATTGACCCGCACCAGGCGGTGCCGTTCGTGGATGCTGACCTGCATTCGCGACGTGTGGACCTTGCTGACCTTGGTGGTTTTTTCGGCGCGACGCCGGGGGACAGGCCTTCCACCGCGCAGCAGCAGGCAGAGGCCCGCGCCCATGCCAGCAGTAATGCCGTGTTGCCCAGCACGCCGATCAACATGCCAAGGCTGCGTGCGACGAATGTGCATTTCGCCTATCACGGGGATCATATCGAAAACCGGCATACGCCGTTGGACAATATCGATGTGCTGGCTGATATCCGTGACGGCGTCATTGATGTCCACCATCTGAATTTCGCGGTGGGGTCAGGCACTCTGGCCAGCAATGGCACCTTTACCCCACATGGTGACGCGGTGGAGGCACGGATCGGCATCGACCTTGTGCGTATCAACCTGTCGCGCCTGATGCAGGCTGCCGGACGGTTCCAGGGGAGCGGCATCTTTGGTGGTCATCTTGCGATTCATGGGACGGGGACCTCGCTTGCGGGTATCGTCGCCAATGGCGATGGCGGCATGACGGTCGCGCTTGACCAGGGGGGAGATATTTCCGCCGTGCTGCCGGATCTGCTGGGACTGGAACTTGGCAAGGCGTTGCTGTCCATTCTTGGATTGCCTGCCAAGACCGACCTCAAATGCATGGTCGCGGATATGCCGTTGCGGCAGGGGGTGCTTGATACGCGCACCTTCCTGATCGAGACGGGCGACACCCGCACGGTTGGCAAGGGAAGCCTCGATTTCCGCAACAATACGATTGATTATGCCCTCAGCACGGATTCACGCCATTTCGCGGTGGGCTCCTTTCCGGGGACCCTGCATATTACCGGTCTGTTGAAAAAACCTTCCATCGTGCCGGGCACGGAAACGATCGCCCGTGCGGTGGGGTCTGTCCTGCTTGGCGTGGTGACGCCGGTGGCGCTGCTGCCGACGATTGAGGCCGGGGTGGGCAAGCAGTCATTGTGCGCGCAGGCCATCCGGCAGATGCAGGACAATCCTGCGTCGGGCAAGGCGCCAGTTGCGGGGCGTCCGCAGGCCGCAAGACGCCATCAGGCCGCTGTGGGCCGACGTGGCACGGGTAAACAGGCGACAGCCACACGGGCAACAGGCATACGGGGGGCGGGGCAACTGAGTGCTGCCGAACGTGCCTGGATCCGGGCGGTCTGGGCCGCGCGCCTGAAGGCAGGGCATTGATCCATGATGGTATGGAATCCCTGCTTGACCATACGTGGCGATATAGGCAAAAAGAACGCCATGGCCCCATCGCGGGCCGGACAATGGGGCGGCACATGGTCGTTCCCATCGTGACACTGCCCTGTCCCCAGGGTCAGTCGCCGGGTTAGCACAGTGGTAGTGCAGCGGTTTTGTAAACCGAAGGCCGGGGGTTCAAATCCCTCACCCGGCACCATATTTTCAAAAAACAAGATCGCTCGTGCGGATTTCACGCCCAAGAGACTGTTTGAAAAGTCAGCCTCGATAACACCCTGAAATTATAAAGGTTTTTGGTGAAGCTTTT
>NZ_BANE01000092.1 GCF_000964405.1 Novacetimonas hansenii JCM 7643
GGCAGAAAAATGTTTACTATGGGGGGGGGGGGAAGTGGAATGCTCGCTGTTGGAAACACACCTTTTACGAACGGACATTTTGCTTTCCGACGCCATCATCTGGCGCCAAATCAGCATGAATTGCTGGGGTGACAACAATGGGAGCGCTACTTCTTCATGTTTTATGTCGGGTAAGAGGCTGCTATGATATAATGCATGAGCAACACTCCTAACGTGGTCGACCCTAATACAGCTGTTCGAGTTTTTTTGGACTCCTATCGTTCATCTGCTGCCCCCTTGAATTACGCGGTGCTCCTCACCGGTCCGTGGGGCGCTGGAAAGACACATTTCCTGAAAACCTATCTGGCCGATTGCGGGCAGTCCTACATCTATGTCAGCCTTTACGGAGTCTCCTCGACGAGCGAAATCGACGATCAGATATATCGACAACTTCACCCAGTTTTGTCGTCGAAATACACCAAACTTGGCGGTGTTATAGCTAGAGGATTTTTGAAGGGCGCACTTAAAATTGACCTTAACAATGATGGTAAGGACGATGGTTCGATCAACATCGGTATACCCGAAATTGATTTTACGGATTTCACCAAAAACGCCAAGAATCAGTTGCTAGTGTTTGATGACCTTGAACGCACTGCTATGAAACCTGCACACGTGCTCGGCTACATCAATGCATTCGTCGAACATGAAGACATCAAAGTTATAATCCTAGCCAATGAGGCTGAGATTGAAAAAGACGATGTTGATTTCAAGCGCATCAAGGAAAAACTAATCGGCCAAAGTCTGGCGATAGTACCTTCGGTCGAGGCGGCGTATCCAGAACTACTCAAACTGGTCGCTGATCCGTGGACTGCCCAGTTTTTAGAGCAGTCAAAAGCACAGGTATTAGACGTTTTCTCTCAGTCCCAAGCAAATAACCTGCGGGTCCTAAAACAAGCGTTGTGGGACTTCGAGCGTATAGCCAAGAACTTTCGTCCAACAGATCTCACTCATACATCGGAATTGGTTAGGATGCTCCAAGCCATCTTAGCTCTCTCTATTGATGTTCGGACAGGAAGACTTCCTAAAGAGCAATTACAGAACCTCAAAACCAACCGTCTTTCTCGACTTCTCGGACATGGCAAAGACAGAGAGAAGTCGCCGCTAGAACTGAGTGAGGACCGCTATCCGGACATTGATCTTTGTCCGACCAGCCTCGATCCCGATTTAATCGACAGCCTTCTGGCGCGTGGTTACGTCGAACCTTCAGCAGTTCAAGCCAGCCTTGACCGTTCGCCACCATTTATATCAATCGACACTGAACCAAGCTGGCGACGTGCTTGGTATGGCTATCGCAGCACGGACGCGGAATACGCTCAATCAATGGCTGCTTTGGAAAGAGATTTCGCTGCATATGCATTCGTCGAGGCACCTATTATTATGCATGTTTTCGGAATCCTCCTACATGCTGCCCGTATCGGCTACGGCAAAACACTTGCGCAAACCCAAAAAGCTTGTCGGGCTTATGTCGATGACCTCGTGGCTAATAATAAGTTAGTGTTGACCACAGCCTTCTCAAAGGGTTTCAGAACAGACACTGGCTACGGCGGCTTAGGCTACACCGATGTAAATACCCCTGAATTTAAGAACTTAGAGACTTATCTTACTACCTCGATAAACAAGGCCTGGAGCAGAAAACTCCCTGCTCTCGCTGCAGAACTGCACGATATGCTCAAAGCCGACCCAGAACAATTCACCCAGCAAACGACGATCAACAACTCCCCAAACTGCAGCGTATATTGGAACGTGTCACTATTACAGCACATTGCCCCCGCAGCCTTTGCTCAGACGTTATTAGTTCTCGAACCAAATACGCAAATTATGGTAATTCAAGGTTTGGCCACACGTTATGAAAGAGGCCACTCTGCCGAAGTGTGCGCGACCGAGCTACCTTGGTTAGCCAAGGTTTATCGCCAACTTCGAAAGGCCACGCGAATCTTAGGGCCAATGTCCCGCTATCGGTTGGATACTACCCTGGCTCATTACTTAGCCCCGCTTCTTCCATCGAAATCCGAGTCTGAAAAACCAAAGTCTAAAGTTGCGTCAAAACCTAAACTCACCTCAACGGATTAGGATCTTAACTGACATAGTGATAATGTCATTGCGCCCGTCATACGGCAAAGATCCTCCAATACAAGTAATGTCAAGCGAGATTCGCAGTATCGTATCCTTGGATATATGGCCTTACAAGAGAAAGAAACATTGAATAGTAGTCACATCGCTTTAATGACTACAATCACCGAGTATGCCACATCAGAAAATCTGGTCTAGAACAGTTCCCGGAAGTTCGATCTGAACCTATAGACCATCTAGTATTCCGCCACCTCCTATCTTCTCCGGATCTATCGTAACAATTCGGCCGTTATATTCCACGATTACCTGAAGATCCATTGGAATTATTTTCTGTGCAGCTCCCGATATTTTCTTCCAAGCTGCGTCATATAAGTTTTTGAGAGCCGGTTTTTGGGACACAATTTTTCTTATGGCACCAATTTCAGTCTTTGCTTTGTACGGTCCTGCGCCTGAAATGTGTTCTACTATTATTGCAGCAGCCTCCCTTGGAGTTCTAAGGTGATCTTGAATTTTTATGCCTTCATTGCATGTAACTGGGACATCGTAGCCAAGTGAACGCAACTCCGCATAATTCTGTAATTATTTATTTAATTTTTGAAGAAGAACATCGAGACTGCTATTGTCATCTTCATATGCGAGCAAGACGCCATATCGTGGATAGTTTACAGACCTGTAGTAAGTCTTCCATTTTCAAGGATAAAATTTATCATCTCCACCACGCTTTGAGGATAGGTCAATGGTATTCTCCCTTATTCCGGTGGATAGAAGCTCATCGATAAATTCCTTCATGAATAAATCCCCAATTCCTCTAGCGCGGATATTTTTTTGGACAGCGTCAGAACCGATCATACGGTCCAAAAATTAATCCTCGATGCTTTCTGTTCAGTAGCGCGCGACTTCCGCAGTAAGGCGCATGCAGAGTGCTCTAAAGCGACTCGGCCTGGTAATCGACGCCCCCCTTCACTCATACTTTAGACGTATCCCGCTCGACGGTTAACGCTCCATAATAATCACGAAAAATCGCCTCCTCGTTGCCGAGCAACGGCGTTGTTTGCGGAAAAAATGTCGGGTTTCGGGAATTTCTCCCGACCGCGTGGATAACCGACATGAGGCGTGAGCGGACATCCCCCGCCACTGCAGATTTGAAGGCTCTGGGAAAAGCGGAGCGGTTCAGATCGCACCAATCATGTCACCGGTCTAACCCGTTCGGAATACCTATTGAATGCCGTGATCTCCGCGGTCGGAAACGTCGCATCGCGCTTATATATCTCGGCACATAAGAATGCCTTTTCAGTTAGGAAGTCTGCATCGGGGACATCAATCCACCATGAGCGCGGCGTGCCGTCCTCTCCGCCGCTCCAGCGATATCCGCGCCGTTTGAGAACATCCTTCGAGTCAAAGGGAGAACCTTCTGCCCAACAGCGTGTGGTCTTCCTTCTGGCTGAGGCGAGCAAAGCTGGGAACGTTTGTCCCCCACTCACCGGGAGGGTACGTGAAAGAAGTTCGAGCGTCGCGTAGCAGTCGTGGACAGCCCTGTGTTTGTCATAGTAGAAGCCACTGCTCATCGCCAGAAGAGCGAGCTTGGAGCTTTCGAAGCCCTCGTCGAACCACTTCACTTCGCTCATGGAACATGCCCACGGATTTCCCGCGAATGCATGACAGAAGCGCTCAAGAAAGCGCCGGTCGAACGCCGCATTATGGGCAACGACAAGGCTGGTTCCGGCAAACGCTGCGACCTCGTCCGGGTTGATAGCCTTCCCTTCCACCATCGCATTATCGATTCCCGTCAGCTTGGTTACTTCACTTGAAATCGGCTTGGCAGGTTTTCTGAGGCCTTCGAACGGAGCGCCTATGCCGACGATTTCGCCAAAATGGGTGTAGAAAAAGGGGACCATCGCAAGTTCAATGATCTCATCCTTCTCACAGTCCAGACCGGTGGTCTCCACATCCACCAGAATAGCGCGTCGGGTGCCCAACGGGGCCTCTCTCAACGTTTTAGGGGGTCGAAGGCGACGAAGCACCCTGTAGTCGCCGTTCGCCTCAAGCCTAGCGATCATTTCCGCAGCAGAGGCGCTATCCATCGTTATTCGCCGGATTGGCGGGAAGAAGGTGGAAGCGGGGCTGGAGGCGACGGGGGCAGAGGGAGTGGCGGAGACAGACGAAGCGAGGTGGGGCGCCCCGCTTCATGGAACCACAAGTCAACGATCTTGGCATCATCACTGGCGGGCAGCGGGTCGGCACGGCGTACCTTGAAGGTCGTCGGCAGATTGACCGAATTTCCGAACACCAGCGCGTGCTGCTTGGGCAACGAGGGCAACCGTCGAAGGACGCTGTCCGAGATGAAGGGCGTCATTTGCCTGATTTGGGAAAGATCGTCAGGGTTCTGGATCCGGTGGACAACGAAATTCGAACATTGAGATAGCACGGTTTTCGACAATTCGCTCGGCCTCTGCGAAGCCACGAGCAGAAAGAGACCATATTTTCGGCCTTCCTTCGAGATGCGCTCGAAAATCCGACTGGCATCAACCGCATGTCTTGAGGGCGTCGAGGCGACGTAACGGTGTGCCTCTTCTAGAAGGAGATGGACTGGGAAGCGGTTACGCGGTTCGGCCTGGCGCAAGAGCCGAAGCACCATGCGTGCGATGACGGCGCTAACCAGTTCGACAACCTCGTCCTCGACAGCATTCATGTCGATAATGACAATTTGGGCCGACTTCGTCAGTCTGCCGCCAGCCAACGGCGAAAGACCAAGCAACTTCGCTAGGAAGCTCTCACGGTCGCAGGCTGCGGCAGCCTCATGCCTTAGGAACTGGTAGTCGGCGCGATCTTGCAACGCCTTGAAGCGCGTGACCATCTGTGAGCAGTAGTCACGGATCTGTCGGTTGCCGTGGGCCTCCTCGTAGAGCAGCGCCAAGTCGATGGCGTCACCTAGAACAGCGAAATCGAATGGGGTACCATCATAATCCGGCAGATTGAGTTCTGGAATGATAAAGCCCGGATTTCGGCCGCCTCCAGCCAAGAATTGATATGCCGCGTCCAATCCCTTCATATCGCCGTAATTGACGGTTATCATTGGAAGTAGCGTGTGCGGAGTAATCTCTGCGGTCTGGAACCGCTGCAAAATACCGCAAATGCGAGTCCTTTTTGCTCCTGGCGAGGTTTCGTCTCCCAAAATAAGGGTGATGCAGGTCGCCAAGATATGATTGCGAATATTATTGAGCTGTGCCGAGTTGGCAGTGCCGAACAATGTTGCCAGCCCCAGCGCCATGCGTAGGATTGGCGCCTGCGTCCTCTCGCTCGCCTGCAGCAGTAGTTCCCATTCGGAGAGGTCGAGATACCAGTGGGGAAGGCGGAAGCGCCCTACCTCCGCAGTTCCATCAAGGATGAGTCGGTTCACACCGATATCCGTTTTATTTGGAATCTCCCCGAACGCTTGATGATACTCACCATTGACATCGAATACCACGAAGGTGGCGCCGCGGGCATGGTGCTCGTCAGACTTCTCAAACAGCGCCTGAAGGACAGAAGCCACAGTGCAGGATTTTCCGCTACCCGTATTGCCCAATACCGCGACATGCCCGCCGAAAAAGTCGTCAATCCTGACCTTGACCTTATAATCCTCGAACACCACCGATTGGCCTATGCCGAGATTACGGAAGCGCGTCGCATCGTTGGGCACGCAGTCCGCCCCTTCAAAGCCGATCGAAGCAATTGCGACGGTCTCTGTGTCAAAGATGCGATCCAACTCTCCGTCGAGCGCATAGAGTGCGTCGGAATAAAGCGACGGGAAGATGGACACGCCGAATCTGAACTTGCCTTCTCCAGTAGCAGGCAACATCCCGACTGGGACAACGTCGAGGTATTTCGCCGAGTTTGCCTTGTCGAACTCTCCAGTCCCGTCGCTGGCCATATCCTTCTCACGCAAGCCGACAACCTCGGCCACGACGTATTCCGACTGCGCCGGTATCATCAAGAATGAGCCAAGGCGGGCGACATAGTGTACGTCGTCAAAGCCGACCACCGTGAAGTTGTCGGTTCCGCCCAGCATCTCGATAACGAACCGGTCTGCTGAAACCGAGGTGACTTTGCCAATCGCCCTCCGGCGGTCATCAGATCCCATTTTCAACCTCGCCAGACTTACGGCCGAAGGTCTCCAGCACGAGCCTCACCGCATCATCGATCCGCTCTGGGGGTCTTTGAGGCAGGAAATGCTCGACGATGGTATCGAAATAGTGAGCTCGTGAACCTTCGACCGGTCCATCCCCCCCGATGATCCAGATGCGGGGATCTTTCAGGGCAATGAGCTTGGCTATCTCTCCCGTTGAATCCGGGTCTGCGAAGACGATCAACCTGAAGGTAGGAATGGTAAGCGCCTGGTAGATGATGTTGTTGAGGTGCTCGTCGCCAAACGCGAACCCAGCTGTGATCAACACGCTCTGCTCGCGGACGATTCGTGATTGGAATTCCCTGAAGAGATCGGCGTATGGCGACCCCAGGCTCGAATTCTGCTTCGCCGGGGTCGGGTAGATCATGACCTTGCCGGGGACGTCCTGTGGTACAGTCTCCCTGATGGGGAACAGACCATGGTCATCCTCCGTCCAGCTGATCGATCCATGGAGCTTGCAGAGATAGATAAAGCTATCGACAGCAGTCCACTTCCTGTTGGACAGGTCAAGCTGTTCAGCAAGGGCATATCGAAAGGTCGCCGGATTGAAGCGACGCTCTACAACTCCGGAAAAGCCATTAGCATAGGGCACACCGAGCCGGTCCATCGCCCGCTCGTTGAAAAGATCGTAATTGGTCGTGAACACCCAAGGCCTAGGAAGCGAGCGATCGCGCATCACCAGCTTGCGATAAAATGACTCGTAGAGCGCGAGGACCGAACCATCGCCGTGGGCGAATGCGCCATCGGTGCAGTGCTCCCACAAAAAATTCTGCACTTTGCCGATCAGGCCCTCGATTTTGGCCTTTCGCTCGACATGCTCGGCGATGTCGCTCCGTGCAAAGACGAAACGAAGACTGTGCAGGAGCTCCATGAGCCGCTCAAGGTTTTTCTCGTATTCTGTCCCTTTGAGTTTTGCCCCCAACCTACCGAGGAACTCAACGTCATCTGCAACGAGCGCCCACTTCGGTGGTTCAACCCGATCTAAGTTTTCATCAAATTCGATTGTTGGGTGCGCACAAAAAGTCTTGGCCAACGGAGCCATGGTCGGAATGCCGCATTCCTTGCCTTTTACCCGCATCGACGAGCAGCCGGCACCGAGTAAGAACGCTACGTTACGGGCGTTCAGCGCTTCTCCGACAGCCTTGCGAACCTGCTCCTCGTCCTTACCCCAAATCAGGGGAGGCATTGGCACATCGGACGACCGGATAAATCGAAATGTTCGTGGTGGCGGTGGCGGTGGCGGTGGCGGAACTTGGTGCGATGCAGAAGATGCAGGCGGAACCGGAGGCGATACAGGAGGATTCGGAACGTTATCTGACATAGGGACCATCAGCACGCAAACTCGCCATCATCAACATAGTCAGGTGCATCGCAAATTCTTTCCTTAGCTCTCAAGCTAAGATATTCCACATTTTTATTCATGGCAATTTCGGAGAATATTCTTCGAGGTAATAACGCCGCCCCCTTGATACTCTTGAACTCACGGAGCAGATCGTCCGCCAAAGCGGGCTTTAGAGGGCTATGGCGTAAACATAGTTCTCAGCTGGTTCCGACGTGGATTGACTGATGAGATCCGAACCTCAACCGGTTGAATGCGCACGTAAGTCAACTATCCATAGTTACCAGAAGAGCGTTGTGTGATTCAGGTCAGCTTTTGGGAAACTCTCCTAACCGTATGTGTGTCCGACATGAGGCGACTGCCACCCGTCTGGTTCCATATTACTGAGCAGACAGGCGGCCTTGGGGGGAAGCAGATAGTCGGGTATCGGGATAAGGGTGACATAAGCCAGCCATTCGCAGCATGCACGTTCATGACAGCTATCGACTCAACGCCCGCCATTCGGAGTATCCGGCGTATCAGTCCGCTTCAACCAAAACCTGCCGTTCGGTTGCATGCGGCCCCTTACATTGGGATGGGCACCAGTTCCATCTATGCATTTCGTGTTTTCCATATGTTCTGATATTACTCAAGTAAGGGGTAATAAGTGATGGCTGACGAACTGCTTTTTTGTAAGTACGACTTATCGCTGGTTATCGAGAACCAGCGGGCAGCACTGCTGAAAGAGTTAGATGCCATGTCGGACAGTCGTCTGCTCAATACCGATCTGGCCGAACTTCAGAGTTACATGAAGCAGAAATATCAGCTGGAAATGATCGAACTAGGCGAGCCGAGCATCGATGAAGGCCGCACGAAGATGCAAGTCGGGCGGTACGGTGGTTTCCACAGAGGCTACGACGGCGGCGCCGTGTCGGTGGACGCTCAGCGCTACACGCTCGAAATACCTTTCACCGGCGACAAAGACTTGTTCTTCTGCCGGGGGTCCACCTTCAACATGAACCCACCGCGCGGGACAGTTAAAGGGACCATCATCGCAACAACAATGGTGGAGCGCCAGCCAACTGCTGACCAGGTCAATGCCACGTTTGAGCGGTTCCTTAAGGACCTCGATGAGCATCTGGGCTGGCTGCGTCCCGCCGTGGTGGGCTGGAACGAATCCATCTCTGCGGTCGTCGATAGCAATGTAAAGGCTCGGCGCGCCCGTGCCGACCAGACCGGGGCCGTTGCGTCCGGGCTCAAATTCGCCCTTAAGCAGCGTAATGACCGCGCTGCCACCTTCGCAGCACCAGTTGCGTCCCGCAAGAAAATCGCCCCGCAGCTGCCGCAAGCACGACCGGTCGCGCCGCCTGAGCCAGCCTTGAGCGATGCCATCTACCGCGATATCCTCGACACCTTGCAGCAGATGGCAGAAGTCATGGAACGTAGCCCCCATGCCTATGCCGACATGGATGAGGAAACGCTGCGCTTCCAGTTCCTCGTACCGCTCAATGCAAAATTTGAAGGCGAGGCACGCGGAGAGGTCTTCAATTATGGCGGTAAGACTGACATCCTGATTACCTCGCAGGGGCGCAACATCTTCATCGGCGAATGCAAAATCTGGAAAGGCGAGAAAGCCTTGTCCGAAGCCATTGATCAGGTGCTGGGCTATCTCAGCTGGCGGGACACCAAGGCGGCGATTCTTCTATTCAACCGCAACCGTTCCTTTTCGAATGTGCTGGAGAAGATTCGTCCGACCGTGGAGAAGCACCCGCAATGCACCAGCTTCGACGGCAAGTGCGGCGAAACGGAGTTTGCGTTCACGTTCGCGCGCATCGATGACGCAAGCCGTAAGCTGAAGCTGACCTTACTTGCATTTGATGTGCCAGGACACGTTGAAGGCGACTCATCCACACGGCGGCTCTGATATGACCCAGAGCCCGCATGGTGGGATCCAGAGAGATCGCATGCAAAGATGTCTGCAGCGAGCGCACCAGAAAACAGGTGTTGTGATATAGATACAGGTCAATTAAGGTTTGAGATGGCAATAATTGTTTTCTATGATTGACTCATAAAATAACACCATTATTTCGTAGATTTGGCCTTGTTGGTTTTGGGATTGAACTATTTCCAAACGAAAAATAAAGGACATTAAGCCCATATTTATACTCGTATATTCACGGCAGGGTGGAACAATCGAATGATTAAAAGAGTTAAAAAGGAAAAAAGTAAAGCAGCCTCCTATCGTGACTGTATTGTGACATTTATCGATATCCTTGGTTTCAGAAATATCGTCCGTGAGCGTTCTCCCGAAGAGATTCAGGAGATTGTCAACTTAGTTCAGCGGCATGCTGGATCGGATGAAGAGGAACTTGCACGGAAAGACGGGTTCGATTTTGACCATGATACCCCTTGGACGCGCACCTCCTTCTTTTCCGACAGTGTCGTGCGAGTTCGACCGTATGACGCCGAGATCCATGATGGATCCTTATTCCATGAACTGCTGAACCTAGTGCATGCGCAGGCTGAATTGGTAAACCAAGGAATATTCATCCGCGGAGGCCTCACTGCCGGTAAACTCTACCTACGAGACAACGTTTTATTCGGACCGGCCATGATCCAAGCCTACGATCTGGAATCAAAGTTCGCCAACTACCCCCGCATTGTCATCGATCCAATAACTATTGATGCCTTAAAGACAGACGCGCGCCTTAGGAACGAAGATCACACCCCAGACGAAGAATTGAAGAGCGTCCGCAAATTGCTTCGACGCGGCGATGATGGCTTGCACTATGTTGACTATCTGTATGCGTTCCGGGACGAAATGGATGAATACGAAGAGTTTCCTGCATTTCTAAAACGTGTAAAAAATCACATTGTTGCTAACGCAACCGCAGCGAGTGAAAATCTAGGTATCCTTCAGAAGTATCTGTGGGCAGCTAAATATTTGAACCAAACAGCTAAACGCTTTGAAGATTGCAAGGATCAGGACAGTATTCGGATTAACGATCACGATATTCCCGCGCTAGCTGAGGCTTAGGAGATACATGATCCCTCTGAAACGTTGAATTCTGATCGCATGAACGTCCGGTTTAGTTTCGTCCGATAGGCAGTTTCATGAATGCTACGAAGGCGAAAGGAGAAAGTCCTCTTTTGCCCTCATGGCTGTCATTGCAAAGAACGCAGGACTTCAACACGTACCAACACACCATTCGGCAGAGGCCGCTGAAGACGCAGAGCCTCCGCCACCGGGGCGTTCATCCACACATCCAGTTCGTCCGGCCGCGTCAGAATGACGGGCATGGCCTTCGGATGGATCGCATCCACTTCCCGGTTCGCCTCTGTGGTCAGGAACCCGAACAGATCGTCCGTCGTCTCGCCATCCGCCAGTTTCCGCACCGACGTCCATCGGCACCATATCCCGGCAAAGAAGGCCAGCGGCTCTCCGTCGCTGCGGGCAAACCACACAGGCTGTGATTTCCCATCAGGCAAACGCTCTGGTTCCGAGAAGGCGGTCAACGGCACCAGACAGCGGTGCTCCACCCCTTCCCAGCGCTTCCACCATGTCGAGGTCGGATTGCGAATATTGGTCACACCCCGATCCACCTTATGGCCTTTCAGGTAACCGGGCGGTGTCGGCATGCCCCAGCGCGCCATGACGAGTTCACGACCGCCTTCTCCGTTCCGCACGATCGGCGCCATGGTGTTCGGATAGATCTCGGGCAGCGACTGAAGATTGCCCGTGCGATCCTCAAGGACTTTCGCGATCTCGCGGATCGCCTGCGGGTTCGAGGTCATGGAATAGAGATTGCACATCCCCGTTGCTCCCTTACGACCACATGCCGCTTAATCTGGCCGCCATATCGATCCGCACCGACTTCACCGCCTCCTGCCGGGCCTGTTCCTCCGGTTTCACGACAGGCCAGGCCACGGACTGGAACAGAGGCAGCATATCCCGGTCGATAAAGCGGGTGCGCGAGGCATAGACATGCCGGTCGCCCCGACTGTGCTGGCCATGCACGTAAAAACGCTGCGGTACTCCCGCAGCAGCCGGGCACCGATGGAATGAAACGTCCCGGCCCAGGCCAGCGCGTCGGCCAGAGGTCCGGCCTTGTCGCCCAGCACGGTTTTGCAGATGCGTTCCACCCGGCGCGTCATCTCCACACTGGCCCGGCGCGAGAAGGTCAGCAGCAGGATGCGGCGCGGATCAGCCCCCGAAGCGATCAGATGGGCGACCCGGTGGGCCAGCGTGTTGGTCTTGCCCGAACCAGCTCCGGCGATGACCAGCAGCGGGGATGAATCCGCCCCGCCTGCCGAGACTCCGGTTCCGTGCGTGACAGCCTGTCGCTGGGCCTCGTTCAGACGGGACAGATAATCATCGCTGCCCGAAGCGGGAGAAGGTTCTGGATTCAATTCCTTAGC
>NZ_BANE01000091.1 GCF_000964405.1 Novacetimonas hansenii JCM 7643
TCAAGCTGCGCAAAACGGCCCAGCGTCGGGATCGATCCCCACGCGTCAGACCGGGTGTCCGCCTGGGTGCCCGACTGGGGGGGAACCTGTGAGGTGGTGTCGGGGGACGTTGGTGCGGCACCCACGGACGCCGTAGGGGAGGCCGCAGACGGGGGGGCGTCGTGCTGGGGGGCTGCCTTCGGCTGGTCCATGATGGTCGCGTCCATTTATGTTTTGTCGGGGTCTGTCCGGGGAAACGGGTCAGACCCTGAACCGGTTTCTTGGTCGGCCGCCTTATGCCCGGCACCATGCGCCGCCCGGATCTGGGGGCGGTGGTGGCGATCGGGTATCTTGCGGCATGGTCATGGTCATTCATGACGACCGCAAGGTGTTCGCGCCTTGCGCACGTTATGGCAAGAGTGGATAAATACTAAATCGGCATGTGTGGTGAATTCGCCACACCGTACATGATTGCAATTGAATACAGGATGTTTTTCGTCCTATACAGTCGCCAAAGTGTTCATGTGTCGTAACAACTCCGCAACCTCGCCATGTTCTTGATGCACGGCTGACAGTTATCGGGGTTGTTTTCTTGCGATCGGACGTGTCCATAGTCCGGACTACATGATTTGGAATCAAGACCGGCGTCACGCCGCCGGTGCAGGAGCAGAGGTTTCATGGCCGTTCCTATTATGCAGGCCGTCCGGGTGGGCGCCTACGTCGTCAAACAGCATCTGACGCGCCGCCAGCGCTATCCGCTTGTGCTGATGCTCGAACCGTTGTTCCGGTGCAACCTTGCATGCGCGGGCTGCGGCAAGATTGACTACCCCGCGCAGATCCTGAACCAGCGCATGACCGTGCAGGAATGCCTTGATGCGGATACGGAGGCGGGCGCCCCCGTCATCGCCGTCGCCGGTGGCGAACCGCTGTTGCACAAGGAAATGCCGGAAATCATCCGGCAACTGATCGCGCGCAAGAAATACGTCTATCTCTGCACCAATGCGCTGCTGCTGGAAAAGAAGCTCGACGATTACGAGCCCAGCCCCTTCTTCTCATGGGACGTGCATCTTGATGGCGACCCGGCGATGCATGATGCCTCCGTCTGTCAGGAAGGCGTGTACGAACGTGCCGTCGCGGCGATCAAGAAGGCGAAGGCACGCGGTTTCCGGGTGTCCATCAACTGCACCCTGTTCGATGGCGCCGATCCCAAGCGCGTCGCCACCTTCTTTGATGAAGTGATGGCGATGGGCGTGGACGGCATCATGACCGCGCCGGGTTATGCGTATGAGCGTGCGCCGGATCAGGAACACTTCCTGAACCGTCAGAAGACGAAGCAGCTTTTCCGCGACATCTTCCGCCTGGGCAAGGGCAAGAAATGGCGCTTTACGCAGTCGCCTCTGTTCCTGAACTTCCTTGCCGGGAACGAGCAGTATCACTGCACCCCGTGGGGCAAGCCGCTGCGCAACGTCTTTGGCTGGCAGCGCCCGTGCTACCTGCTGGGTGAAGGTTACGCCAAGAGCTTTGAAGAGCTGATGGCCGACACCAACTGGGATTCGTACGGCACCGGCAACTATGAAAAGTGCGCCGACTGCATGGTCCATTCGGGCTACGAATCGACGGCGGTGATGGATGCGGTGCGTCGTCCGTGGCACATCGCCAAGGTCGCGCTGTTCGGGCCGGAAACCGAAAAGCCGATGGTGCCGGAAATCTCGCTGGCGAACCAGCGTCCGGCGGAATACGTCTTTACGCAGCATGTCGATGCAAAGATGGAAGAGCTGGCGGCCCGTAAGAAGCCTGCCGCCCCGCCGCGCGTGAACAAGGTGTCCGCGCAGCCGGAAACGGCCGCCGCCGCAGACTGATTCCACGCTCCATGCGGGCATGGACAGGATATAAGGTACCGGAAATGGCGGGGCATGTCCCCGCCATTTCTGTATCCACCCCCTGATGGCATGCCTTGCGAATCGGGACTGTTGCGGTCCGGGTTGGGCATATGCGTAATTTCGGGTGTCATCGTCGCGCGCGATATGCTCTAGGATCGCGGCATCATGCTTGTCTCCCTGATTATCATATTCTGCCTTGTCCTCCTCAACGGTGTCTTTGCGATGGGGGAACTGGCGCTGATTTCCGCACGGCGCGCACGCCTTGCGGTCATGTCAAAGGCCGGGGTCAAGGGGGCCGACCGTGCCCTGAAGCTGGCGAATGACCCGCAGGGGTTCCTGCCGACGGTGCAGGTCGGGATGACCCTTGTCTCGATTCTGGAGGGCACGTTCGGCGGCACCAGTATCGAGGCACGGATGACGCACTGGCTGCTGCATTTCCCGCGGCTTGCCCCATTCGCCAGCGAAATTTCAATGACCGTGGTCGTCAGCAGCATCACCGCCATCATGTTGGTGGGCGGGGAACTGGTGCCAAAGCAGATCGCCCTGCGCCAGCCGGAACAGATCGCCACCCGCCTTGCGCTGCCGCTGGAAGGGCTGGCATGGATATCGCGGCCGGTGGTCTGGCTGCTGGGGCGGGCATCGGGGCTGGTGCTGCGTCTGATGCGTGTCAGTGCGAACGCCGGCACGGCCCTGACGGAAGAGGAACTGCGCGCCTATATCGCCGAAGGTGCGCAGGCCGGTGTGCTGGAGCAGGAGGAGCGCGACATGATCGAGCGCCTGTTGCGCATGGCGGACCGGCCGGTCCGTGCGATCATGACGCCACGCACGGAACTGTGCTGGATCGAACGGCATGTCCCACGTGCAGAGCTGCTGCGTATCCTGCGCTCCACCACCTATTCGCGCATTGTTGTCTGTGATGGTGGTGTGGACAACCCGGTGGGTGTCATCCTTGCCAAGGACATGCTGGACCGCTTCCTTGATGGTAAAAGCCCGTCGGTCGAGGCTGGCTTGCGACGTCCCATTTCCGTGCCGGATACGCTGTCGGCATTCGACATGCTGGACCGGATGCGGTCATCGCCGCTTGGGCTGGCGCTGGTGCTGGATGAATATGGTTCGTTCGAGGGGATCGTGACATCCTCTGACCTGTTTGGCGCCATCGTGGGGGAGCAGCACGAACCCGGCAGTACCCCGCCACAGCGGATTGCCCATGACAATGTGCTGGTGCTTGATGGGTCGATGCCCGCCGATGAGGTCAAGCACAGGCTGGACCTGTCCGACCTTCCGGCAGAGGGCAGCTACCATACACTTGGCGGCCTGATCCTTGCCCTGTTGCGGCGTGTGCCCGCCGGGGGGGACAAGGTCGTGTTTTCAGGCTGGCTGTTCGAGGTGCTGGAGATGGAGGGGCGGCGCGTGGTGCGTGTCCGCGCCAGCCGTCAGGTGCTGGCGGAAAATTAAGGCAGGCCCGGCACCCCAATCCCGCAACGTCGCGACAGCAACGCAAAATCCGGGTGATGCTTTTCCCGCATCGCATCCACTCAATGCGCCATCATTTGGAAAAGAAGGCGACGCATCGGGAATGCCATTATTCGATGGCCCCGTTCAGAGAGTGTTTGAAAAGTCAGGCGCGATAGCACCCTGAAATCATAAAGGTTTTTGGTGAAGCTTTTTCAAAGGGCTTTGCAAAGAGATGGCGCCGACCCGAAAGCAGGCGCCATCCAGAAGCTTTTATCAGTCCCCATCAGCGGGGTGTTCCAGGCAGCGTTAGTGGATCGTATGCGATCCCCGGCCGGTAAGGCCCTGTTCGGCGCTGAAGGCGGGCCATTCATTGCGGGCCAGCGTTTCAAGGGAGGGAGAAGGCAGGCCGAGCCGGTCGGCATAGATCCACAGATAGGTAAAGGCGCGACGCACATAGTCGCGGGTTTCGTTATTGGGAAGCTGCTCGATATACAGCAGCGGATCATCGGCTTCGTCCGTGCCATTGGCGGCGCGGCGGGCGATGGCGGATGGTCCTGCATTGTAACTGGCAAGCATGCGGATCAGGTCACCCCCCGGCGGGGCATGTGGTCCCGGATGCTGGGTCGAAAGCTGCGCCAGGTACAGGACGTAAAGCTGCCCGATCTCCAGGTTATGCCCCGGATCATGCAGCCCGGCCGCCCGTGTGGCGTTATCCGTGCCCGTGCTGTGGGTGACAAAGCCCGCCGTCACCGGCATTACCTGCATCAGCCCGTGCGCCCCGGAGCCGGAAACCGCGTTGGCGTCAAAATTCGATTCCAGCCGCGTCAGCGCATAAACCAGCGCCGGGTCCATGCGGAACCCGTGGTCCGGATGCAGCGGCGGCAGGGGAAAGCGTGTCTGGTGGGCCGACTGGTCCCCATCCTGCGACTGGATCAGCAGCGCCATCTGTGAGGCCAGTTCCTTCATGCCCATGGCGTCCGCCACAAGCTGGAGCGAGCGGCACAGGGCGGCGTCGTTCTGTACATCGGGCCACAGGCGGCGCAGGGTGGCTTCGGCGCGTGCGTTCTCGCCCACCTGTGCAAGGGCGAAGGCCCTGCGTCCGGCGGGGGTCGCGGCGACGGCTTCCACGTCGATTTCACCCAGAACCGGTGTGCCTGCATGCAGGGCCTGCCGGTCATCGGCCAGTGTCATGGACGCCGCATCGCCGATCGGGCCGCCATGGCGGGTGGGGGGGGCATGGTGCAGGCCCAGCGCCTGACTGGCGAGCAGGCCATAGAATGTGTGTGGGGCGGCGGCGGCGCGGTGCAGCCACGGTTCATATGCCGCGACATCGCCCACCGCCCGGTGCGACCGCGCGGCCCAGAAGGCTGCGCCTGCACGGATGCTGCCCGGTGTCAGGGGCGCGCGTGACGCCGCCTCGAACAGGGGTTCCGCCTCGTCAGGGCGTCCCTGCCGCCATGCGGCAAGCCCCGCGACATATCCGGCCAGCCCGAGCCGCCCCGAAGAGGTTTCGAATGCTTCGCGCGCGATGCTCAGCGCCAGGCGGTTTTCACCCGCGCTGAACAGGGTCATCGCGACCTCGGTCCGCAGATGGGCCGCATACAGGTCGTTCAGGCCGGGCGTGATCTGGATCAGGTGCAGGGCGCTGCGCGCACCCTTGACGCCCTGTGACGCACGTTCGCGCACCGTATGGTCCAGCAGGCTGTTGCGCGTGAATACCCGCAAGGAGGGGTCGTCCTCCTCTGGCAGGTGGACATGCGCGGGTGTGTGCATGCTGCCCAGTGCGATGTTGGGCGGTGCGGGGGGCAGTGTTGCCCCGCGCGGCGTCTGTGCCGCCAGCAGGCCATAGATGGCCGGGGAATCCGACAGGGAGGAAAACGTCCGCAGCCACATGCGCAACTGCCCCGTGGTGGGGTGATAGGCAGGGTTCAGATAACGCGCGGCCAGCAGGTCGCCAAGCAGCAGGTCGTCATGGATACCGGCGGTCTGGCTGATGGCGGCGTCGAAGCGGCCTTCGCGCTGCAGGGCGAAAACCTTGCGGATACGCGCCGCATCATCAGGCGCAAGCAGGCGTGGCAGGCTGACACTGCCCCCGCCCCTGGTTGGGAAGCGTGGGAGCGCAAGCGCTGTTTCCTCGTTGTGGCCGCTATGGGCTGATCCATCCGGATCCAGCGCCCTGGGGTCCACCGATTGGGCACGAAGCGGCGCGAAGGCTGCTCCTGCCAGGAATGCGGCACCCGCCAGAAAAGCGGTTACCGCGGTGGGGGGGGTATGATTTATCCCTCGCATGGCCCGCGGGGTTTAGGGCCTTGCGCCCAAGAAAGCAACCCAATTACGTCGGGTGCTTATCAATAAGATTTCACAACAGTTATGGAACCCGAAATATATCCTTGAAAACATGCGATGAAATGCAGGTTGATATACCTGCTGTTAATGGATTGCGTTCTGTTAATATATCATGATTACGCGTCATGATTGTAACCGTCCTCCTGTAACGTTTTGCGTAACTCCAGCATGTCTTTCCATGCGTCGCGACGTGCTGTCGGACTGGCGCGCAACTGCTGTGCATGGCGCATCGGAAGCGCGGGGATAACGTGGGGAACCGCCGAATTGTTGCCTGTGGCGGACAGGTTTTCAGGCACGGTGATATCGCGCCATCGCCCGCGTGCCCGCGCCGCCGTTATGCGCTCCCCCGTCAGCAGCGCGACGGGGATGTTGCCCATCAGGATCAGACGGCGTGGCCGCGCCAGCACAATCAGGCGTTGCAGGAATGGCAGGCATGACTTCAGCTCCATGGCCGAGGGGGGACGCCCCCCCGGTGGCCGCCATGCGATGACCGGGGCCAGGAACAGGTCATCGCGCGACAACCCGATGGAGCCGAACATCCGGTCTGTCAGCTTTCCCGTTTCCCCACAGAACGCCATGCCGCCGCGATCCTCGTCCGCGTCGGGGGCCTCGCCCACCACCATGACATGCGCGCCGGGCCTGCCCTGTGGGGTGACGGTATGGGTCGCGGTATCACGCAGGGCGCATTGCCCGAACGTCGCCATGGCGATGTGCAGTTCCTCCACCGTGGTGGCGCGCGCGGCGCGATCGCGCGCGTCGGCTGCGGCCAGTTCGGCGGTGGTCGCCGCCGATGGCGGCGGGGCAGGGCGTGATGGCCGGACAGCGGGGGCGGAGGGGGGGGAGCGTGAAAAGTGATGTTCCTCATCCCGCGCACGCTGTATGGGGGGGGGTGGCTTGGCCTGGGGCTGGGCCAGCCGGTCCACGGGAACAGGGGACAGCGCTTCGTCCGCGCCCCATTCCACATAGAGTTGCAACAGGGACAGGGAATCGGTCATCGGATGGATACATCCCGGACAGGCAGGGCATTCGCGGCGACAGGCACGGCAACGGGCATCGCGGCAGACATCGCGACAGAAGTGGCGGCAGGAGTGGTGACAGGCACGGTGCGGCCGCGCGGGATTTGGCATCGCGCCGCACACACGCTAGATTCTGGTTTCATGCTGTCCTCCCGTTTCTGGCGTCTCGCACTGCTTGGCGCTGTTGTACCGCTGCTTGGCATTATTCCCAACCGGGAAACGCGTGCCGTCGCCCCCGTGAGCATACCCCACGGCCCGGCAGGCACCCCCACCGTGACGCAGAGCCTTGCGACAAACGTACTTGTCGCCACCGTCGCGGCCAGCGAGGGTGACAATGCAGAGGCCGCGCGCACCTTTACCCGCGCGGCGCAGCTTGCCCCATCTTATCGCCCCTTTGTCGAACGTGCGTTCCTGTATTCCATCCTGGCCGGCAGTCCGGACGCCGCCCGTCTGGCACGCCAGCAGCCGCCCGGCGTGGTGCCCGAACTGGTGATGGGCAACGCGGCGGCGGTCGCGTCGGACTGGGCCGGGGCGCTGTCGCATTATGAAAAGGCCCCCGACGACCCCATCATGCGCATCGTCCGTCCCCTGTTGCGGGCATGGGCGTTGCAGGGGATGGGCCGCACGGACGATGCGCTTGTGGCGTTGGCGGCTGCGCAGGCGGATCATCTGCTGGGGGGGTATTACACGCTGCATGCCGCCCTGATTGCGGAAATGGGCGGTCAGGTCATGCGTGCCGATACGCTGTATCGCCGCGCGCTGGACATGTCGGGTGGGGATCTGTTCACCACGCGGGTACTGACCCACTGGCTTTACCGGCAGGGGAAGGCGGCGCAGGCGCGTGACATGATCGCGGCGAAGATCGCGGCCATGGCGGCGCTGGAACCCGCGCGGCCCGCGCTGGTTGCCGCACTGGGCCGGCCGGTCGTTACCAGCCCGCAGCAGGGGATGGCGCAGGCGTATGGCCTCCTCGCGTTGCTGATGGACCAGCAGAACAATGCGGAGACCCCGCCGCCCAAACCGGGCGAGGACCATCCCGCCCATGACCATGACATCACCACCCTGCGCAGTACGGAGCAGATGATGCTGCGCCTGTCGCTGATGCTGGACCCCGCGAATACGGAGGCGCGGATACTCCTGTCCGCCCTGTTCCATGCGGAGGACGAGAACCAGCAGGCGATCGACGTCCTGGCGGAGGTTTCGCCCAATGACCCGATGGCCGTTGTCATCCGTGCGGAGGAAGGCGAACTCGACATGGCGCTTGGCCACCGGGCGGAGGCGGAACGGATCATTCGCGGCCTGCTGCGTGATGCGCCTGCTGACCGGACCCTGTGGTGCGACATGGGGGATATCCTGCTGGGGCAGGGTAAATGGCGCGAGGCCCTGTCGGCCTATACCCGTGCGCTGGCGCTGTCCGGCACGCTGGAGGGGGATGACTGGCGTGTCCTGTTCGGACAGTCGATTGCCTATGACCGCGTTGGGGACTGGAAACATGCAAAGGCCGGGCTGATGCAGGCGCTGCGCATGGCCCCGAATGAGGCGGAACTCCTTAACGACCTTGGCTATTCCATGGTGGAACATGGCGACGACCCGGCGACGGCGCAAGATTACCTGCGCCGCGCACTTGCCCTGTCGCCCGATGACGGGCAGATCCGCGACAGCGTGGGCTGGGTCGAACTGCGCCTTGGCCATGTGGGCGAGGGGCTGGTGTTGCTGGAGCGCGCGGCGGAGCAGTTACCCCAGGACCCGGCGATCAATTACCATCTTGGCGTGGCCTACTGGGTGTCTGGCCGCAGGCTGGAGGCGGTGAATGCGTGGCAGGACGCGGCGCAGTTCCATCCTGACCCGCCAGACCAGCGCAAGATTGCGGCCGCCCTTGCCTATGCCACGTCACAGGCGGCGGCGCACCCGCCTGCCCATGCGGTGGCGCCAGCGGACCTGCGTATCACGCCATCGCCATCGCCCGCCGCCAGTGTCAGTGCCAGTGCCACGACATCGCGCGTGGCGTCCCCTCCGGCTTCCGGGTCTGTTCCGGCGGTGGGAGAGGCGGCATCCCCCAATCCCCAACCAAATCCAGATACCAAGGCCACGGCCCCTGATGGCAGCGGGCCAGCAGGTGACAAGAAGGACGGAGCACACAAGTGACGGCAACCCAGAGCGAATCGGCGCATGCGAAAATCAACCTCTACCTGCATGTGACCGGACGCCGCGCGGACGGATATCACCTGCTTGACAGTGTGGCGGTCTTTGCCGGGGCGGCGGATGTGCTGGATGTGGAGGTCGCGCAGGCACGTGGCGGTGCGCTCGGGCTGCGGATCGACGGGATGTTCGGTGCGGGATTGTGCGGCGATGACGCCACCAACCTTGTCATCCGCGCCGCCGACGCGCTGCGCACGCGCGCAGGGGCCTCGGCGGATGGCCTGCCATCGCTTGACGCCGTGCTGCACAAGGATCTGCCGGTGGCGTCGGGAATCGGTGGTGGGTCGGCTGATGCCGCAGCCGCGCTGCGCACTGTGATGCGGGCATGGGGGATGACGGTGCCGCGCGATGAACTGGTGCGGATCGCAACCGCCCTGGGCGCGGATGTTCCGGTCTGCCTTGATCAGGTGCCCACGCGTATGAGTGGGATTGGCGAAATCCTGCGCCCCGCGCCTGCATTGCCGCAATGCGGGATGATGCTGGTCAATTGCGGGATGAGCGTTTCCACCCCGGCCGTGTTCCGTGCGCGGCAGGGGGGATTCCGTCCCGCTCCGGACCTGCCCGCACGGTGGGAGACATTGTCGCAGATGGTGGGGACATTGTCGGAACTGAGCAATGATCTGGAGGATGCGGCGTGTGAGGTCTGTCCCACGATTCGCGAGGTCCTGTCGGCCATGCGCGCCGCCCCCGGTTGCCGCTTTGCCCGGATGAGCGGATCTGGCGCCACCTGCTTTGCCCTGTTCGATACGCCACAGGCCGCCGAACATGCGCGCGATGTGGTGGAACGCCCGGGATGGTGGGTCTGGGCGGGGGATCTGTATCGTGGCGGGCGCGCCGCCTGAAGATCAGGCCGATCCAATAGGAGTATTTAAAAGACTGTTTGAAAAGCCAGGTCCGATAAAAGCATGAAATAATAAAAGTTTTTGGTGAAGCTTTTTGCCAAAAAGCTTCGAAAGACGTCGCCTTTTTTAATCGAAAGGCAACATCGAAAATATTTTTCTATTATTCATCAACGGTTTGTTTTCAAGCAGTCCCTAAAAGAGTATTTGGAAATAACTCATTGATAAAAATAAAAGTTTTTGGGTGCCGCCTTTTGATCGGAAAAGGCGGCGTCTTCTGAAGCTTTTTGGAAAAAGCTTCACCAAAAACCTTTATAATTTCATGATGTTATCGATCCTGACTTTTCAAACAGGCTCTGAAAAGAACAGGGGAAATGGCCTAACCCAAATAACAAACGTGTTTGGGTGAAGATCTTTTCAACAATCTTCATGGCAGGGCTGCCTTTTTGAAAAAGGGTAGCACCCGGAATCGTGTCATGTTTACCAAGGGGAGTGTTGCCCAACACTCCCTTGCGCCATCGCCGTGTTCCCCAAAACCGCTTCACCAGACCTTCTTGATGAGTGCATGAGGGCGCGTGGCCGGATGTAATCAGGCACTGACAGAAGGTCACGGCCCCCACCACAGGGGACACGCGCGATGGGGCCTGTAGGTGCCTGCATGCACGCGGCTGCGGCCCTTGGTACCGCTCGGGGGGGCTGCCCGGATCTGGCTGGGGGGATCCCTGCACCAGATCCGGTTTATCAGGGGGCCATTTTATGGGCCATGTTATCAGGGGCTTATGGCGTTGTTGCGGGTTTATCCCCGGCGACGGCAGCGCACCGCCAGCATCAGCGCGAAGCCTGCGGCGGCAATGGCCGTGCCCACCTGTGCATGGCGTGATGTCAGCAGTGGTGGCACCCCCTTGCGCGTTATCATGTCGAACCGGCCATGCGCGGCATAGGCCCCGGCGACGGTGCCAAACAGGTCATCGGGTTCGTTGCCTTCCACCGCGACCTTTTCCATCTGTTTCGCATATCCGCCCTTGGACAGCCACCGGTCCGACAGGCCGGGCAGGAAGGTGGAAATCACCCACGATTTGACGCCTGATGTGCCAACCCAGATATCGCGATATTTTCCGAACGCGGCGCGGCAGATCGCCTCTGCCGCGATTTCGGGTTCATATACCGGGCCCATCGGTTTCAGCCGTTTGCCGGTATGGTTGCGCGTCCATGAAAAATGCGGCGTGTTGATCGACGGCAGATGCACCAGCGCGATGTGGATGCGGTCCCCATCATGCAGAAGTTCGGGGCGCAGGCTTTCGGAAAATGTGCGGATCGCGGCGCGCGCGCCATTTTCGATGGATTGCAGCGGCGGCGGCCGCAGGCCCGCCAGCGCCACAAGGTTGACGATCGTGCCATAAGAACGCCTGCGCATCCGCAGCAGGGCCGAACGTGTGCCATTGACGGTGCCAAGATATGTCACCTCGGTCGCGCGGCGGATTTCATCGGGTGTGATCTCGGCAAGTTGCCCGCGCACACCCGCCCCGGCGCAGTTGACCCATATGGTGATGGGACCAAGGGCGTTTTCGATCTCCTCCGCCGCGGTGTCGAGTGCGGCTGCGTCCGATACGTCGGCACAGGCGATGTGGGTGCGCACGTTCAGTGCCTGCAATTCCGCCGCCGCATCACTCAGCCGGTCCCGGTTGCGCCCGATCAGGGCGATATCGCATCCGGCGCGTGCAAGGGTGCGTGCGGTGGCGCGACCGATGCCGGCCCCGGCTCCGGTAATGACAGCAACCTGTTGCGGCATGAAAAATGGCTCCGTAATGGTAATGATGGTGGATGGCCCCCGGTGGCCGGACCCGTATCAGGCGGGGCGGCGGCGCGGGATGGTCCGGTTGATGGTATCCGTTGCGGGCATGGTATCATGCGTGCGCGCCCAAAGCATATCCGACGGATGGCATGGCGGCTGCGATATCGTGACGGTGGGGGGCATCATACATATTTCAACGCAATGAATCCCCCCACGACCAGCACCGCGAACGCACCGGCCACCAGCGGCAGGCGGTGTTCGATAAAGGCCTGCACCGGTGCGCCGAACCGCCGCAGCAGGGCGGCAACCGCGAAAAACCGCACCCCGCGCGTGATTGCACACGCCACAAGGAACGGCCCAAGTGCCAGGTGGGAGGCACCGCTGGCGATGGTTACGAATTTAAAGGGAATCGGGGTCAGGCCCTTGATGAGGATGATCCATACCCCCCATTCGCGAAACCGCGCCTGCAACCCCGCAAGTGTCGCCTGCGCGTGATAGAAGCGCACGACCGGCATTGCGATATAATCCAGCAGGAAGGCCCCGATATACCATCCCGCCACCGCGCCACAGATGCTGGCGGCGGTACACAACGCCGCCAGCCGCCATGCCTGATCGCGTCGTGCCAGAACCATGGGGATCAGCAGCAGGTCCGGCGGCAGGGGAAAGACGCTGGCCTCGGCAAAGGCGACAAGCGCCAGCCACAGCGGCGCATGCCGGCTGGCGGACAGGTGGAGCGTGCGTGCGTAAAGCCGGTCAAGCATGGATCAGGTGCCCGCAACTTATGGCCGCCGGGACGGGAGTGGGGATGGCGCGCCGTGGCCGACCACCCTAGCAGACAAGTGTGACGGTCACACGCAATCCATGCGGGATGCAGTTGCCAAGGCGTATGTCACCGCCCAGCCCCCAGATGATGTTGCGTGAAATCGACAGGCCCAGTCCGGTCCCGCCGGTTTCGCGGTTACGGCTGTCTTCTGCGCGGACAAAGGGGTCGAACATGCGCTCAAGATCCTCTGGCGGCAGGCCGGGCCCATCATCTTCGATCCACAGGCGCGTCACCATTTCGTCCGGGTCATGGCGGTCGCCGGGTTCGGGCGGGAACAGGGTCACGCGCACGTTGCCGCCATATTTGATGGCATTTATCACAAGGTTGTTGAGCGCACGTTTCAGTGCAACGGGGCGGGCATGGATCGTCACGTCGGGCGGGTCGGCGCTGAAACCGATCCCGTCGGCCAGGTCGGGATGGGTTTCCGCCGCTTCGTCAAGGATGGTCTGCAACAGGATCGTCAGGTTCAGCGCATGCATCGGTTCGCGCTGTTCCGCATCACGGCCAAAGGACAGGGTGGCCGACACCATGGCTTCCAGCTCGTCAAGGTCGGCCAGGAATCGGTGCTGCATGTCCTCGTCCTCGATGAACTCCGCGCGCAGTTTCAGGCGCGTGATCGGGGTGCGCAGGTCATGGCCGATGGCCGTCAGCATCAGCGTGCGATCCGACAGGAACCGGCGGATGCGCCGGGCCATGGTGTTGAACGCCATCGCCGCGCGTGCGACCTCCTGCGGGCCGTCTTCTGCCATGGGGGGGGCATTGACGTCACGGCCCAGCGCCTCTGCCGCCGCCGCCAGCGTGCCGACCGGTGCGATCAGGCGGCGCACCCCCCACAGGATCAGGATGTCACCCGTCACCGTCATCAGGATGAAGGCGATCGGAAATGTGGGGGAGCGGAATATGCTGGGCCGGCGCAGGGTGTAATGGATCGTCAGCCAGCGATGTTCATCCGGCAGCAAAAAGGCGATTGCGCGTTGCCGTCCCTCCCGGTTGGAGGGGGAGACCATGACCTGTTGCGGGCGCAGGTTCGGTGGCAGCGGTGGTCCCCCGCCCCATTGCGGCCCCATCCCCCATGGCGGTCCACCCCATGGGCTGCGGCCGCCACCAAAGGCCTGTGGGCCACCGTCCCCCCCTTCGCCACCGTGTCCGCGCCATCGCGATGCGGGTGCGCCCCCATGGCGGTCGTCCCCTTCCTCCATCGCGCCGCCCGGCGGCGGTGCCGGACCGCCGCCGGGGGCCTGTTCAGGGGGGCCGCCACCCCATGGGCTGTCCATCCGGGCCATGCGGCGTTCGCCATGTTGTGACAGCATCAGGCCGTCGATCATGTCCGGTTCCGGCCCCGGTGTCAGTTCGGCATGGAAACTGGGCGGCATGTGCAGCGACGCCAGTTCCGCATCACGATGGTCCATCGCGGTTTCCACAATCCCGCGATACAGGGTGATCACTTCGGTATGGTATTGCTCCTCCAGCATGCGGCGGTCGAAATCCAGCCGGTCCAGCGCATGGATCGCAAGGCCACCCGCCTGGATCACGCCCAGCCCGCAGATCAGCAGCAGGCTGGTTCGTGCGGCGAGGGAGGGAGGGCGCAACCGGCCCAGCAGCGCGTGCAGACGCCCCATGCGCCCCGGTGGTGTTTCGGGCACGGGCACGATGTCATCAGGATGGATCAGGGGCGGTGGGGCAGCGCCATGCAACAGGTCAGGTCCGTTCGATTTCCGCCGCCAGGACATAGCCGCCGCCCCGTACCGTCTTGATCAGTTGCGCATTACGGCCGTTATCCTCCAGCTTGCGCCGCAGGCGACTGATGGCCACGTCGATGGCGCGGTCGAACGGCCCCGCCTGCCGCCCACGCAACATGTCGAACAGCATGTCGCGCGTCAGCACCCGGTTGGCGCGTTCAAGCAGGGCCAGCAGCAGGTCATATTCCCCGCCCGTCAACGGCACCTCCGTCCCGGTCGGGTTCAGCAGGCGGCGGCGCACGGTGTCAAGTTCCCATCCCGCAAAGCGCATGAGCCTGCGTGCGGGCACGCTGCGTGGGTCTGGATTGTCGTTCACCCGGCGCAACACCGCGCGGACGCGCGCCAGCAGTTCACGCGGGTTGAAGGGTTTGGGCACGTAATCATCCGCGCCCAGTTCCAGCCCGATGATCCGGTCGGTATCATCACTCATCGCGGTCAGCATGATGATCGGCACATCTGCCTGCGTACGCAGCCAGCGTGCGACGTCCAGCCCGCTTTCCCCCGGCAGCATAAGATCAAGGATCACGAGCTGGTAATGCCCGCCGGTCCATTTGCGGCGCGTTTCCTGCCCGTCGCGCGCAGTGGTGACGCGCAGTTCATTGCGTTCGAGGAAACGGGCGAGCAGTTCCCTTATCTCGCGATCATCATCGACAATCAGGATATGCGGCAATAGGTCCATGGGACCGTATCCTAGACGAAACCGACCCGTTTCACACCTGCTGTTTCACTCCGTTGCAATAAAGAAAGGCAGCCCCGGCGGGGGCTGCCTGAAACCATGGAAATGTCTGCCGATGTTTTTTCAGACAAACCCGAAAATGCGGCGGAATGGTATTTTTATTGTTATATATCAGTATGTTATTTTCGTCCTGCCTTTTATTTGTCAAGCCATGACGGCACCGGCAATTGCTTGGTGCGCAGGAATTCCGGGTTGAACAGCTTGGACTGATATCGCGCGCCCCCATCGCACAGGATGGTGGCGATGCGATGGCCCGGCCCCATGGCGCGCGCGACGCGGATGGCGGCGGCGACATTGATGCCCGCGGACCCGCCAACCGACAGCCCCTCATGGATCAGCAGTTCATAGATCTGCGTCAGGGCTTCGGCATCGGGAATGCGTTCGGCGTCGTCGAAATGCAGCCCCTCCAGATTGCCCGTCACGCGTGACTGCCCGATCCCTTCGGTGATGGACGAGCCGGAGATCGAAAGGTCCCCCGATTTGACCCACCCATACAGGCCGGAACCTTCGGGATCAGCCAGCACGATGCGCGGGCGCGCGACACCTGCCGCACGGGCCCGGTCCTCCAGCCCCAGCGTGACGCCCGCCAGCGTGCCGCCCGTCCCGCATGAACAGGTGAAGGCGTCAATATGCCCGCCCATCTGGTCCCAGATTTCGGGGCCGGTGGTGTGGCGGTGGCCGTCGCGGTTGGCAAGGTTGTCGAACTGGTTGGCCCAGACCGCGCCCGTCTCTTCCGCCAGACGACGCGAGACATGGACATAGTTGCCGGGATCACGAAACGGCTTGGCCGGGACAAGGCGCAGGTCCGCGCCGATCATGCGCAGGAAGTCGATTTTCTCCTGGCTCTGCGTCTCTGGCATGACGATGATGGAGCGGTAGCCGCGCGCATTCGCCACCAGCGTCAGGCCGATGCCGGTATTGCCCGCCGTGCCTTCGACCACCGTGCCGCCAGGTTTCAGGACACCGCGCCGTTCCGCGTCGTTGATGATGGCAAGGGCCGCGCGGTCCTTGACCGACCCGCCGGGATTCATGAACTCCGCCTTGCCAAAGATTTCGCATCCTGTGGCCTCGGACGCGCGATGCAGGCGGATCAGCGGCGTGTGACCGATCGCGTCGGTCATGCCCGCGCTGGTGGTGGGATGGATGGGGGCGGGACTTTCGGCCATCGGGACTGAACCTTCGGATCTGTTGGGTGCGACAGGGTGCGCGCCCCGCCATCTCCATCTGTCATGGGATGGGGCGCGCGTGCAGTGCCCCAATGTGCCCCAATGCACGCCTGAAACCAAGATGCCCGGTTTTTTCCGGCCTCCTCCGCCTGACGCTGTGTGCCGCCATGGGCGTCAGGCGCGCGCGGCATGCCGGGGTAGGGTATTTATCGTGGATATTACTGTGTGGGATTACTGTGTGGGCAGGTCGCGCACAAAAGCCGCGAGCTTGCCCTGACTGTTCACCTCCAGCTTTTCATAGACATGGCGCAGCATGGACCGGGCATAATGGTCTGAAATGCCCAGTGCGCGTGCCGCTTCCTTGATCGAAAGGCCGTTGGACATCTGCTGCACCAGTCGTGCCTCGCTGCTGTTGAGGCCCAGCAGCCGCAGGGCCTGCGTCATGTCGGCGATGTCAGCGCCCGGCCTGTGGAACGCCAGCAGGGCCATCGGGTATGCAGGCTGGCCCGTATTTTCCGGCATGAGCGGGATTGCCCGTGCAAGGAGTGGCCGGCCGGAGGGGCAGTGTACGGACACGAAATATTCAGATGCATGCCCGGCAGTATGTCCGGTGATGTGTCCGGTGATATGTTCGGGGCCGGTGGCGGCATGCAGCGTGTCATGCAGCAACCTGTCAAGCTGGCGCTGGCTTGCGCGATGCGAACAGATGATGTGCCCGTCGATATATGACACCCCGTCGCCCAGCACGCGTTCCATGGCGTCGTTCATGAATAGGACGCGCCCGTCATGGTCGAGTACGGCGGCGGCTGTTGGCATGCGATGACAGATTTCGCGAAAGCCGTGGGCGAAGGCACGGGTGCGGCCCTGTGCCACGGACATCGCAAGGGCACGGCAGACATGTTGCCCCAGCATCAGGCGCAGCCTGCGTTCGTCGGGCGTTTCATGCGGATGGCCAAGGGGGCGTTGAATCGACAGGGCGAACCGTGGAAGGCCGGGCGTGTCGAAATAGAACCGGTTGGTCCGGCTGGCGTCGAATTTTCTCAGGAAGTCCTGATAATACGGGCTGTGGGCCATGTCCGCGTCACTGACGAAGGACGTGTCCGAAAGCTCCCCCTGTGGTGAGGGTTGTCGTGACAGGTGGATGCGATAGGGATCATGTTGCCACATATGGCTGTAATATATGTGATCCGCCTCGGGAATGCGCGAGGAACCGAACCGCAGGGGGGATTGGATTTCCTGCGGCATGATTGCCGCCCCCACGCCCCCCGTCACGCGTGACAGGGCAAGCAGGGTGGGCTGCCACAGGCTGTCATCCAGTGCGCAGCGGTAGATGTCTCCTATGACCGTGTTGACGGCATCGGACAGCATTGGCGAAACCTTCGCAGGGTGATCTTATACGAAAAAGATAAACATATATGTAATACAGCTTTTGATTTTCATGTCCAGCCACATCCATGGACTATTCTGTGCGGCGGGCGGGCTGCATCCTGCGCGCCGATCCGGGCGGTGTCACATTGCGGTACGGGGCGTCATGGCCATGTTACGGTCGGGGCGCCATGCCTGCCGCCATTTCCGCCACCGTGATGGCATGCAGGCATGTGGGGAATTCATGACGCTTTTCGTTCCGGCAATGGGCCAGTCCGTGCAGATGGCCACCGGCGGCATGCCATGTCGGGACCGCGACCGGCCCGAGGGTGGGCCTGATGGCGTGTCCAGAGGCATTCCCGGTGGCATTCCCGGTGGCATTCCCAGTGGCATGGACGTACCCTCCCCATCCCCCGCCACGTGGCCACGCGGCGCGGCGCGCATGGCGTCGCGGGCCTGCGGGTTCATTCCCGGCACGCTGCTGCGCACGCCATCGGGTGATGTGCCGGTGGAAAGCCTTGGTCCGGGGGATTGCGTACTGGCGGCGTCAGGGCAGGTGCGACGCATCTGCTGGATCGGCCTGATCGCGGCGCATCGTCCCCCTGCCGGGCGGGAGGGGGCGTACCTTGTCCATATCGCCGCCCATGCCTGCGCGCGCGGACGGCCCGCACGCGACCTGATCGTGCTGCCGGATATGGCGGTGGGATACTGCATGCATGACGAGGTACTGGTCCCCGCGCGCGAACTGACCAATGGTGCGACCATCGCCACCGTTCCCGGTGGTGTGATGGAATGTTGGGGGATCGTGCTGGATCATGCTGACGTGGTGCTTGCCAACGGGTTACCGGTGGGTGTGGGCATGACGCAGGCCCCCACGGAGGGGCTGCCGCCGGTCCTGACGACGCGCGGCCCGCTTGTCGCGGCGCGGCGCGCGGGGCTGGTGGGGCGGGCGCAGGACATGGGGTGGCGTGTCACCACCTGCATGGACGTGCATGCGATGATTGACGGCCGCCGCCACAGGGTGGCGGTCAGGGATGGTGTGGCGCGTTTCACTTTTGCACCCACCGCGCGGCATGTGCGCATGGTGTCGCGCACTTTCGTCCCGGCGGATTGGGCCACCTGCGATGACCGGCGTGCGCTGGGCCTTGCGGTGCAGCGCATCACGCTTGGCGATGGTGCGCGTATGACGGCGGTGGACCTTTCGGACCCGCGTATCGCCGCAGGCTTTCACGTTCCGCCCCTGCCTGATGTGCATGGCGAAGGTGCCGGGGGGGAGGGCGTCTCATGGCGATGGACAAAGGGCGTGCTGTCCCTGCCATGCGACCTGTGGCGCGACATCCCCATGCAGGATACCGCCACCACGACAGGGGAAAAGCGGCGGGCTACGCGCGGGCACGATATCGTGGTGTGCGTTGAATATGATCCCGCCGCCAGCCAGTGCTGGGTCCTGCCCGCGCCGCCCCTGCGTATCTTCCGGCCTGAAACCGCCGCCGCCCGCCATGTGCGCGGGGGTGGCGGCGTGCGTCACTGCGTATCGGGTGCGGCTGCGTCCGCGTCATAAAGGACCTGTAGCACGACGCACCATGGATAACGCGGGTCAACACTGCCGCCGCGATGGCTGGACAGTCGCCCGTGCCGGTCCACTGGCACATGGGTCATGGAGACCGCGTCATCCACATTGCCGCCGATGATGCTGATCTGATGGCCAAAGGGCGGGGCATTGTCGTCCATCGCCACCACAAGCCCGCAATGCGCGGGAAAGGGCTGGGCCGTGGGCAGGTTGGCAAAGCGCACGGCCCGGCTGGCCCCGCGCCCGACACAGATCAGGTCGCCCAGGCGCGGGGCATAGGTGTCGGGGTTGCGGGCCCGTACGCCTTTTTCCGTATGTGCGGCGGCGGCATTGATATAGGTGGCGTGGTTGGGGGAGTAGGCAAAGCGGTCATTCGCCCCCGCAACCCGCATCACATAGGAAATGAACGCCGCCGACCACGCATATGTCCCGTCATGGACAAAGTCCGTGACCCGCCCGTTTTCATCATGCTTGCCGGTCCATGCGCTTTCCTTCTCCCCCGGGTCCTGGCCGATCCACCAATATTCCCCCACGCGTTGCCACATCCCGGCGGTGCGTTCGGGCTTGACCGCGGCGATGGTGGGTTCGGGACGCTGTTCCGGGTCGTCATCGCTGACGGGCTGTCCGAACATGCGCCATTCGCGCAGGGCAATGGCGATCGTGTTCTGCCGTGTGAAGGGTTCAAAATTCCGTGTGGCGAAATCGGGGACATGCGTATCCACCGCCAGCGGTCCCGCCCCGGCCGGATATTGCGCCACCGGCGTGCGCGCGGGATGGTGCAGCGTGCCGTGGGCACACGCCCCAAGGGTCGCGAGGGGCAGCAGAAAGGCAATCTTGCGCAGCACGCGGGGGGTCTCCTCCATCAGGTTACGGCGCGATGGCGTCGTCAGTCCCATTCCATCCATACGGTGCGGCGCCCGATGCGAAAAGGGGAAAGCGCCCCGGCCGGTGGCATTCCCCCTGCCTTGCGATCATGCCCAAAAGGCCCAATCCTGTATCAGGGGGTGTTGGTGTGATCCGTCCATTGTTATCTTTATCAATGGGTTATTTTGGAACATTCAGCCCATTCCATTCACATGGCAAAGGAAAACCGCATGACAGACGCAACAGCAGGGGCATCGACAACGGCGGATACCCTTATCGTTCCCGGCCTGAAACGGCCCGTGGCGCGCATCGCGCTGGGCACATGGGCGATTGGCGGATGGATGTGGGGTGGCCCTGATGACCGTCAGGCCATCGCCACAATCCACGAAGCACTCGACGTGGGGATCGACCTGATCGACACTGCCCCCGTCTATGGCTTTGGTCATTCGGAGGAAGTGGTGGGCGAGGCCCTGTCGGGCGGTCGGCGTGACAAGGTTGCGATCGCGACCAAGGTTGGCCTTGACTGGCATGACGATCACAAACCGTTCCGCAATACGTCGGCCACCCGCATCAACAAGGAAATAGAAGAGTCCCTGCGCCGGCTGCGCACGGACCATATCGACCTGTATCAGGTCCACTGGCCCGATACCGCCGTACCGATGGAGGAGACGGCGCGCGCGCTGGAAAAACTGGTGACGCAGGGCAAGGTGCTGGCGTTGGGGGTCAGCAATTTCTCCATCCCGCAGATCGAGGAATTCCGCAAATTCGCCCCCCTGTCGGCCATTCAGCCGCCCTATAACCTGTTCGAACGTGAAATCGAACGCGACATCCTGCCCTATGCCATCGAAAACCGCCTTGCGGTGCTGGCCTATGGCCCGCTGTGCCGGGGATTGCTGTCGGGGCGCATGACGCCAGAGACAAAGTTCGGCAGTGATGACCTGCGTGGCAGCGATCCCAAATTCCAGCCCCCGCGTTTTGCGCAATATCTGGCGGCGGTGGCGGCGTTGCGTGATTTCGCGCGCGAACGCCATGGCAAATCGCTGCTGGCGCTGGCGATCCGCTGGGTGCTGGACCAGGGACCGACCATCGCCCTGTGGGGCGCGCGCAAGCCGGAACAGATCGCAGGTGTCCGCGATGCGCTGGGCTGGAGCCTGTCGGAACAGGACCGCAAGGATATCGACGCGATCCTGGTGCGCACGGTGCGCGATCCGGTGGGACCGGAATTCATGGCCCCGCCGGGGCGGTGAGCCGGGAGCAAAGGCCGAGCCCAACCCACTGATAAAAAGTAAAAGTGTCACGGGGGGCGTCCTGTTTCCAGAATGCGCCCCCTTTCAGGGTCATGAAGGGTTTCCGGGTGCCGCCTTTTTTCAAAAAGGCGGCGTCTCCTGAAGCTTTTTAGAAAAAGCTTCACCAAAAACCTTCATGCGTTATCGGCTGGGATGGTGATTGCTGGGGTGGGGATTTTTGGGTGTCCTTTGGGTGTTCCCCACCTGATGGGCGCGGCCCTACCGGATGCTGTCATCCCCGCCCATGTCGCCCCCGGCCGATTGCGCAAGTGAATGCCACGCCCCGTGCGATACCATGCATTGTGCATAAAAACGCCGGTGATCGGTGCGGTTCATGGACATCTGCTTGGCCGTGGTGGTGGCATACATCCCCATGGCGGACGTGGTTTCGCACACCTGCGCGGTCTTGATATATTCGGGGCTTTTCTTGTCCAGCGCGGGTTCATACCCCGTCACGTTGCCATAGGGGGAGGGCGCGTGCGAACGGTGGGGGATATGGAAACTGTGGTCGCGCGCATCCGCCGCACCGGCAAGCAGGGGGAACATCACCAGTACCGCCATGGCGGCGGCCAGCGCACGCGCGCGGTGGCGGAAGGGCAGGCACAGGGCGGTCGTCATCCACGGGTCTCCTTGGTATCGGGGCGCGTCAGTGCGCGGCGGTATCCGCATGATCCCCGGCGGCCTGCCGGGGAAGGGAGTGTGCCTCGATCTGGAGTTCCTGTTCGATAAAATCAAGTTCCTGGTTGATGGTCGCCTCCGTTTCGTCATTGATGCGACGTTGCATCACACGCAGGTGCAGGCGCTCACGCATGTGACGGATGACATGGAAGCGCAGGGCAAGTTCTGCGCGCTTTTCACGGATGGCCGTCGCGCGGATGCCGCTTTGCGCGGCGGCGGTATTGTCCAGCCGTTTCAGGCTGTCCTGATATTCATGCAGCAGGCGTGAAATCGCCTCCTGCTTCAGGTCCACCGTTTCCTCGTCCGCGTCATGGTCGATTTCATGATGCGCCAGCGCCGCCTGTTCGGCATGCAGCGTCTGCACCGCCGTCTGCGCCAGTTCGATGCGCATGGCGTCCAGTTCACGCAGGGCGGGGTCGTCCTCGTCCGTCTGCATTCCCGCCATCAGCGGTGGCATCGTCACACTTGCCAGCACAAGCGAGCAGATGATGACCCCCGCCGCCAGTGTCACAAGCAGGTCGCGCCCAGGAAAGCCCGCGGACGTCGCGGTCGCGATCGGCAGCGACAGGATCGCCGCCAGCGTGATCGCCCCGCGCGTGCCCGCCACCGTCATGATCAATATCGTGCGGGCAGAGGGAATGACCGTCTGGCGGTGGCGCACATGCGCGAACAGGCGGCGCGCGGTGATGGAAACCCAGATCCATACAAAGCGCATCATGCTCATCGAAAGCTGGATCGCAATGATGGCAAGGATCAGGAACCATGGCGACACCCCGCCCTGGCGTGCGATGCGCGCGCCCTCGGTCACAAGGTCGGGAAGCTGTAGCCCCAGCAGCAGGAAAATCACCGCGTTGAAGGTGAAGTTGACCATGTCCCACACGGTCGTGGCCTTCAGGCGGGTTTCGGTCCGTGCCTCGTTCATCACGCCGGTGAACTTGACCGTCATGCCCCCCGCCACGGCGGCGAGGATGCCTGAACAGTCCATCGCGTCCGCCATCAGATAGATCGCAAACGGCAGCATCATCGCCAGCGTGATGTGCGTCGGCGGGTCGTCATATCCGCGCACCAGCAGCACATGTTCCGCCCGACACGCCGCCCATGCGATCAGCACCCCCATGATGATGCCCCCCGCCGACATGAACATGAAACTGCCCAGTGCCTGCTGGAACGAGAAGATGCCCGTCATCGCCGCCGCCACCGCGAATTTGAAGCATACAAGCCCCGAGGCATCGTTAAGCAGCGCCTCACCATGCAGGATATGGACCACGCGCGCCGGGGCGCGCCCGCCCTCGATCATGCTGCCGACCGACACCGCGTCGGTGGGTGACATCACCGCCGCCAGCGCAAAGGCGGCAGGCAGGGCGATGGGGGGGATCATCCAGTGGATGAAATACCCACATCCCAGCGTCGTGAACACCACCAGCCCGAGTGCAAGCATGATGATGACATTCCGCAGTTCCCCGAATTCACGCATCGGCATGCGATAGGCATCGGCATAGAGCAGCGGCGGGATGAACAGCAGCAGGAACATGTCGGGATCGAACCCGATCTTCAGTCCCGCAAGGGCCGCAACCGCCCCGATCGCGATCTGGATCAGTGGAAGCGGGACAGGAATGCGCCCGATGCGTGAAATCAGGCTGCTGATGCCACTGACCGTCAGTAATGCCAGCGTGAGGAAGACAACATGCATATTGGGGGGATATCTTCTGTATTGATATTTTTATTGATACAATAAAATAATACCTGTGTGGAGTAAAACAACAAAAGATTTATTTCCCACCCGACCTGAGGTGTTATTTTGATCTACCTGATATGCAGCCCGCAATATTCTGCATCATCGACATGCGCTTTTGCCTGTGCCCTTCATTGACCATGGCGCGCGGGCTTCCCATTATCATGATACAAGCGGTCATCAGGTAGGCAGCGCGGGTCGGCCTGCCATGTGGCCCGCAATGGACATGTTCGGCCCGACCCGGAGGAATGACACCCAACCGTGAGTAAAGATCCATACGAGGTACTTGGCGTGGCGCGTACCGCCAGCCAGGACGAAATCCGCAAGGCCTATCGCAAGTTGGCCAGAAAGCACCACCCTGACCTCAACCCCGGCGACAAGGCCGCGGAAGAGCAGTTCAAGGCGGTCGGGGCGGCCAATGACCTGCTGTCTGACGAGGAAAAGCGTGCGCGCTTTGACCGTGGTGAAATCGACGCGGAAGGACAGGAACGCGGTTTCGGCGGCGGTGGATACCGCAACCATGCCGAAGGCGGGCAGGGCCATTTCTATGGCGGCGGGCAGTTTTCCGAAGACGACCTTGGCGACATATTCGGCGGCATGTTCGGTCAGCGCGGTGGCTTCCGCCGTCGCCCGCAAGGCCCGATGAAGGGCGAGGACCGGCAATATGCCCTGACCGTCAGTTTTATTGATTCCGTCAATGGCGGCACATCGCGCGTGACGTTGCCCGGTGGGGCGACGCTGGATGTAAAGATCCCGCCGGGTATCAATGACGGGCAGGTCCTGCGCCTGCGTGGCAAGGGCGACGAAGGGTTCCAGGGCGGTCCCGCGGGCGATGCGCTGATTACCATTTCGGTGATGCCCGATGCCGTATATACCCGCGATGGCAACGATGTCCGTTCCACCTTGCCGATCGACGTGAAAACCGCCGTCCTTGGCGGCAGCATCACGGTGCCCACCCCCGCAGGCCCGGTCAAGATGAACGTCCCCCCCCATTCCGATACCGGCAGCGTGCTGCGCCTGCGTGGGCGTGGGGTAAAGGCGCATGGCGGGCAGGAAGCGGGAAACCTGTATGTCAAATTGCAGGTCATGATCGGCAAGGTCGATACGGCGTTCGAGACCTTCTTGAAATCATGGAACCCCGAAGGGGGGCAGGATGACAGGAAGGGGGATGGTGCGTCATGATCAATTTTGAAACCCTGTGCATCAGGGTGGGTGGCGTTCCCGCGGACGAGATCCAGCACTGGATCGACAGTGAATGGCTGCGTCCCGAAGGTGCGCCCGGCCATTACCTGTTCCGTGAGATTGACGAGGCCCGGGCCATCCTGATCCGCGAACTGCGCCATGACCTTGGCGTGAACGAGGAAGGGGTGCCCATCGTGCTGTCGCTGCTCGATCAGCTTTATGCTTCGCGCCGCCAGATGCTGCGCCTGCGTGAGGCATTGAGCATCCCGCGTGAAAATGAACTGCGCAGCAAGTTGCGTGGCCTTATGGGCATGATGCCAGACTGAAGATGCCAGACTGAGGATGTCCGGCTGAAGATGCCGGACTGAAGGTGAAAGCCCGGTCGCGTGGATATATTGCCGCGCGGATATATGAAAAAACCCCGGCCGTGCGATGCATGGCCGGGGTTTTTTCATGGTGGGGCCGGGCTGTGTGGCATGGGGCATCCCCATATGCCGCCCCCCGCCCGGTTGCGGAAATGTCCGCGATGTTCAGTCCGCGCGGCTGAGTGGCAGGTTCATGACCTGTCCAGCTTTCTTGCCCTTCATCTTGAGGAGCGCGCTGTTCTGGGAGGTCAGGGTGAAGCTGACTTCCGGGTCGTCATTGACGGAATGCAGTGTCGTGCCATCAACCTGGCGCAGGATGAATGTGCGCCCGACAAGGCCTGTCAGTTTCTCCAGCGGTGCGGGCAGTTTCAGTTCCAGCGGCGTGACGCCCCCGGATGCCTTGCCCGCCGTGATCGTCAGCGGCGCAAGCCCCAGGGATGACCATGGCCCAAGAAAGTCGGCCACGGGATGGGCCGCCTGCGTGGCCTCCGGCGCGGGGGCAGTGGCGGCGGCGGGGGCAGCGAGGGCCTGCGTCCCGGTCGCCAGCAGGCCCGAAAGCACGAGGGCGGAGGCGGCAATGCGAAGTGGCTTTGTCATCAGGTATCCAGTTTCCAATAACGTTATGCCCCAACAATGGCGGGCGCGCGGCCATCGGGCAAGGCGGGATGTCCGCCCCGGCGGGAATGGCCGCACGGCCCATGGCGTGAATATTTCGCATGCCGTCATTCATGATGGGAAAAATATCGCGAATATTTTGTTTTTACATGGGTTATGCCTGCGCGTCGTGCATATCCCGATGCCGGGACGGCAAAGATAGGGGGCGATATGCCATATGTTTCATATATGGAAAATGGCATAAATATATATTGGACGATTGGGTCGGGCTGCCTCACCATCTGCGCACATAAGGAATTATCCGGTGTCCGGCCCGCAGGCGGCCGCCGTGATCTGATGCGGGAGACATGGTTTGAAATTCAGATGCCAATCGGTCGGTGAGATCGAGTCCCGGTCCGGCGCACTGGGTGGTGGCGCCGGTCTCGGCCCCCGTCGCAACAGGCTATACCAGACGTCCACCATGGCGGCGCTGCTTGATGCGGTCTATGACGGTGAAACCACGCTTGATGAACTTCTGGTGCATGGCAATTTCGGCCTTGGCACCTTCAACGCCCTTGATGGCGAGATGATCGTCAATGACAGCGTCGTCCACCAGTTCCGTGCCGACGGGCAGGCCGGGCGCGTGCCGGGTTCGCTCAAGACACCGTTCGCCTGCGTCACCTTTTTCCAACCGGAAAAGGAATATGTGATCGACACGCCGTGCGACAAGGACGCGTTCGAGGAGATCGTCAACCGCCTGGTGGACAATCCCAACCTGTTCGCCGCCGTGCGCTTTACCGGCCTGTTTGAAAAGGTGGAGACACGCACCGTCTTCTGCCAGTGCCATCCCTATCCCCCGATGCTGGATGTGGTCAGCCGCCAGCCCACGATGCAGCTTGGCTCATCATCCGGCACGATGCTCGGCTTTCGCACGCCGCCCTATATGCAGGGGGTCAATGTCGCGGGTTATCACCTGCATTTCCTGACCGAGGACGGAAAGCGTGGTGGCCATGTGACCGATTACCGTGTCCGTCAGGGGCGGCTGGAGGTCGGGATCATTTCCGACGTTGAAATCCAGCTTCCGCGTACCGAACAGTTCGCAAAGGCGAACCTGACGCCTGAAAATATCCATGAGGCCATTCGCGTGGCAGAAGGCGGTTAAGGCAGGGTTTTACCCCACCTTTTACTGTATTACCCGTAAATTGCGCCCCACCATGCTTGGGCCGGGCGCACCCGTTACAGGAATAACGGTCATATGACAGACAAGGCAGGATCGGCCACCACGCAGTGTGGGGCCGACATGATTGTGCGCAACCTGGTTGAACATGGCGTGACCCATGTATTCGGCATCCCCGGGGCAAAGGTTGACCGCCTGTTTGATGCGCTGGTGGATTCCCCGATCGAGACGGTTGTAACCCGCCATGAACAGAACGCGGCCTTCATCGCGGGGGGCATCGGGCGCATTACGGGCCGTGCGGGTATCGCCATCGCGACATCGGGGCCGGGGGCGTCGAATTTCGTGACCGGCCTTGCCACCGCCAATTCGGAAGGCGACCCGGTGCTGGCGATCGGTGGCGCGGTAAAGCTGGCGGATCGGCTGAAGCTGACGCACCAGAGCATGGACACCGTCGCCCTGTTCCAGCCGATTACGAAATACAGCGCGGAAATCACATCGCCCAACGCGGTGTCCGAAGTGGTGGCCAACGCCCTGCGCTTTGCAGAGCAGGGGCGCCCCGGGGCCTCGTTCGTCAGCACGCCCATGGACATCCTGTCGATGCCGGCTTCCGGCCCGGTGCTGGCGGGGCGTCCACTGCCCGATGCGGGGGGCGCCGCCGACGATGCCGTGACAGAGGCCGCCGCCCTGATTGAAAAGGCCCGGCGCCCGGTCATCCTGCTTGGCCTGCTTGCCAGCCGTCCCGATGTGGCGCAGGCCGTGCGGGGCCTGATCGCACGGGCGGGTGTGCCGGTCATCGGCACCTATCAGGCGGCGGGCGCGGTCTCGCACGATCTTGCCGACCGTTTCGGCGGTCGCGTCGGCCTGTTTCGCAACCAGCCGGGCGATCGGTTGCTGCATGAGGCCGATGTCGTCATCTCCATCGGTTACAACCCGATCGAATATGACCCGTGGTTGTGGAATGTCGATGACGCGCGCCGTATCGTCCATGTCGATGTGGTGGCGGCCGAACTCGACACCCATTACGTGCCTGCGGTTGAACTGATCGGTAATGTCGCAGCCAGTGTGGCGGCGCTGACGGCAAAGGTGGGCAGGCTGGCGCGCGCGACCACGCTTGAGGAAATTCTGGGCGATTACCATGCCAAGCGTCGTGGCGACCTGCTGGAAGCCCGCAGCACCAGCAACACGGCGGTCCATCCGTTGCAGATCGTGCGTGAACTTGAAAAAGTCGTGACGCCGGATGTGACGATGTGCCTTGACATGGGGACGTTCCACATCTGGCTGGCGCGTTACCTGCTGTCGTTCCGTGCGCGTCAGATGCTGATCAGCAATGGGCAGCAGACGATGGGCGTCGGCCTGCCATGGGCGATCGCGGCAAGCCTGCTTAACCCGGCGCAGAAGGTCATTTCCGTATCCGGTGATGGCGGGTTCATGATGTCGTGCATGGAACTGGAAACGGCGGTGCGGCTGAAATGCAACCTTGTCCATCTGGTCTGGGTTGATCAGCAGTACAATATGGTCGAAATGCAGGAACGCAAGAAATATGGCCGTGGGTCGGGCGTGGATTTCGGGCCGGTCGATTTTGCGATGTTCGCGCGTTCATGCGGCGCGCGGGGCATTACGATCCGCAGTGCCGATGAAATCGCAGGTGCGCTGCGCACGGCGATGGAGGCCGAAGGGCCGGTCGTCATTTCCATTCCGGTTGATTATTCGCACAACCACCTGCTGATGCAGCCATTGGCGCGCCTGGGCGAAACATCGGCCGCCGCCTGATGCCGGTTTCCATGGACATGGAAAACCGGTGTTTTATACCTGTCCGCGCATGTGCCGGACGTGGCACACTGCATGATGTGCCTGCGTTCGCGCACCGGCCTTTCGATATTGGGGGGGCGTGTGCGTGGCGCATGTACAGGATGGGAGATTTCAAGAAGAATGCTGACAATGGCGCATGATACATCCGCACCCACAGGGCAGTTGATCGACACGTTCCGCACGATTGTGGGCGACGCGCATGTCCTGACCGATCCCGGCGCCACGCTGGCCTTTCGCCGGGGGTTCCGCTTTGGGCAGGGGCGCGCCCTTGCCGTGGTGCGTCCCGGCACGCTGGTGGAACAATGGCGCGTGCTGCAGGCCTGTGTAAAGGCGGGCGTGATCGTCATCATGCAGGCCGCCAATACCGGCCTGACGGGGGGATCGACCCCGGATGGCGACAAATATGACCGTGACGTCGTCATCGTCAACAGCATGCGCATGCGCACCATCCACCTGATTGGTGGGGGAAAGCAGGTCGTCTGCCTGCCGGGTGCGACCCTCGATCAACTCGAAGGTATGCTCCAGCCATTGGGGCGGGAGCCGCATTCGGTGATCGGTTCGTCATGCATCGGCGCCTCCGTCTTTGGCGGGGTCAGCAACAATTCCGGTGGCGCGCTGGTGCGCCGTGGCCCGGCCTATACCGACATGGCGCTGTATGCGCAGGTCGATGCGGCTGGGGACCTGCACCTGGTCAACCATCTTGGCATCGACCTTGGCACCGATGCGGAAGACATCCTGGCCCGCGCCGAACAGGGCGCATTCCCCGACGCCAGCATCAACTGGAACGCCGGGCGTGGGCATGATGATGATTATGCGCGCCATGTGCGCGATATCGATGCCGATACCCCCGCGCGTTATAATGCCGATCTGCGTCGCCTGCACGAAGGGTCGGGCTGTGCCGGGCATCTGGGCCTGTTCGCCGTGCGCCTTGATACGTTCGAGGCGGAAAAGAATCCCGTCGTCTTCTATATCGGCACGAACCAGACCGACGTGCTTGAGGATGTGCGCCGCCATGTGCTGGGTGCGTTTTCCGAACTGCCGATCGCGGGGGAATACCTGCATCGTGATGCGTTCAACATCGCGGAAAAATACGGCAAGGACACGTTCCTTGTCATTCGCATGCTGGGCACGCGGCGGCTGCCCGCGCTGTTTGCGATGAAGGCCAGGTTCGATCGCCTGTTTGACCGCATGGGGTTCATGCCGTCGCACTTTACCGACCGGTTCATGCAGTTCATGAGCCATTTTTTCCCCAACCATCTGCCCCGTCGGATGCGTGATTACCGCGACCGCTTTGCCCATCACCTGATGCTCAAGGTCAGTGCATCCGGCGCGCAGGAGGCCCGTGACTTCCTGAACAGTCATTTCGCGCAGCATGAGGGCGAATTTTTCGAATGCACCCCTGACGAAGGGGCAAAGGCGTTCCTCCACCGCTTTGCCGCGGCAGGTGCGGCCGTGCGGTATCGTGCGGTCCATCCCCGCACGACAGAGGATATCGTCGCCCTTGACGTCGCATTGCGCCGTAACGACCGCGAATGGTTCGAGGTCCTGCCTGAGGAGATCGACCGCGAAATCATCGTAAAGCTGTATTACGGGCATTTCCTGTGCCACGTGATGCATCAGGATTACGTGGTGCGCAAAGGCAATGACTGCATGGACCTTGAACACCGCATGCTGCCGTTGCTGGACCGTCGTGGGGCGCGTTACCCGGCGGAACATAATTTCGGTCATCTGTATGCCGCACCCGACGACGTGCGCGCCCATTACCAGCAGCTTGACCCGTGCAACTGTTTTAACCCCGGTATCGGACAGGCGACCAAGCGCAGGAACTGGGTCGCCGAAAGCGTCTAGAGCTTTTCCCCCGAAAACCGGTTCGGTGAAAATGCTCCAGTTTACTGTTTTTACGGGCATTTTTACCTGTTTGAAGGCGCGTATTCAAACAGGATCCGCCCTAGCGCCCCGCCGGGCCAGAGGTTCGTTCACAGCGGTATGTCGGGGGTGTGTTTCCGGGCATTGCATTTTTAAAAAAATGATGTCCTTTGTGGATTTTTAAAAAGCTTTCACCAGAAAATCCTATGGTTTTCTGGTGAATGTTTGTCCTGGAACATTCTTCCTCATGGCCGCATGACCTATCATGGGGCCATCTGCAATAAAAATACGGAGGGATACGAACATGGCCTATACTGTCGGACATTACCTAGGCGAGCGCCTTGCCCAGATCGGGCTGAAGGATCATTTCGCGGTCGCGGGGGATTACAACCTTGTCCTGCTTGACCAGCTTCTGGAAATTGACGGGCTGCGGCAGGTTTATTGCTGCAATGAACTCAATTGCGGGTTCAGCGCCGAAGGCTATGCCCGTGCGAATGGCGCGGGTGCCGCCGTCGTGACCTTCAGTGTCGGTGCATTGTCGGCGCTGAATGCGATTGGCGGGGCATATGCCGAAAACCTGCCGGTCATCCTGATTTCGGGGGCACCCAATTCGAACGATCATGGCAGCGGGCATATCCTGCACCATACGATCGGCACGCCGGATTATTCCTATCAGATCGAAATTGCAAAACGCCTGACCTGTGCTGCGGTGTCCATCACCTCCGCGACGGAGGCGCCGGCCCTGATCGACCATGCGATCCGCACGGCCCTGCGGGAGAAGAAGCCCGCCTATATCGAAATCGCATGCAATGTCGCCGCCCAGCCCTGCGCCCGGCCCGGCCCGGCCAGTGCGGTACTGGCCGAGGTACCGTCCGACGCCACCAGCGTGGCGCAGGCGGTGGATGCACTGACCCGCTTCATCGACAGCCGCAAGAAGCCCGTGCTGCTGATCGGCAGTCGCGTGCGTGCCGCTGGCGCAGAGGCCGCGGCCATCCGCCTTGCCGATGTGCTGGGCTGTGCCGTGGCGACGATGGCTGCGGCCAAGAGCTTCTTCCCCGAAGATCATCCCGGCTATGTCGGCACGTTCTGGGGCGATGTCAGCAGCCCCGGCGTGCGGCAGATCTTTGACTGGTCGGATGGTATCATCGCGCTGGCCCCGGTCTTTAATGATTATTCCACCGTGGGATGGACTGCATGGCCGCGTGGCGAAAATGTCGTGGTGGCGGATGGGCGGCATGTAAGTGTCGAAGGCGTGGCCTATGACGACATCCACCTGCGCGATGTGCTGGATGGTGTGACGAAAGCGTGGGGAACGCGCCCGAAAAAGGATGCGACGATCACGGAATTCCGCCGCATCCACAGGCCCGCAGCCCCGGTTGTGGCGGCCGATCCTGCCGCCCCGCTGGTGCGCGCGGAAATGGCGCGCCAGATCAGCGGCGTCCTGACACCGCAAACCAGCCTGATCGCGGAGACGGGGGATTCCTGGTTCAACGCCATTCAGATGAAGCTGCCGCATGGTGCGCGTGTGGAACTGGAGATGCAGTGGGGTCATATCGGCTGGTCTGTGCCCGCCACGTTCGGCTATGCCGTGGCGGAGCCCGAACGCCGCATCGTGCTGATGGTTGGTGACGGGTCGTTCCAGCTCACGGCGCAGGAAGTGGCGCAGATGGTGCGGCTGAAGCTGCCGGTTCTGATTTTCTTGGTCAATAATCGTGGCTATACCATCGAGGTGCAGATCCATGATGGTCCGTATAACAACGTCAAGAACTGGGATTATGCGGGCCTGATGAAGGTCTTTAACGCCGAGGACGGCAAGGGCCTTGGCCTGAAGGCGACGACAGGCGCCGAACTTGCGCAGGCGATCGAAAAGGGGCTGGCCAATCGTGAAGGTCCGACCCTGATTGAATGCACCATTGATCGTGATGACTGCACCAGCGACCTGATTTCATGGGGACGCCGCGTCGCAAACGCGAATGCCCGCCCACCCGAAGATCGGTAGTTCAGGGTAGTTTTTGTTAAGAGCCTGATCCGAAAGTTTTTGAACAATACCAGCCTGTTG
>NZ_BANE01000090.1 GCF_000964405.1 Novacetimonas hansenii JCM 7643
TTTTCTAAAAAGCTTCAGAAGACGCCGCCTTTCTGAAAAAAGGCGGCGTCCGAAAACTGTTCCTGTTTTCTATCAAGGATGTGTTTTCAAACTAAAATGAGGTGGTCCCTTATGCAGCGTCCACCCCAAACCTTCTGCACGCTCACACCCGCCCGCGCGCCATCGCGACCATGACCGCCAGCCGGTCGCCAATGCCGCGCGCGCCACCGTCATCTTCCCCATCCGCCCGCAGGTCACGCCGCCCCAGCACGGCCGGCAGGGCGGCAGGCAGGACCGTGCGCGGCAGGCGTGGCGCAATCGTCAGGGCGCGGGCATGGAATGCCGCCCCTTCGGCACGCAGCAGGGCATGCAGCGCCGCCCTCTGTCCGGCGGTGGCCGCCCCATCGCGCAGGCCATCACGTTCCAGCCCCACGGCGTCAAGCGCCACATCCGGCAGCGGGCACCGTCCCGAACGCAGCACCGCCCCCAGATGCCGCGCCAGTGCGCCCGCGCCATAAACCGCACCCAGTTCCGCCACCGCATCGCACGCCACATCGTCGCGAGGGTCCAGCACCTCCGCCATTGCACGCTGCACCCCACCGGCCCCCGCGCGCATATTGGCGCGCCACGCGGGCCAGTCAGGCAACCCGTCGAGTTCACATTCACGCGCATCGACAATGCCACGCACGGTATCCGCCCGCACCGCGCCACATGCCAGCAGGTCCACCAGGGCAATGGCCACCGGGTGGCGTTGCGGGTCGCCCCCGTCAATGACGTCACGCCACCATTGCAGGCGGATCATCCCCGCGATCGGCCCCGCCACCGCCCAGGAGGCAGGAGTCGAAAGCGCGCGAACACACTCGTGATTAAAGGCAACCAGCGTCATCGCCGCCTCCCGCGCGGGGGCGGGCACAAACAGCGCGCACAGGAAACGGTCCGGGTCGAAACGTCGCGCAATCGCGCCACATTCAGACAGGCCATCGGTGGAATGTTCTGCATCCCGGGTCGGGGTCATGACGTTAGGGGTCCATGCGTTACGATACGCCCGCGCCGAGGCGTGTGACTTGACGCACCCGCCGCGCGCCCATAGCTGTTTAGGGGTAGCGGTGCGATACCGCCTTTTGCAATCGCCAGGAGAATGTTCATGGCTTTCGAATTGCCCTCCCTCCCCTTCGCTTACAATGCCCTTGCCGCGCGCGGCATGTGCCAGGAAACGCTTGAACTGCACCATGACAAGCATCATCAGGCCTATGTGACGGCGCTGAACGGCTTTGTCGAATCCAAGCCCGCGCTGCAGGGCAAGTCGCTGGAGGAAATCATCCTGGCGGTAAAGGGTGATCCGGCACAGGCCCCCGTGTTCAACAATGCGGGACAGCATTGGAACCACATCCTGTTCTGGCAGAACCTGTCGCCCACGGGTGGCGCGATTCCCGATTCCGTATCCAAGAAGCTGGTTGAGGATTTCGGCAGCATCGAAAAGTTCAAGGCCGATTTCAAGGCCGCCGCCGCGTCACAGTTCGGGTCGGGCTGGGCCTGGCTGGTGCTTGGCCCCGACGGCAAGCTTGCGGTGACGAAGACGGCCAATGGCTCCAACCCGCTGGCCGAAGGCCAGGGCAAGGTGCTGCTTGGCCTCGACGTGTGGGAACACTCCTACTACCTCGACTTCCGCAACCGTCGCCCTGACTATATCGTCAACTACCTCGACAAGCTGGCGAATTATGAATTCGCCGAAGCGCAGCTCAAGGCCGCGTAAGGCATCACGCCAATTGCCGGGATGGCCCCCGGGCCATCCCCAGGAAACCCGGCCGTGCATGCGGCCGGGTTTTTTCGTCTTGCCAGATGGCATGTGCCCCCTATGGCCCGCCATCCCGCCGCTTCCATAAAGGTTTATGCCAAGACATTGCCAAAGGGCTTTACAGAAGACATCACCTTTTGAAAAAAGTGACGGTCGGAACCTTCTGTTTTTTAGCAATGGCTTGTTTTCCGACGACCTTTGACCCACTGACGTGCCTTCTCCATGGCACGAGCCGCAGGACCGCGAGATGACCCTTCATTCATGGTGGCTGTTTTCCGTCGCCGTCTTCCTCCTGTGCGCCATTCCCGGCCCCAACATGCTGCATGTGCTGACACGCAGCGTCCATTTCGGGGTTCGGCGCACCACTGCCGCCATGGCGGGGTGCCTGCTTGCGCTGCTTGTGGCACTTGGCGCCTCCGCCGCGGGCCTCAGCGCGGCACTCGCCGCATCGCCCAAGCTGTTTGGCGTCCTGCGTGTGGCCGGGGCATGTTACCTTGTTTTCCTTGGGATCAAGGCATGGCGTGCGGATGCGGGCACACCGCCGCTACAAGGGGACGGGCAAGGAGACGGGCAGGCCATGGCGGACATGACATCGGACGCCATATCCGCCGCAACACCCGACCCTGCGGGTACAACCACGTTCGCCCTGTTTCGCGGCGGGTTCCTTGTGGCGATCAGCAATCCCAAGCTGTTGCTGTTCGCGGCTGCATTCTTCCCACAGTTCATCAATCCCGCCGCCCCGCGCCTGGGCCAGTTTTCCATCCTTGTCGCGACATTCGCCACGATCGAGACGGCATGGTACATGATCTATGCACTGGGGGGCCGCAAGATGGCGGCCTATCTGGAGCGCCCGACACTGAAGCGGGCATTCAACCGGATCACCGGGGGCATTTTCATCGGTTTTGGCGCGATCCTGCTGCGCGCCCGCGCCTGATTGGTCCCGGTCGGCCCACAGCCAGATTGACCGCCACAGGCCTGCTGCACACAGCATGATCGGCTGGAATGACATTTTTCTGGTGAGGATCTGTTTCAGACAAGTCCTCACCAGGATGTTGCCTTTCCGAAAACGGCAACATCAGAACTTTTTACAGTGCATCAAGGGGGGGTCTTAACTCCTCCCCTCAATCCTTCTTGGCCGGGGTCGCGTCGTTGGCTGGGGTCGCGACACTGGTGATGACGGTGCTGATGGTATCGCGCAGGACCGTCACACGCACGTTGGGGGCAAGTTCGACCTCGACCTCGTTCGAACCCTCGCTCACTTTCTGGACAACGGCGATGATCCCGCCTGCCGTCAGCACCCGGTCGCCCCGACGCAGGGCAGAAAGCTGGCTGCGCAACTGCTTCTGCTTGACCTGCTGCGGGCGGATCAGCAGAAAATAGAAAATACCGAACATCGCGACATAAGGCAGGATGGACATCAGCCCTTCGGCGCTGAATCCACCGCCTCCGGCCGATTGGGCATAGGCTGGGGTCGTCAGGAAATTGTCAAAAAGAGAGCGCATGGGCAGCTTTCCGGCATGATACAGGTTGGAACGGGTTGCAGGGTTGCGATGCGGACCATAGTTTTCGCCTGTTTCCCGTCAAGGCGTCACTTCGCCATTGCATATGGTCCGACGCGCTCCGGATACCAGTCAGCATATGCTGTCGCCCCTTGTCCAAGACCCAGGATCGACGATGGATTCCAACCTGCTTCCCCTCCTTGAACGGATCGCCTCCGCGCTGGAGCGCCTCTCGCCACCGGCGCCCAGCCTTGGCGGCCTCGAAACTGCCGATGCCTTCATCTGGCATCCCGCGCTGGGGCGCCTGTCTCCCGTGGCGCATGTGGCGCATGTCGATATCGGCCTGCTGCGCGGGGTGGAACGCCAGCGCAACATGCTGCTGGAAAATACGCGGCATTTCGCGCAGGGACTGCCCGCCAACAACGCCATGCTGTGGGGCGCGCGCGGCATGGGCAAATCATCACTGGTCAAGGCGGCGCACGCACAGGCCAACATGGTGGATGGAAAACCCGCCCCCCGGGGCGCGGGTCGCGTGGCGCTGGTGGAAATCCAGCGCGAGGACCTGTCCACCCTGCCCGAACTGCTTGCCCTGCTGCGGGAGAGTTCGCGGCGGTTCATCGTCTTTTGCGATGACCTGTCATTCGAACGCGAAGATGCGGATTACAAGGCGCTGAAATCCGTGCTGGACGGTGGTATCGCGGGACGTCCGGCCAACGTCCTGTTCTATGCCACATCGAACCGCCGCCACCTGATGCCGCGCGAGATGATCGAGAATGAAAGTTCAACCGCCATCAACACCGCTGAAGCGACAGAGGAGAAGGTCTCCCTTTCCGACCGGTTCGGACTGTGGATCGGTTTTCACAACTGCGCGCAGGATACGTTCATGGACATGGTGCGTGGATATGCGCGCGAACGTCACCTGCCGATCGACGATGCCGACCTGGTGCGCCGCGCCAATGCATGGTCACTGTCGCGCGGTGGCCGGTCGGGCCGTGTCGCGTTCCAGTTCATCGAGGACCTGACGGCGGAACTTTCCACCCAAGAATGATCCAGCACATGGACCGCCCCGCGACCACGCGCCATGATGGTGCGCCGGGACGGTCCCCACCGCCCCATGCCAACACAAGGTCGCACCCCCATCACGGGACAGGAGGATATGTGACAAAGTATGAGTGTGCGGAACCATTTATGCTTCCCGTGAAAAACATCCTTATATACCGTGATGGATATACCTGACCGTATCGGTTGACAGAGCAACGCCACCTGGGATTCCTGGCATGTCCGATTGCCACGGCCATCTTCAAAATCAAGAGAGACAATGGACAAATTGCTATCGTCAGACAGCATGCCGCCCCTGACCACAGGCCGACGCGACCTGCGTCGCATCCATGCGCATCCTGACAACTGGTACCCCGTTGCATGGTCGCGCGAACTGCGTCCGGGCAAGACAATCGGAACACGTTACGCGGGCCTGCCCATCGCGCTGGTGCGCCCACGCGAGGGGGGGAGCGTCTTTGCGCTGGAGGATCGCTGCGCCCACCGTCAGGTGCCCCTGAGCAAGGGCACCGTCAAGGGAGACTCGGTGCAATGCTGCTATCACGGCTGGGCCTATGGCCGGTCGGGACGCTGCATCGACGTTCCCTATCTCGGCAAGGGCAAGCTGCCGAACGGGGTGCGCACCTATCCGTGCCGTGAACAGGACGGGCTGATCTTCATCTTCCCCGGCGACCCGGAAAAAGCGCAGGACCAGGCCCTGCCGCAACTGGCGCAGGTCGCGAACCCGGCCTACAAGACACGCCGCTTTGGCCGTACCATCAAATGCCACTACAGCTTCATGCATGAAAACCTGATGGATATGAACCACCAGTTCATGCACATGAAGCAGATGGGCGAGATGAAGCCCCGCTTCCTGGGGCAGGAACGCACCGCAAACATGGTGGAGGCGCGTTACAGCTTTGCGCGCACGGGCGGCAAGCAGCCGATTGGCGAGGCACTGATTTTCGGGCAGAAGCGCGACAACAGCGACAAGTACGCACATCGCGACGTCATGACGATCCGCACCGTCTATCCCCACCAGACGCTGTCGATTCGCACGGGCGACAACGACCCGGTCATGGACCTGTGGATTTCCTATGTCCCGCAGGATGCGCAACAGTTGACCAACCGCGTCTTTGGCCTGTTGTCGATCAAGCGTCCGGGCATACCGGGGCTGCTTGACCTTGCATGGCCGTTCCTGACTGCCTTTACCGAACGGATCTTCCGCGAGGACCGCGAAATCGTGGAGATGGAGCAGGAGGCATGGAACGAACAGGGCGGCGATCGCAATCAGGAAATCTTTCCCGTGATCTGCAACCTGCGCGCGCTTCTGGCTGAATGCGGGCTGCCGGCCGAAGATGACACCCCCGCGCCCGCCGCGCCACAGGCCAGCAGATGACAGCCGGCGAACAGTCACGATTTGCAGGCACGGCACTGGAGGCGGGCGACTACCTACTGCGTGAGGTCAGGGCCGCCGATGCACCGGTCATGCATCGCCTGATCAATGACTGGAGCGTGGTGCGCATGCTCAGCCGCGTGCCGTTTCCCTATTCACGGGAACTGACGGATGAATGGATCGCCTCCACCATCGCACAGTCACGCGACGGCACGGCCTATCACTTCGCCATCACCTGCCCGCAGGCGGCAAACCCGGATGAACTGATCGGCTGTCTCGGGCTCAGGATCGACCATGCCAACCGTTCGGGCACCCTGGGCTATTGGGTGGCGCGCACGCACTGGAACCGCAAGGTGGCGTCCACCACGGCAGGACGGCTGGCACGGTGGGCCATGGCCAACCTGCCGGTTGAACGGCTGACGGCGGCGGTGGCATATGACAACCATCCCTCCATCGCCGTGCTGCGTCGCATCGGCTTTCGCGAAATCGGGACAGGCCATCAGGAATTCGTCTCCCGCGGGGGGGAATATCCCGTCCTGTGCTTTGAGGCACGCCATGCCGACCTGTCGGGCACCGGCACGTCGCCCGACACCGGTGAGGACAACCAGACGCGACGGAAGAAAAGCGTACTGGTCGCGGCTGTCGCCCTGGTCGATACGGACGGGCGTATCCTGCTGGCGCGACGGCCAGAGGGGAAATCCATGGCTGGCCTGTGGGAATTCCCCGGCGGCAAGGTAGAGCCGGGTGAAACACCAGAGGTCGCGTTGATCCGCGAACTTGACGAGGAGCTGGGCATCGATGTCGCCCGCTCCTGCCTGGCGCCATTTACCTTTGTTTCCCACGATTACGGGCATTTCCACCTTCTGATGCCGCTTTATGTCTGTCACCGGTGGAAAAACACCCCTACCCCGCGGGAGGGGCAGACCCTGGAATGGGTTGCGGCCAACCGCCTGCATGAATATGCCATGCCCGATGCGGACAAGCCGCTGGTCCCGCTGCTGCGCGATCTTGTCTGATCCATCCTGCGGCTGTGAGGCATCTGAGAGACTGCCTGAAAACAAGACGTTGATAAAAAACAAGAAAAGTTTTTTGGGTGCTGCCTTTTTCCAAAAAGGCAGCGTCTTTCGAAGCTTTTCAGGGCCTGTTTGGAATTAAGTTTTCTAAAGGACCCAGATGGCTTCGTATTCTTTGCTTTTTGATCTTTGCCAGGTCTTTGTACAAGCAAAAAGGGAGTGCCGAGGCACTCCCTTTCGCATGG
>NZ_BANE01000089.1 GCF_000964405.1 Novacetimonas hansenii JCM 7643
TGGAAAAAGCTTCACCAAAAACCTTTATAATTTCAGTGTGTTATTAAGTATGGCTTTTCAAGAAGTCCTTTGAATCAAAGACGGCGACCTTTCCCGCCATGTGAGGCAAGCTTCAGCCTGTCGGGGCGTGTGCGTCCAGCAGGGCCTGCAATGCCGCCATATCCGCTGGGGCAAGAGCCTGTGCATTTGCAACATTGGTGCTGACCTGCCGTGCGCTTGTGGCGCCGGCGATGACCGATCCCACGACATCATGTGACAGCAGCCAGCCAAAGGCGAGTGCGGGCAGGTCCAGTTCGCGCTCCGCGCCAAAGGTCTTCAGCCGTTCCAGCAGCGTCCAGTTCGCATCCGTCAGGTAACGTTCATGCAGATAGGTCCACGCCGCCAGACGACTGCCTGCGGGCGGCGGTGCGTTGCGTTTGTATTTTCCCGTCAGGACGCCACTGGCCAATGGGAAATAGGGCAGAAGCCCCAGCCCGAAATGCCGCATGGCTGGAATAAGGTCATGTTCGGCCCTGCGTGAGAGCAGCGAGAATTCGTCCTGACAACTGATGAATCCGCCCATTCCCGCCGCGCGGGCTGTATGCTGCGCATCGGCCACCTGCCATGCGGGCAGGTTGGAACAGCCCGCGTACAGGATTTTCCCCGCCCGTGTCAGGTCATCCAGCGCGCGCAGTGTTTCGTCGATCGGGGTGGTGGGATCGGGCATATGAAGCTGGTAAAGGTCGATATAATCCGTGCGCAGGCGACGCAGGCTGTCTTCCACCGCGCGGCGGATATACCGGCGCGACGCTCCTTGCAGATGCCCATCGGTATCCATGGGCATGCCGAATTTCGTCGCCAGTACGATGTCGCGGCGGCGTGGGCCAAGAATTGCGCCCAGCGCCTCCTCCGATGCGCCCGCATGGGCATCACGGCGGCCATAGACATCGGCCACGTCAAACAGCGTGATCCCGCATTCCAACGCCTGATGGACGACCGCGCGCGACGTGTCGAGGTCAATACGTCCGCCAAGGTTGTTGCATCCCAGCCCGATGGCAGAAACCTGCAGGCCCGAATGGCCCAGATGACGCATCTGCATGGTTTGTCCTTCCTTCGGGTGATGATTGATAAAGATGCCCGGATGCCACCAGTTACCTGAATGGGACGGTATTTTTTCAGGTCTTTGCAACTGCGGCAGCGGATATTTTATTTCCAAGTGGTTTTCCGGGTACGGGCCATTATGGCATGTCCAGCCCGATGGAAACCGGGCAATGATCCGACAGGCGTGATTGCAATGTCGGGTCATGTTCGCGATATGTCATGACGCGCAGGCTGTCGGGGTGCAGCCATTGCCGCGCCTGATCGCCAAGCACGATATGGTCGATGAAGTAGTTGCCACCCCAACATGGGCTTGCCAGTCCCACAGTTGGCGCCACCAGCGGACCATTTTCACCCAGCATGGCCAACATGGCGTCGCCGGGGCCAAGCATATGGTTGAAATCGCCCATGATGGCGAAAGGTTCACCTTCATCCTGGCGTTCCATGATCCAGTCCGTCAGGGCGGCGACCTGCCGATACAGGGTGCGGCAGGCGGGACGCCGGTCATCTGGCGCACCATCGCGGCATCCGGCCTTCAGATGGATTACCAGCACACGCAGGCTGGCGCGTCCATCGCCCACCGTGACGTCCAGCCCGCTGCGCAGATGGCGGGGCGCGTCGGGGGGATAGACGTCAATGGCGCGCACATCAGGATGGCGCGTCACGATCAGGCCGCCCCGCACGGCCAGCGCGGTTTTCTGTACCACCCCATCGCCAGAGATGAGGATGCGGTAATCAGGCGCGGGAAACAGACGTGCGGCGAGTTCGGGCGTATCCACTTCTTCCAGTGCTGCGATGTCAGGATGCAGGCGCGCGGCATAGCGGGCCAGCCGCACGATGTCCGCCATGTCACGTGGACGCACGTCATCGGGCAAGGCGCGGTCCCCCGCCGGACGGGTGGTCAGCCAGTCGAGGTTCCATGTGGACAGCCGCAAGGGCATGGCATGGGCCATCATTGGCATATGGCCCCCCGTGATCAGGACCATCAGTAAAAACACGAACGGGCGCGGCAGGCGGGACATGCCCGACCTTACCGCGCCCGTGACCGCAACGCAGGGGTTAATGGGAGAAAAGGATCAGGCCGATTGCGCCTGTGCCGCAGCCGTAGAGGCACGCAGCGTCTCGATCGCGTCATGCACGCTGACGAAATGGCGCGAGGTTTCGTCAAGGATCACGACTTCGCCGCTGGGAATGTCATAGAACCAGCCCTGCAACGTCAGTGTATTGCGCGCAAGGCCCGCCGCCACCGCCGGATGCGTACGCAGGTGCGAGATCTGCAAAAGCACATTCTGTTCCGCAAGGCTGCGCACGGAGGCCGGGCCAGCGTCGGAGACCTCCAGCACGGCGCGGGCGGCTTCGGCGTTACGCAGCCACGAGGCAACGGTCGGCATCTTCGCCAGCTTTGACGGGTCGGGGTCCAGCAGCGCCTTCATCGCGCCGCAATCCGAATGCCCGCAAACGATGATGTGCGAGACCTTGAGCGCGAGAACCGCATATTCGATGGCCGATGACACACCACCCAGCATCTCCCCATAGGCGGGGACGATGTTGCCGATATTGCGCAGGACGAACAGTTCGCCGGGCTTGGTCTGTGTAATCAGGCTTGGGTTCACGCGGCTGTCGGCGCAGGCGATGAACAGGGTGCCGGGTGCCTGCTGGTCTGCAAGGCTGGCGAACAGGTCGCGGTTCTTCGGAAAGACCTCGGTATTGAAACGTTCCACGCCATGCAGAAGGTCAATCAGGGTTTCACGGGCATTCGTATCGGTCATGTCGGCACTCCTGTCACGTTATGTCCGGAACGGTAACACTCAATCATGAACAGGGTCCTGATATGAAGTGTTATTCTTATTTCCTATACATTTTAATGCATGAAGTAAACAGATGTTCCCGGTGGAAGTGATTTAGAAATACTATGTAAATGTAATTAAAAAATGTTCATCTTTATAGAGGGTATCGTTAATAAATATGGCTATCAATGGTTATATTATACTGAAACAGGTGCCTGCGGATCGGGACGTTACAAAAAAGGCGGAGCCATTGGCCCCGCCCTTCATGGTAATAACGACGTAATAACGCCCTGGGGGCAGGATTTCAGCCCTGAAGCATCTGGGGCAGCGCCGCGCGGATCGCATCAAGTGCTGCCTGCGCCTTGCTGATGTCCGGGCCGCCGGCCTGCGCCATGTCCCGCCGGCCACCGCCGCCCTTGCCGCCCATTGCCGGGCTTGCGATCCGTACCAGCGCCACGGCATCCACCTGTTCCGCACGATCGGTGGTGACGGCGACAACAATGCTGCCTTTGCCATCGGCGGTGGAGACAAGCGCTACCACGCCAGAACCGATTTCCTTGCGCAGGGAATCCGCCAGCGGCTTGAGCTCCTTGGGCGGCAGGTCGCCTACGTTGCGTGCGACAAAGCTGGTTCCGGCCACGTCCTCGACCTTGGGCGTGCCGTCACCACCGGCGGCAAGCTTGCGTTGCAGGTCGGACAACTGGCGTTCCATGACCCTGCGTTCCTCCAGCAGCGCGGCAAGGCGTTCGGGGGCTTCCGCCGGGGTGACGCGCATCATCGCCGCCATCTGGAACAGGCGCTGTTCCGTGGTGACGGCCGCTGTTTCCGCCGCCTTGCCGGTCACGGCTTCGATACGGCGCACACCGGAGGAGACGCCATTTTCCGCCGTGATACGGAACAGGCCGATATCGCCCGTGCGCCGCACATGCGTGCCACCGCACAGTTCGATCGACCAGGCCGCGCGCCCGTCTTCTGGTCCGCCCATCGACACCACACGGACTTCGTCACCATATTTTTCACCAAACAGGGCCATCGCCCCCTGTTCGATCGCCTCATCGGGTGTCATGTGACGGGTCGTGACCTCGGTGTTCTCGCGGATGCGGGCGTTCACCTCGGCCTCGATATCCGCCAGTTCCTCTGGCGTGATCGGGCGCGGCTGGCTGACGTCAAAGCGCAGACGGTCCGGGGCGTTCAGGCTGCCTTTTTGCGTCACATGTGCGCCAAGGCGACGGCGCAGCGCCTCGTGCAGCAGGTGTGTGGCGGAATGGTGCGCGCGGATCGCGCTGCGCCGTTCGTGGTCCACACGGGCGGTGACGGCATCACCAGGATGGACTGTCCCGTCGATCACGGTGCCGGTATGCACCAGCAGATCGCCCAGTTTTTTCTGCGTATCGGTTATGGCGATTTTCAGGCCCTTGGCCGTGATCGTGCCGGTATCGCCCACCTGGCCGCCGCTTTCGCCATAAAATGGCGTCTGGTTCAGCAGGATTTCCACCTTTGTGCCCGGGCCGGCGGCATCGACGCTGGCGCCATCGACAATGACGGCCTGTATTTCGGCATCAGAGATTTCGGTCGTATAGCCAAGGAATTCAGAGGCGCCGAATTTATCACGGGCCTCGAACCAGATGGTTTCTGTGGCGCTGTCGCCTGATCCGCTCCATGCCGCGCGGGCGCGCTGGCGCTGGACTTCCATGGCCTCGTCAAAACCTGCGACATCCACCCCATGATGGCTGTTGCGCAGCGCATCCTGTGTCAGGTCGAGTGGGAAGCCGAACGTATCATACAGCTTGAACGCCACCGCGCCCGGCAGTGGCGCACCCGCGGCAAGATTGGCGGTTTCGTCCTCCAGCAGCGCAAGGCCGCGTTCGAGCATCGCCTTGAAACGCTCTTCTTCCCCGCGCATCGTCTCTTCGATCAGGGCACGTGCCTGCACCAGTTCGGGATAGGCGCCGCCCATCTGGCGTATCAGTGCGGGCACAAGTTTATAGAAGGTGGGTTCGGTCGTGCCCATCATATGCAGATGACGCATGGCGCGGCGCATGATGCGGCGCAGGACATAGCCGCGCCCGTCCTTGGACGGCAGGACACCATCAGCAATCAGGAAGGAAGTGGAACGCAGATGGTCGGCCACCACGCGGTGACTGGCATTGAAGGGCCCATCCGGGTCCTGTCCCGTAACCTCGGCAGAGGCAAGGATCAGCGCGCGGAAGGTGTCGATGTCATAATTGTCGCGCTTGCCCTGCAGGATCGCGGCAAAGCGTTCCAGGCCCAGCCCGGTATCGATCGACGGGCGGGGCAGGGGGGAGCGCACGCCGGGCGGGTTTTCGAAATACTGCATGAACACGAGGTTCCATATTTCGGTAAACCGGTCCCCGTCCTCATCGGGTGATCCCGGTGGTCCACCGGCCACTTCCGGCCCATGGTCATAAAAGATTTCCGAACATGGTCCGCATGGCCCCGTATCGCCCATGCGCCAGAAATTGTCGGTGGTCGGGATGCGGATGATGCGGCTGTCGGGCAGGCCCGCGATCTTGCGCCACAGGGCGGCGGCTTCCTCGTCTTCGGAATAGACGGTGGTCAGCAGCCGGTCCTTTGACAGGCCGAACGTGCCTGTCACCAGTTTCCATGCCAGTTCGATGGCTTCGGCCTTGAAATAATCGCCGAAGGAGAAATTGCCCATCATCTCGAAGAAAGTATGATGCCGTGCGGTATAGCCGACATTGTCGAGGTCGTTATGCTTTCCGCCCGCGCGCACGACCTTCTGCGCCGTGGTGGCGCGGCAGTAGGGGCGGGTTTCCTGGCCGGTAAAGACATTCTTGAACTGGACCATGCCTGCATTGGTGAACAGCAACGTCGGGTCGTTGTTGGGAACCAGTGACGAGGATGGAACGATCTGGTGTCCGTTCGCGGCGAAATAGTCCAAAAAGGTGGCGCGAATGTCATTTGTTGTTGGCATGGCGGAAAACAGACGATCCTGTGGTGAAAGAAATTGCGGTCTTGGTTCCCTTCACCTAGCGCACGCGTAACGCCACAGGAAGGGTATACATGACCCGGCCCGCCACATGATGTCGTGTGCCGAAACCGGGCGCGTAATGTAGCCGCGTATGAAGACGAGGAAAATGGACATGACATGGGATGCGCAACGTGACTGGCCCCTGCTGGAATCTGGACTGGCGGGGCGGTTGCGCCGGGATTGCATGGAGGAATGGGAACGCTTCATCCACCATCCTTTTGTCAGGGGGCTGGCCGATGGGACATTGCCGGAAAATGCGTTCCGGAACTTCCTGATTCAGGATTACCTCTATCTGGTCCAGTATACCCGTGCCTGTGCGCTGTCGGTTCATAAATCGACAACGGTGGAGGACATGCGCGCTGCTGCTGCTCTGGTATCGGGCATCCTGGATACGGAACTGCCGCTGCATGTGAACTATTGCACGGGATGGGGCATTGACGAGGACATGTTGCGTCGCGCGCCGGAATCCCTCGAACTTCTGGCCTATAGCCGCTTTATCCTTGATCGTGCGCAGACGGGGGATCTGCTGGACCTGCTGGTGACACTGGCGCCATGCATGATCGGATATGGGGAAATTGGCGCGCGCCTGCATGCCGATCCTGCGACCCGGCGCGACGGCAATCCCTACTGGTCCTGGATCGCGTTATATGGCGGTCAGGAATTCACTGACCTGGTGGAGGGGGGAATCCATCGTCTGAATAGGGTGGGCGCGCAATATGGCGCCGATGCCCGTTATCCCATGCTCCGGGCGGAGTTCAACACGGCAGTTCGCCTGGAGGCCGCCTTTTGGGAGGCTGGACAAGGTACCGGTGTATAATAATGCATTGATAAATAATGGAAAAACTTGGAATCATTGTCTTGTTTCTTAAAGTCGCTCTTTTCCAAGGCTTCCCTGCAAAAACGTCATCAAAACTTTTATTATTTTACGACGTGTCGTCAGTTAAGCAGGATGATGATTGAGGCGAACTGCACGGCTGCGAGGAAGGTCGATTTCAGTTTATCGTAGCGGGTTGCGATAGCGCGAAACTGCTTGAGTTTATTGAAGAACCTCTCAACAAGGTTCCGTTCGCGGTAGAGAGAAAAATCGGTTTTCCGTCGTGTCGTTCTGTTGCGTTTTGGCGGGATGACCGGGGTAATCCCGCGCTGTATCAGCCGATCGATCAACCTGTCCGCGTCATACGCCAGCAAGGAAAGCATCAGGGTCGATGTTTTCCAGAAGTGGTTCTGCCTGGGTGATATCGGCATCCTGTCCCGGTGTGATACCGAGCTCCACCGGATTGCCCAGAGCGTCGCAGATGGCGTGGATCTTTGTGGTCAGTCCGCCCCGGGATCGTCCAATGGCCTGATCCGTGCCCCTTTTTTGAGAGCTCTGGCGCTGTGCTGATGCGCCCGGACAATCGTGCTGTCGATCATCATGTATTCATTGTCGTGATCGGCCGCCAGATAACGAAATATCCGTTCGATGACGCCGCTTTCACACCAGCGGCGCAGACGCCGGTGCACGTTTTTCCAGTCACCGAAACGGGCAGGAAGGTCGCGCCATGGAATACCCGCGCGATAGCGATACAGCACCGCCTCCACGAACAGACGGTTGTCCACCGCAGTGCCGCCGACATAGCCTTCTCGACTGGGGAGAAGATCCTTTATCCGCTCCCACTGGTCATCGCATAAACTATAGCGCCGCATCTGTCTGTCTCCTCCAAAAAACGGAAAAACAGTCAGCACACGCAGACATTAAGTACAACCCTCACGTGCCACACTCAGGGACTAACTGACGACACGCCGTAAGAACAAAGAACTCTCCAAGGGACCGCATCAGGAAGCCGTGGAAGGAATCCGTCAGGCGGGGGTATGCAGTTCCCTGCCAAGTTCGCGCAGGCCGCTGGCCGGAAAGGTAGCCTGCGGCTGCCCCGGCACATCGACGCGGAAGGTAAACAGCCCCCCCGTCTGCGGCTGTGTGGCCAGCACGTCGTCCGACAGCCCCTTGCGCGCCGTCGTAACGAACACCGTGCGGTAATCCGCCCCACCAAAAGCAATCTTGGTGACATTACGCGCGGGGACAATAACTGGCGGCAGGCCCTGTCCATCGGGCAGGAAACGCGCAATCCGGCCGCCCCCCCAAACCCCGACCCACAGGCATCCGGCGCTGTCCACGACCACGCCATCGGGATACCCATCCGTCAGGCGGGCAAAAACACGGCGATTCGACAACATGCCATCATCGGACAGGTCAAAGGCATAAATGGATTGCTGCTGCGAATCGTTATGATACAGCGTCCGCCCATCGGGGGAGAGCGCGGGACCATTCGTCACCACATACCCCTCGTCCTGCCGCACGATCCGCAGGCTGCCATCAGCCTGGCGCGTGACGGAATACAGGGCGCCAGATGGGGAAGTTTCCCCGTCATCCATGGTGCCAAACCACAGGCGGCCGCGCGGGTCCACATATCCGTCATTGATCCGGTTTCCCGGCTGTTCAGGCTCCACCACCGCCTGTGCGCTGAAATGTCCGGTCCGGGGATCGAACACATGCAGGCCGTCCTGTAACCCGCACATGAAGGTGCCATCCGCGACAGGCACAAGGAAACCCGGACGATGCGGCGCCTTCCACGAGGCCTGCGCCCCGGTGGCGGGGACATGGCGATGGATGGCCGACCCGACGATATCCACGAAATAGAGCGCCTGCTCAGCCTCTGCCCAGACCGGGCCTTCACCAAGCTGCGCCTTGAGATCCCATGCGCATTGCGGTGTCATCGTGTCCATGCTGCTTCCTTTGCGGATATATCGGATGGGTGGGACTCTATCGCAAAATGCCATGCTGCGTGCATCCCCCCATCTGGCCCATGCCCCCCTTTCACGCGGTCATGGTCAAGACTTTTGGCGCGATATCCTGTAGCCTGCGTATTGATTGATCCTTTCGACGCCAACCCGATGGATAACGACGCCATGAACCCGACCGCCTGCATCCTGGTTATCGGTAACGAGATCCTGTCCGGACGGACGCAGGACGTGAATGTGCAATATATTGCCCACCGCCTGACGCAACTGGGCATCAGCCTGCGGGAGGTACGGATCATTCCCGATATCCGCCCCGTGATTGTCAATGTCGTGACCGAAGCGCGCGCGGCCTATGACCATGTCTTTACCACGGGCGGGATCGGCCCGACGCATGATGACATCACCTCATCTTGCGTGGCCGACGCATTCGGCGTGCCATGGGCCCCCCACCCCGAAACGTTCGCCCTGCTGGAAAAACATTTCGCACCGGGTGATTTCAACGCCGCACGCCAGCGTATGGCCACCCTGCCGGAAGGGGCGACCCCCATTCGCAATCCCATCTCCATCGCACCGGGCTTCACCATGGGGAACGTGCATGTCATGGCGGGGGTGCCCCGCATCATGCGCGCCATGTTCGAGGAAATCGCCCCGACCCTGCGTCACGGCTCGCCGGTCACATCACGCAGTTGGCATGCATTCGGCCTGTATGAAGGGGCATTGGCGGCGAATCTGGAAAACATCCAGAATGCCCATCCCGATATTGATATCGGTTCCTACCCGTTCCACGACCATGACGGGCATGGCGGCGTGGCCTTGGTGTGCAAGGGACTGGACATGGACGAAGTCACGCAGGTCGCCCGCGATATCGAGGCCATGATCCGGGAAATGGGTTTCACACCGCTGGAAGGTGAACCCGCGCACAAGGCATGAAGCTCCCGGCTCCAATGCCTTCACGCCTTCACGCCTTGTGTAGAAACGGATTTCGGGGAGCTATAGCGCCCTGCACGTCGCCTTATTCCAAGGCGACGGATTTTGGGGCGTTTTAAGAGACTGTTTGAAAATTCAGGCTCAATAACATCCTGAAATCATAAAGGTTTTTGATAAATCTTTTCAGGAAAAGCTTCAGAAGACGCCGCCTTTTTGAAAAAAGGCGGCACCCAGAAACTTTTCTTATTTTCTCAATGATGTGTTTTCAAACAATCTCTGAAAAGCGCCACCAAAAACCTTTATGATTTCAGGTGGCGGCGAAGGGACACGCGCGCAGGCATGACCTCAGGCGACCTTGTCGCGCCCCATCGCAAGGAATTTTTCCCGCCGCTGCGCCTTGAGCAACGTGGCATCCTTTTTCATCAGCCCCGGCAGTTCCGCCGCAATGGCATCACCCACCGCACGGATCGTCGCCTTGGGGTCACGCTGCGCCCCGCCAAGTGGTTCGGGAATGATCCGGTCGATCAGCTCAAGATGCAGGAGATCCTGCGCCGTCAGCTTCAGCGCCCCGGCGGCCGTGCTGGCCTGTTTGGGGTCGCGCCACAGGATGGAGGCACAGGCCTCTGGCGAAATGACGGAATAGATCGCATGTTCCAGCATCATGACCCGATCCCCGGCGCCAAGTGCGATCGCCCCGCCGGAGCCCCCTTCGCCGATCACGGTCGCAATGACCGGAACCGGTGCGGACAGGCAGGTGTCGATCGACCGTGCGATGGCCTCCGCCTGTCCACGTGCCTCCGCATCAATGCCGGGCCATGCGCCGGATGTGTCGATAAAGGTCAGGACCGGCAGGCCAAACTGCCCCGCAAGCTTTATCAGGCGCTGCGCCTTGCGATAGCCCTCGGGCCGCGCCATGCCGAAATTATGCTGAAGGCGGGTCTCGATCTCGGCCCCGCGTTCCGTGCCGATCACGACGACAGGCTGTCCATTGAAACGGCCAAGCCCACCGATAATCGCCTTATCCTCGCCAAACTGGCGGTCACCCGCCAGCGGCGTGAATTCGCCGATCAACCCGGCGATGTAATCGACCGTATGGGGACGCTGCGCATGGCGGGCGACCTGCACCTTCTGCCATGGGGTCAGCTTGGCATAGGCCGCACGCAATTCGCGGTCGGCCTTTTCCGTCAGGCGCGCGATCTCATCGGCAATATTAATGCCGTCAGGACCGGACATCTTGCGAAGTTCGTCAATCTTGTTTTCAAGCTCGGCGACGGGCTTTTCGAAATCTAGAAACTGGCGCATGGCCTGCCGATAGCACAGGCCGGGGCGCAGCCAAACAGATTCTGCACCGATCATCGCGCGTTTTTCCTGCCCCGCGTATTTTTTACCGCTGGCGGCGCCGCCATGCGGGCCTCCCCACATCAGGCGGGGGCATGTTCCGACAACGGATGATGATGGCGCAGTGCCTCTTGCAGCCGTTCGGTCAGGACATGGGTATAAATCTGTGTGGTGGTAATGTCGGCATGGCCCAGCAACACCTGCAACGCCCGCAGGTCCGCCCCGTGCGAAAGCAGATGCGTCGCAAAGGAATGGCGCAGCACATGCGGCGACAGGCGCTGCGGGTCCAGCCCGGCCTTCAGCGCGACATCATGCAAGATGCGGTCGAATCCCTGCCGCGTCATGGCACGCAGCGGGTTGCGGCCGGGAAACAGGAACATACTGCGCAACGGGCGGTCCATGCGCATCAGCTCATCGGCCGCGTCGCGCGCGCGCGACGACAGGGGCACCATGCGTTCGCGCCCCCCTTTCCCTCGCACAAGCAGCATTCCCGTCGTGCGTTCCAACGCCGCACGCGGCAGGGACAGCAGTTCCGAAATACGCAACCCCGAGGCATACAGGATTTCAAGCGCGGTACGCGCGACCAGCATACGCCGAACCTCATGCGCGCCGGCATCGGCACGCGCGACACACGCCGCCAGCAGGGCGTCCACATCCCCTTCGGACAGGAACCGCGGCAGCGTGGCGCCCAGGCGCGGGGCCTCCAGCATACTGGCGGGATTGTCGGGGCGGCGCCCCTCACGCACAAGGAAGAGGTAATATTGCCGCAGGCATGACAGCCGCCGCGCCTGGGTCCGCGCCGAAAGCCCGGCCTGCGCCAGACCCGAAAGATATGCACCAAGCTGCCGCGCCGATGCCTGCGGTAACGACGCGCCCTCCACCGCCAGTGCGGTGCCGAGGTCGTCAAGATCGCGGCGATAGGCCTTCAGGGTATTAAGCGCGGCCCCACGTTCGGCGGCCAGCATTTCCAGGAACGCATCGACGCCATCCGCACTCATTGCGCGGGCATGGGCGCGGGCGTGGGCTTGACCAGCGGCATGACTGGCAGAGGTGCGGGCGGGGCCATCGCCATGGGCGGCGGCGCGGCAGGGGCCGCTGCCATCGACAGGTCGCGATGCACGTCCTGCTGTACCAGCGCGGGCGGGAACATACCCAGCGATACGAACCCGCCGACCATGCAGAGCAGCACGACCGCGAACACAGCGACAATAATACGGCCCATGACAGTTTCCCCCATGCAAAGGATGCGCAAGATACCAAGGTGACGCCCCGAAAAGCCATCCATGACCACGCATTGGCGGCGTGCGGTCTTCCCCGCTATCCGTTTTTTCCCGCTCTATGTTAGGTTGGGCGTTATGTCACGCCCGATTTCATCCGATACGCCCCCGACGGCGCACCCCGCGTCCACGCACAACGACGCCACGCCCCTGTTCATCCCCCTCGACCTTGATGCGCTTGGCCATGGCCGACATGCCATCCCCACCATGCCACAGGGACGCAGCATCGTGCTCGTAGGGCTCATGGGGGCGGGAAAGACCACCATCGGGCGCCTGCTCGCAGCGCGGCTGAACCTGGAATTCGTGGATTCGGACGAAGAAATCGAACGCGCGGCAGGCTGTTCCATCGCCGATCTGTTCCAGAAATATGGCGAGGCGGAATTCCGCCGGGGCGAACATATGGTCCTGCGCCGCCTGCTGTCGGGACCGCCGGTCGTGCTGGCGACGGGCGGTGGCGCCTTCATGGACCCGCGCACCCGCGCGTACATGCGTGAAAATGCAACGTCGGTCTGGCTGCGCTGCCCGTTGCCGGTCCTGCTGCAACGTGTGCAGGACCGCACCCATCGCCCGTTATTGAACGTCGACTCGCCCGCGACGGTCCTGTCGGACCTTATGCGCAAGCGCCATCCCGTTTATGCCGAAGCAGACATTATCGTCGATTGTGGAGATGACAACGTGGAGCACAGTGCCGACCGGGTCCTGGGGGCCATCAACACCGCACGCCGCCCCCTGCTGGTGCCGGTAAAGCTGGAACGTGCCAGTTATGACGTGCTGATCGGGACGGACCTGATCCGTCGCGCGGGTGCGCACCTGTCCGCGCTGCTGCCGCAGAAGCGGGTCATGATCGTCACCGACGCGAATGTTGCGGCCCTTCACCTTCCCGCCCTGCACGCGGGGCTTGAGGAAACCGGCATCCAGCACGAGACCATTACCGTGCCGCCGGGCGAAGGGTCAAAGACCCTGTCCGAATACGGGCGCGTCACCAATGCCCTGCTGGAGGCCGGGGTCGAACGCGGCACCACCGTCATCGCCCTGGGGGGTGGGGTCGTGGGGGACCTGACGGGATTCGCCGCCGCGACCACCCTGCGTGGCCTGCCATTCGTGCAGATCCCGACCACCTTGCTATCGCAGGTCGATTCGTCCGTGGGGGGCAAGACCGGGATCAACACGCCCTTTGGCAAAAACCTGCTTGGTGCGTTTCACCAGCCCCTTTCCGTCCTGGTGGATACGACGGCGCTGACCACGTTGCCCGCGCGCGAAATCCGCGCCGGATATGCCGAAATCCTGAAATCGGGCCTGCTGGGCGATGCCGACCTGTTCGAATGGTGCGACCGGCACGCTCAGGCAGTACTGGAGGGCGACCCGGCCATGCAGGCAGAAGCCATCCGCCGGGCCTGCGCCTTCAAGGCCACCGTCGTCGCCGATGATGAACGTGAGGAACGCAAGACCAACGGGCGCGCGCTGCTTAACCTTGGGCATACGTTTGGCCATGCGCTGGAGGCGGAGCTTGGTTATGACGGACGGCTGTTGCATGGGGAGGGGGTCTCGATCGGGCTGCGTCTTGCATTCATGCTGTCTGTGCGGCTGGGATATTGCGCGCAGGCCGACCTTGAACGCGTAAGCGCACATCTGGACCGCCTGGGCATGCCCGCACGCATCAGTGATACGGGGGAGGCATTTTCCGCCGCCACCCTGATCCGCCATATGCAGCGTGACAAGAAAATGCGCGACGGGCGGCTGTCCTTCGTTCTTGTCCGCGGCATTGGCAAGGCATTCACCTGCCGCGATGTGCCCGATGACGCGGTGGCCGACGTACTGCGCGCGGATGGCTGCCGCCCCTGATCGTAATCACTATCCCATGTCCCGTCCCGGCGGGCGGGGCGTGATGTTTATGCAACAACTGGCCGGATGATGGGGCCCACACGCCATCATCCGGTGCGTATTTACCTTATCTCAACCTGTCTCCCTCAAAACGAAGCCGCCAAGGGTCGTAACGGGAGATCTGGAAAGAAATATTCCCGCACTATTCCCCCTGGCGTCGCAAGAGAAAAGCATAAGCTTTATTCGCTCAACATTGTATCGCCCTTGGTGGAACTGCCCCCTGTATCCACAAGCACAGGCGTACGATCAGGTTTAAGGACGGGAATATGCGTCTGCGTACGGCGTTACTGGCAACGACCCTGATGGCCGCCGCCCCGGCGGCGTCAATGGCCACGACAATCACCGGCCCCTATGTCGGGATCGGGGGGGGCTATGACCTCACCCAGGTCCAGCACGGCCACGGGGTTGACCGCGACGGTGGTTCCAACCATCAGGAAAACGAGGTCGGGACACGCGACCGCCTGCGCCATGGCAATGGCTGGACCGGCTTTGGCGGGGTGGGCTGGGGCTTTGGCAACGGGCTGCGCGTGGAAATCGAGGGGGATTACAACTGGTCGCAGATCAACCGTGAAACGATCGGCGGCGGGGCGAATACCTTTGTCGGCCGCACCCACGGTTCCGACCGGTCCTATGGCGGGTTCCTTAATGTCCTGTATGACATCGACCTGAAGCGCCTGTTCAACATCGACGTTCCCGTCACGCCATTCGTCGGTGTCGGTGCGGGCTATCTGTGGCAGGATGTCAGCACCTCGACCGGCTACAACATCAGTGGCGTCAGCGCGAACGTCCGCCACATGGGCGGCAACCAGGGCTTTGCCTATCAGGGTATCGTCGGCGCGGCCTATGATATCCCCGGTGTCCCGGGCCTGCAGATGACCACCGAATATCGCATGATCGGTCAGCCGCAGTCCTTTACCATGGGCAACGCAGGCAGCCAGACCAGCATCGGCAGCCCGTGGAACGCGGAACGCAATGGCTATGTCCATTTCGATCACCGCTTCAACCACCAGTTCATCGTTGGCGTGCGCTATGCATTCAACCATGCCCCGCCGCCGCCGCCGCCGGCCCCCACCGTGGCCCCGCCCGCACC
>NZ_BANE01000088.1 GCF_000964405.1 Novacetimonas hansenii JCM 7643
AGCATCTTCACCTGTTTGAAGGCACGCATTCAAACAGGATCTGCCCTAACCTGACGGAGCCCCCCATTCCCCACGCCCGATGGCATGCACGATGGTCGTCCCGATGGCCCTGCCGGTGGCTTTTCCCACGGCTTTTCCTGTCGCTTGCCCGGTGGTCTGCCTTGTGGCCTGCCTTCTGGCTTCATCCCCGGTGGCCGCGTCTGTGGTCGCATGTGCGACGCCTGTATGCGCGGTTTGCAACGGATCTGGCGGCGCGGCTGTGGATGCAGCGCGGGCGGCTGGCGCTGTGGCTACCGGTGGCGATGGCTGGGGGGAATGCGGCCTATTTCACCTTGTCGTGCGAACCCGGCATGGGGTGGGTCATGTTCCTTGCCATGGTCGCGCTGCTTGGGGCGGGGCTTGTGCGCTGGCGTGGCGATCTGCTGCGTGTGCGTATCGGCGCGGGCCTGTCATGTGCCGCCGTATGCGGGTTCCTTGCCGCATGGGTGGCCGCGCACCATGCTGCACCATTTCCCGACCTTCCGCATCGCGCCACCCATATGCGGGGGCAGATCATCGCGGTGGAGGACGTGGCCGCACCGGATGGCGGGACGCGCCGTCGTGTGGACCTTGCGCATGTGCGCCTGCTTGATGGCGTTGATATCGGCATGCCGCCGATGCGCCGCATGATCCGCCTGCGCCTGCGTGATGGGGACATGCAGACGCTGTCGCCAGGGATGTGGATCACGGTGCGGGCACTGTTACGCCCGCCAATGCCGCCGGACCTGCCCGGTGGGTATGATGCGCAGCGACGGGCCTGGTTCGCGGGGATCGGCGGATCGGCCCGTGCGCTGGATGTTGCCGTGATGACCGCCGGTACGGCGGGGGCGTGGTCAGTCCGGCTGGGGCGGGTACGGGCGCGTATTGCGCAACGGGTCATGGATGTCCTGCCGGATCAGCGTGGCGCGATGGCCGTGACGCTGCTGACGGGGGGATCGGGCGGGCTTTCGGCACGGACGCGTGCTGATTTCGCGGATTCGGGGCTGGCGCACCTGCTGGCTGTGGCGGGACTGCATATCGGGATCGTCATGGGGCTGGGCATTGCGGTCGTGCGCTTCGTTCTGGCGCTTTCGGAACGCGCATCACTTTGGTGGCCGTGCAGGCAGGTCGCGGCGGTGGCGGGGCTGGTGCTGGGATGTGGCTATGTGCTGCTGACGGGTGCGCACCTGCCGGCGCAGCGCGGCCTTGTGATGGCGGCCGTGGCGACGCTGGCGATCCTGACGGGACGGCGTGTGCTTTCCCTGCGTTCCCTTGCGCTGGCGATGGGGGGCATGCTGCTGCTGGAACCGGGGGAGATGCTTGAACTGCCGATGCAGATGTCGGCGGCGGCTGTCATGGCGCTGGTGGCGGGGTTCGAGGTCTGCGCGGTGCCGCTGCGCCTGCTGCGCGACGGGGAATATGCATGGCAGCGTATGATCGGGCGGGTCGGGCATCTGTCTTTGGCCAGTCTCCTTGCCGGATTGGCCTGCCTGCCGGTTGGCATGGCACATTTTGCGGATGTCGGCGCATGGTTCGTGCTGGCCAACCTGATTGCGGTCCCGCTGGCGGCGCTGTGGATCATGCCGTGTGCGATGGGGGCACTGGTGCTGATGCCTGTGGGCCTTGATTCGCTGGCGCTGGTGCCGATGGGATGGGGCAATGCGGTGGTCATCTGGCTGGCGCATCATGTTGCGGCATGGCCGGGCGCGCATGTGGGTGTGCCACAGATGCCCATGTGGGGACTGGGACTATATTTCGCGGGTCTGTGCTGGTTATGTCTGTGGACGCGTCCGACCTGGCGGATATGCGGCGTCATGCCGATCGCCATCGCCATGGTGACGCCATGGATGGTGCGTGCGCCCGATGTCATCATCCCGGCACAGGGACGGATGCTGGCGGTGGTGGATGGCCCCCGGTTGCTGGTCGCGCCAAAGGGGCATGTGGATAGCTTCGTTTTGCGCGACTGGGTGCGCGTGCTGGACCGTCGCGTCGTCATCGTGGACGATGACATGACCACGCCGGATGGGCGTCTGACCTGTCAGGCGGGCATGTGTGTGCTGGCGCGTGGGGGACATCGTATCATGATGCGTTTGCGCGATGGCACGGCGGCGGCATCCTGCGCCGGGATGGATGGCGTTGTGATACTGTCCGGTGCATTGCGCGCCGTGGGGCAGGGGGCGTGTACTGACGTGACGCCTGTCGATTATCTGACATTATGGAGATCAGGCGCGCAGGCGTTGTATCTTACGTCCCATCACGGGGTGGTGGTACGTTCCGACCGGCAGGTGCGTGGCGCACGGCCATGGGTGATGGGACCGGGGCAGCATGGGACGCCCAACCTGCCGATGGCGCAGGCGGAATAGCGCTGCGTGAAGGTCTTCCGGCATGATTGCTTGGGAGGCTGTTTGAAAACAAATCATTGATAAGGAACAGGAAAAGTTTTTGGGTGCCGTCTTTTTTCAAAAAGGCGGCGTCTTCTGAAGCTTTTTGGAAAAAAGCTTTACCAAAAACCTTTATAATTTCAGGATGTTATTCAGCCTGTTTTTTTCAAACAGATTCTAAGGGATGGTAAAATCCCTTGCCTGATCGTGATATTTTGGAAATTTCCAAAAAATTTTATTATTTTCAGTGTGTTGTCGGCGATTGCTTTTTTAATACCTAATCTTTGGGATGGGTATGAAAGCCTCGGAGGCGTAACACTTATCTTTCAGGCGGAGGGGACGCCTTTCGACAAAAGTTTCGCCAGAAAACTTTATCTCACGTCATGATATTTTCAAATCATGCCTGTGATGTGGGGGCGTCGTGCCGGATATCATCCTTCAGGCGATACTGGCACGGTGCAAAGGCGGGACAGCGCCAGCATTCGGGTTTGCGGGCCTTGCACACATAACGTCCCTGCAGGATCAACCAGTGATGGGCGGGGCGCAGCATGTCGGCGGGGATGCGTTTGACCAACTGCTCCTCTACCGCGCGTGGCGTTGTGCCAGGGGCAAGGCCGGTGCGGTTGCCAAGGCGGAAGATATGCGTGTCCACCGCCATCGTGCTGTCGCCAAAGGCGATGTTCATCACCACATTCGCGGTCTTGCGTCCCACACCGGGCAGGGATTCCAACGCCGTGCGATCATGTGGCACCATCCCGCCAAAGCGGTCGAGCAACTGTTGCGACAGGGCGACGACATTGCGTGCCTTGGTCCGCCACAGCCCGATGGAGCGGATATGCGCGCCAACCTTTTCCTCGCCCAGTGCAACCATCGCCGCCGGGTCGGGCGCGTCGGTAAACAGTCCTGCCGTGGCGCGGTTGACCGATGCATCGGTTGCCTGTGCTGACAGCACGACGGAGACCAGCAGCGTGAAATCATCGACGAAGTTAAGTTCGCTGCGTGCCTCTGGATTGGCGGCGGCAAGCTGTTCGATGAAGGTGCGGACTTCGGCGCGTGTCATGGCGCGGCGGGCAGGGCGGGGGCCGGGTCGGGCGGGGGTGGTC
>NZ_BANE01000087.1 GCF_000964405.1 Novacetimonas hansenii JCM 7643
TCCTGAAGGTTGAAGGTCACGCCGTGCTTGTACAGCCACGGCCGTAACCCCCACATGTCCCCAAGCAGGTTGCCGCTCGTATCCAGCTTGTCGCCTTCACTCGGCGGAGGCGGGGCCTGGGACTGCTCCACCGTTGCGATATCGGTTTCGTTGACGGCCGGACCGGAATTGCCCAGTTCCTTGCGTTCTTTCTGGATTTCCGTCAGGGGGATATCCTGTGACCGCGCGGTTTCTGAAAAACCCGGTAATGCTATGCCGATAATCGTACCAGCCAGTAAGGCCCCGGACAGGCGCGGTCGTATGCGTATACTGCGTGGATGTCGGGCAGGGCATTGAAGGGGGGGCTGCGACATGGGCCTGGACACCGTATGCACGTCCTGATTCTCCAGCTAATTCGTTGGGTGATTCAAATGATAGTCATTCGCATCTACAGCGAAACCCGGAACGTGGCAAGCGCGTTGCAGGCATTTAATAAAAAAAAGGCGCCCCTGGGGCGCCTTGGTAAAATAATCATATTATATTCAGCAATACCCTGCGGGATTGCTCCAATACCTGTCGGGCCTATCGCAGGAAGACCTTGGGCACGCCCTCGCTGTTCAGGCATGACATGATGATGACCCCGGTCCATAACAGCAGCGACACGCCTGCACCCACACGTGCGCGCATAAGGGGAACGGGTTGTCCCCGGATGGCGGGGATATACAAACTGCTGTGGCAAAGGCCTGCATTGATCAGCGCCAGCGTCGTCAGCAACAGCTTGGGCGACAGATAACCACGGCTGCCGATATGCACCGGGTCGTAAAAGAACAGCAGCACCCCTGACACCATCGTCACCGCGAACAGCCAGTGCGCCCACCAGAACGCAAGGCGCGCAATAATGGCGCGTTCCGCCTGGTAATCACGGCGCAGTAATGACAGGTCAAACAGCACATCCATACCGAAGAAGATCGACATGGCCACGATATGCACGATGCGCACCAGATAATGGACGGGTTGCATCCAGAAATGGAACATGCGGCTGTCCATTGCGACCAGCAGGTCATAGGGCAGCCGCATGAATGCCAGGGGATGGGAAATCATTCGAACCTCACTTGCCTGCGCGGTCTATAGCACATCATATTGACAGTGATAATAAGTTGCATAATATCGCGCCAATAGCGGAGTCCACAGACACATGCGCCATGTGATTATCCTGCGGTGCGTCGGGCTTGCCGCGCTTTTGCTGGCGACACCAGCCAGGGCGCAGGAACCCGTCCACCTGACCGTAAAAGACCATCATTTCATCCCCGATCACGTCAATGTGCCCGCAGGGCAGCGTTTCCTGATTTCCCTGACCAATCAGGACGACACGACGGACGAGTTCGAAAGTTATGACCTGAAATTTGAAAAGATCGTGGTGCCGGGCGGGACGATTACGGTGCATGCCGGACCTTTGCATCCGGGCACCTATAAATTCTTTGATGATTACCACCCGGACCAGGCGACCGGGACCGTAACCGCGACACAGGGACCATAAGCCATGTTGGGAAGTCTGCTTATTGTCTTTCGGGAGGTCATGGAAGCGGGCCTGATTATCGGGATCGTGCTGGCGGCGACACAGGGTATCGCACATCGGGGGCGTTGGGTCGCCGGCGGGATCGCAGCCGGTGTTGCGGGGGCCGCGATTGTCGCACTGTTCGCCGGCAGCCTGTCGCAGGCGCTGTCGGGCAATGGGCAGGATGTATTTTCTGCTTCCATCTTATGTGTCGCGGTCCTGATGCTGGGGTGGCATACCATATGGATGACGCGCCATGGCCGGGAAATGGCGGGCGATATGCGTGCGCTCGGGGCGCAGGTGGCCTCGGGGCAGCGTTCGCTGACGGCAATGGCGGTGGTCGTGGCGGTTGCGGTCCTGCGCGAAGGGGTGGAAGTGGTGCTGTTCCTTTATGGGATTGCCGTGTCCACCCATTCCGGCCCGATGGCGATGCTGACGGGCGGGATGCTGGGCATTGTCGCGGGTGGTGCGGTGTCGTGGCTGCTGTATCGCGGTCTGATCGTCATTCCGTTGCACCGTCTGTTTGGCGTGACGGGGGTGCTGATCGCCTTTCTTGCGGCGGGGATGGCAAGTCAGGCGGCAGCCCTGCTGGCGGGGGATGACATCATCCCGGCCTGTGGATATGAAATGTGGGATACGTCATGGCTGTTGTCCGATGGCAGCATGATCGGCCGCGCGGCCAAGGCCCTGTTCGGGTATTCGGATCGCCCGATGGGCATCCAGCTGATTGCGTGGGTCATCACACTGGGGGTCATGATCGTGGCCACACGGCTGGTGGCGCGCAGGCCATCTGCGGCACGTGTCACGGCATCATCGTAATATCCTAAAAATTCCATGCAGGTTGCAAATACCGCCTTTTTACAAAGGCGGTATTTTTTTGACTGCTTTTATCCATCAGGCGCTGCAAGGTATCAAACATGCGATTATGTTTGGCAACCGGATGGGGGGATGTTTTTCTTCAAGGCTGTTTGAAAACAAACCATTGATAAAAAAATAAGAAAAGTTTTT
>NZ_BANE01000086.1 GCF_000964405.1 Novacetimonas hansenii JCM 7643
AGCATCTTCACCTGTTTGAATGCACGCATTCAAACAGGATCTGCCTCTAGCTGCGGTAGGAGCCGTTGATGTCGATGTAGCCATGCGTCAGGTCGCATGTCCATGCCTGCCCGATGCCGTTGGCCAGGCCGAGGTCCACGTCGATTTCGATCTCCTGCCCCTTCATGTGGGCGACGACCGGCGTTTCATCATATCCCGCGACCACGGTGCCGTTGCGCGCGATCCATGTGCCGCCGATCCCAACCGACAGCGTGTCGCGATTGGCGGGTTCCCCACTTTTGCCCACAGCCATGACGACACGGCCCCAGTTCGCGTCCTCCCCCGCGATCGCGGTTTTCACCAGCGGGGAATTGGCGATGGCCATTGCCACGCGCTTGGCCGATTCGTCGGATGTCGCGCCGGTGACGCGGATATGCATCATCTTCGTCGCGCCTTCGCCATCACGTACCACCAGCAGCGCGAGTTCCAGCAACAGGGAGTCGAGTGCCTGTGTGAAGTCCGCAAGGGCGGGGTCATGGGCATCCGTGATGGCGGGATTGCCCGCCCGGCCCGTCGCGAACAAAAGCACCATGTCCGAGGTCGATGTATCGGAATCAACCGTGGTGCAATTAAAGCTCTTTTCCGTCCCGCGCGACAGCAACGCCTGAAGCACCGGCGCCGGAAGGGCGGCATCAGTCGCGATGAACGCCAGCATCGTCGCCATGTCCGGGGCGATCATGCCGCTGCCCTTGGCGATGCCCTGGATGCGCACGGTGGTGCCCGCGATCGTGGTTTCACGCACCGCGCCCTTGGGGAAGGTATCGGTGGTCATGATCCCACGCGCGGCGCCTTCCCACCCGTCATCCGACAGTGTCGCATATAGGCCCGGCAGCGCGTCGCTGATCTTGCGATAGGGCAGGACCTCGCCAATGACACCGGTGGAGGCAAGGAAGACCTCACTTGCCGCGCATTGCGTCAGGCGCGCGGCGTCGGCGGCGTTGGCCTGTGTCGCCTCGTACCCCGCGCGACCGGTAAAGACATTCGCGTTGCCCGCATTCACCACCAGCGCGCGCGCCACCCCACCGGCCAGTGCGGCGCGGCACCAGTCCACCGGCGCACCGGGGCACTTGCTGCGTGTAAAGACACCCGCGACCGTCGTGCCGGGCGTGAATTCGGCCATGACAAGGTCCGTACGCCCCGCATAGCGGATGCCCGCCGCCGTGGCGCCAAAGCGGACGCCGGCCATGGGCTTCAGTTCGGGGAATGGCCGTGCAAGCGGGGAGGTGGGAAGAGCGTCAGCCATGACACATCTGGTCCTTGGTGTGGGGTGGGTTTGATCCCACGCGAAACGGGAACATGTTACACGATGCGGCACGAAATGACGCGGCAGGCCACGACAGGGCAGGTCATGGTGTTACGCATCCGCCGTGCCGGGGCGGCCGGGGCAACACGGGTCATCCCCGGCCCGGCCTGCGCGGCCCATGCGGGCCGGTCTGGCGCGGCATGGCGCGTGGGGATGCCCCGTTGCGCCATGCCGCACCGTCGCGCGATCAGTGCGCGGCGGCGGGCGGCGGGG
>NZ_BANE01000085.1 GCF_000964405.1 Novacetimonas hansenii JCM 7643
GGGTGCCGCCTTTTTCCAAAAAGGCGGCGTCTTCTGAAGCTTTTAAAAAAAATCTTCACCAAAAACTTTTGTAATTTCAGAATGTTATTGAGACTGACTTTTCAAACCGTCTCTATTCGAGACGGTTTGAAAACAGCGCCCCGATAAGGAATGATGGGAGTTTTGTGGCATTGCCTTTTTTGAAAAAGGCAGCGCCTTTCAAAACCCAGGAAAAGCTTTCCTAAAAATTCCCAATTCTTATCAGGTGGTTATCCTACCACCCCTTACAGATGCTCTGGCCCAAACCCATCGGGCAGAAGATCGCCAAGGGTGCGGCGTGCCAGCACATTCCCCTGCGCATCGACCATGTCGATCCTGAGCGAATGCGCCGCGAACTCGCGTATTTTCTGTCGGCACCCCCCACAGGGAAAGCATGGCTGCGCACTGTCGCCGCATACAACCACCCGACGCAGCACCCGCCCCCCCGCCGCCACCATCGCGGCGATGGCCCCGGCCTCCGCACAGGTACCTTCGGGATAGGCCGCATTTTCCACGTTACACCCGGCAAAGATACGGCCACTGCCATCCTCCACCGCTGCCCCCACCGCAAATCCTGAATAGGGTGCATGGGCATTGCCCCGCACCGCGACCGCGGCACCGATCAGACGTCGTTCATGTTCCGTGTTCCCTGCCTCAACTGCTTCCATGGTGCCTTTCCCTGCATTTCGTGACCGCCGTCAAAAGCCTGCCCACGAAACACCGCACAAATCCAAGAAAGTTTTTTGATGAAGCTTTTTTCAAAAAGCTTCAAGGAACGCCCCCCTTGCCTGACGAATTAAGGCAGATCCCCAAATTTTATTGTTTTGCATCAGAACATTGACCTGCAATCTCCCGTTCCCCTGATCGTGGCATGCAACAGCATGAATTACGTCACAAGCACCTTGGAACGTACAGGGTGAACCGGTATCCTGTCGCGATGGCTGATACATTTTCCACCCACCCGGGGCAGGACCCGACATTACAGGACCTGCTGGCCGTGCGCCCTGCCCTTTCGATGCATGCCATCGACGGGCTGGTGTTTGAGGACGTACCGCTTAATGCAATTGCCGATGCGCTTGGCACCCCCACATGGGTGATGGGCGCGCAGACATTGCGCACGCGTTATCACCGTCTGGACCGGGCAATGCGTGATGCCGGACTGGATGTGGACATCCATTTCGCGGTGAAGGCGAACGACCATCTTGCCATCCTGAAGATCCTGCACGCACAGGGGGCCGGGGCTGATGTCGTCAGTGGCGGCGAACTGCGCCGCGCCATCGCCGCCGGTATCCCCGCACGTGAAATCGTCTTTTCCGGCGTGGGCAAAACGCGTGCGGAAATGGAACTGGCGCTGCATCACGGAATCGCCCGGATCAATGTTGAAAGCGCGGAGGAACTCGACCTGCTGTCGGCCGTCGCCGTGGCGTGCGGGCGCACCGCGCCGGTGGCGCTGCGCATCAACCCCGATGTCGATGCCGGAACCCACGCCAAGATCACGACCGGACTTGCGGGCAATAAATTCGGCATTCCCTATGACCGGGCGGTCGAACTCTATGCCCATGCGGCCAGCCTGCCGGGTATCCATGCGGCAGGTGTCGCGGTGCATATCGGCAGCCAGATCGAACGGATGCAGCCCTATCGCGCGGCCTATGCCCGCGTGGCCGATCTGGTCCGCGCCATCCGTGCGCGTGGGCTGGGGGTGGACGTGATTGACTGCGGCGGCGGCCTTGGCATTTCCTACCGCCATGAAACCGAAGGCGCGCCAGAGGCCCTGGCCCATGCCATCCGCATCGAACTTGGCGATCTTGGTACGCGGCTGGAGATCGAACCCGGACGCTGGCTGGCCGGACCCGCGGGCGTACTCCTCAGCACCGTTGTCCTGCGCAAGCGCGGATATGACGGCATGCCGCCCTTCATCGTGCTGGACGCGGCAATGAACGACCTTGCACGGCCCAGCCTGTATGACGCATGGCATGGCATCATCCCGCTGTCGGCGCGCGATGCCGTCGCCCCGTCCGAACAGGTGCATGTCGTTGGCCCCGTGTGCGAAAGCGGCGATACGTTCGGACATGACCGCACCCTGCCGCGCCTGCATGACGGCGCGCGCGTGGCGCTGCTCGATACCGGTGCATATGGCATGGTCATGAGTTCGACATACAATGCACGCGCCATGGCCGCACAGGTTCTGGTGGACGGATCGCGGTGGGACGTGATCCGCGCGCGCCAGAAGGTCGAATCCCTGTGGGCAGGCGATATCATCCCCGATCCCCTGCCCCATCCCGCCGGAGCAGAATGACGCAGGCCCGCGACATTCCAACCGACGTGCCGGCACGCGATCCCGCAGCGCCCCCGGCATCATCGGCGGCGGCATCGGGCATGTCCTCCTTTCCCGCCCGTCTTGCGCGGGCACGGACACGGGCACGTCGCGTCCTGTGGGTCGAACGCCTGTGGCCCATCATGCTCCCCATCGCGGACGTGGCTGGCGGCGTGGCGCTTCTGGGCCTGCTGCGCCTTCCCCAACGCCTGCCTGACGGGGTGCATGCCGCAGCACTGCTGGCACTGGGGGCGGGATGCGCCGCATGGGGCATCCGCCGTTACCGCCAGGGCCATGCACCGGATGACGCAACCCTTGACCGGCGCATTGAACAGGCATCGGCCCTGCAGGACCGCCCGTTGCAAACCCTGCTCGACACGCCTGTCGCCTCTCCCACCGATCCGGCCGCAACCCGGGCAGCCGAAGCCCTGTGGCGGATCCACCTGCAACGCACCGGTGCGCGGGTCGGGCGGTTGAAGGCTGGGTGGCCACGCCTGTGGCCGGTGGGGCGCGAAACATCGTGGGCCACTCTGGCGCTTGCCCCGCTGCTCGCCCTCGGACTGCTGTGGGCCGGGGGGGCGGCACCGGGACGAATCGGTGCGGCCTTCATTCCCGGCACGGACGATGCGGATACGCCACGGCCACAGATCCATGCATGGATCACCATGCCTGCCTATGCCCCCGGTGCGCCGGTCTTTCTGGATGATCGCAAGGGCACAGCCACCATTCCCGCAGGCGCTGTCCTGAGTGTGACGGTAACGGGATTGCATGGAGAACCGGTGTTGCGCGCGCGTTCCACCGCGAAAGGCACAAGTCTTGGCCCGCATGGATTCCATGCGCTGGACCCTGCCAACTGGTCCGTGGAAACGCCGCTTCTGGCGGATGGCGCGTTGACCCTGCGTGGACGTGGCCGCGTGTTGAGCCAATGGGACCTGAAGGTTACCCCCAACCCTGCACCAAGCGTCACATGGGGTCCGAACCCCGGCGCAAAGGACGGGGAATGGCGCACCCGCCTGCCCTACAAGGTTTCACAACCCTATGGCATTGCATCGCTGCGTGTGGAAATGCGCCTGACGGGGGACGAACATAGCGCCCATCCGCGCGTCCTTTCGGTGCCGATCCCGCTGAATGGGCACCCCCATACGGCCGAAGCAGTCGCAACACCCGACCTGTCATCAGATCCCTGGGCAGGGGAAGATGTCGTCGCCACACTGCTTGCCACCAGCGACAGCGGCACGGGCGCGACCTCTGCCCCGGTACATTTCCGCCTTGGCGCGCGCACATTCCATAACCCGATGGCCAAGGCGCTGCTTGATATCCGCAAGCGCCTCGCCCTTGGTCGCGAAAGCCGTTTCATCGCGGGCGAAGAACTACACGGGCTGGGCATGACATCCGCGCCGATGACCCATAGCCCCGGCCTGATGATCGCCCTGAGCAGCGTGTCCTACCTGCTGAGCCTGCATGAAGTCGATACCACACAGGCGATCGACCAGGCTGTGGGCCGTTTATGGTATCTGGCGCTGGATGTCGAACATGACCGCCACGACGATATCGCGAACAGCCAGGCCGATTTCGATATCCAGATGGCCGAAGAAGCCCTTGATGCGCAGATCGAACATATGCGCGAACCCGATGGGAAACCCACCCGTTCGGCACAGCAGCAGGCCGAACTGCAACGCCGCGTGCAGGCGCTCAGGGATGCGATCCAGCGCAAGATGCAGGCCCTGATCACGCAGGCGATGCGTGACCATTCCGCCATCCCCGCCATGCCGGAAATGTCACAGACAGGGGAACAGAACCTGTCGCGCATGATGCAACAGCTTCAGGAGGACGCCGCAAACGGGCGTTCCGCCGATGCGCTCGACCGGCTCCATCAGATGGAGGACATGGCCAACCAGATGCGCAATGCCACGCCGCAGGACATCATGCAGGCCGCACGCCAGTACCAGGCGCGCCAGGAAATGCACGAACAGCAGGCAGCACTGCGTGACCTGATCCACCAGCAATCCACCTTGCTGGATCATACCCAGCAACGAATCGAACAGGATGCGGCCAGCGCGGCAGCACGCCAGACCGATATGGACACGATGAACGACGGGGAAGACCTGTCGAACATGTCCACGCCAGAACTGCTGCGGCATTTGGGCCTGACCCCGCCGGGCCAGTCCAACCCCGCAGGCACGCAGCCCCCTGCCGCCGAAAGCCAGACCCCGGAGGCACATGAGGTGCAACAGCATGCCGACCGCGCGACCCAGCATGCGCTGGCGCGTGCGCTGCATGAATTGCGCAATGAGTTCAAGACCCTGAGCGGCAAGGACGTTCCCGCGTTGAAGCAGGCGCTATCGGACATGAAGGCCGTGCGCACCGCCCTGTCGGCAGGTCAGGATACTGATGCCGCGACAGCAGAGCGCAAGGTCCTGGCCGACCTGCAAAAAGGTGGACAGCAGATGCGTCAGTCCACCAGGGGATCGGGCAAGGGCATGACGATTTTCCTGCCTTCGCTGGCCGGAAGCAAGGGGTCAGGCGGATCGAAACCGGGACAGCCGGACGAAGAGGAAACGCCCGACAATGCGGGCAACGAACCCCGCGACCCGCTGGGACGTAAAACCGGGGATGACCATGCCGGCATGGACAGCGATACCCATGTGCCGGACAAGGCCGCCCGCGAACGCGCACGTGAAATCGAACAGGAACTGCGCCGCCGCGATTCGGACCGCACCCGCCCACCCGAAGAACTGCAATATCTCGACCGGCTGCTCCAGTCGTTCTGATCCGGGTGTGGGGAAGCACGGCGCGCACCTGAAGCCATAAAAGTTTCTGGTGTCGTCTTTCCCCAACAGGACTTCCCCCTGCGAAGGCACAGAGACCGTTTGAAAAGTCAGGACCGATAACATCCTGAAATTATAAAGTTTTTTGTGAGGCTTTTTCCAAAAAGCTTCAGAAGACGCCGCCTTTTGGGAAAAAGGCGGCACCTAAAAACTTTTCTTTTTTATCAATGGCTTGTTTTCAAACACTCTCTGATGGGGAAATCTGCAATCTCTGTTTTGCATGCCCTACGGCATGTTGGCGCCATTCTGCCACGTTTGTCACCATTGGGTGGCAGACAGATGCTCAATCCCCTTGCTTCTGCTCTGTCCCTTCATGCGCCGACATGACGGATGTGACCGGCGCGGTCGCCAGTTCGATCGCGTCATAGGAAGGCGGCACACCCGGCTTGTCCTTTCCCTCCCCCGGAAGCAGCCGGGCATCGGGCAGATCACCATCCGCGCAGGCCTGCGCCAGCTTTGCCAGATTGTCACGCACGACAGGATATTCATCCACAAGCCGACGGAAGGTCCGCGCACTCATCGTCAGGAAATGGCCGAACTGCAACGACCGGCTGGTCGCGGCGACCCGTGCGCCACTCAATGCCTCTTCCGCACCAATGACCGCACCCGCGCCAAAACGCACGTCACGTTCGGCATAATGCGTCTCCGCCAGCCCCGCGCTGATGAAATAGATGGTGCGCACTTTCTGGCCACGCTTGTACAGACGCTCCCCCGGAGAGGAGAAATGCAGCGACATCTTCATCGACAGGTCGTGCAACACCCCATCCGGCAGCCCCGTGAAGATGGCAAAACCGTGAATCCGACTCTCGATCCCGGCCTTGATATTGAATTTCAGCCGGAAATCCAGATGCGCGCGCCGCTGTTCCACATCACGATGCAGTTCGCGATGCAATTCATCGCTCAGCAGGGATTCCGAAAGCAGGGAATCATATTTTTCTTCCTCCAGCCGCAGGGCAACCTGTCGCAGCATCCGGTTTTCCAGCGCTTCGGAATAACCATGGTAATGCAGGCGCAGTGTCTGCAATGCCTCGTCAAGCAGCTTGCACTGCCGTCCCAGCACCTCGCCGACGATTTCGCTGATACGCACACCCAGAGTCGGTTCCATGCGGGTACGCATGAATCGCGTCAGGGAGAGGGAGACGAAATGCGCGATCATCAGCATCTCGAACCGCTCGGTCATGCAGTACATCAACGGCAGGTCAAAATGCAGCCGATGATGGATGGCCTGCGCGATACGAAAACGTAGAGACGGCCTCAGCCTGCGACGTAACGCACGGACATAGCCAAAACGCCCCTCCAGCCGTGCGCCATCGACCATCGCCTCGGCCGAACGCAGCAATGTTTCCATCACACGCCGCGACAGGCCCTGTATGCGAAACAGGTCAAGCAGGATGGAGCGTTCACGATTGCCAATCACGATCAGCGCCAGCGTCACGCGCTGCCGGTCGCCCAACGCGGTGTCGAACGTGTTCGCCTGCTGCTCCGTCGTGACACGCCGGTCAAGGAACTGCACCACCGAATTGGTGACATTGCGTGAAAAGCCCAGCTCCCCCGCCACTTCACGTGTCTGGTCACGCACCTCGCCCAACCCGATGGCAAGGATCTGGTGGCGCAACGCCTGATCAATCAGCGGCAGTTGATCCAGCTTCAGGAACAGCACGAGATAACGCAACGTCGTGCCATTGACGAACAGGGTAATCAGCACAAATCCCGTGGCGATAATGCCGATAAAATGCGCGATCTGGGTGGAGACATGCTCATTTTCCGTCACCGCCAGCGCGAGGGCCAGTGTGATCGCACCACGCAACCCGCCCCAGACCATCGTGACCTTGAACGGATTCGGCACAGGTGGCGACAGGCGCGTGGCGGCAAGGATGGGCAGCATTCCGAACACGACGGAGGCACGGGCCAGCAGTCCCGCCACTGTCGCAATCAGGATCAGCACGCAATCCCAGCGCGTCATGCCCGCCAGCAGGCGCGGCACCAGCATGGAGGCCAGCACAAACACCAGCGACCCCGCCCAGAACACAAGCTGCTGCCACAGTTCATTAAGGAACCGCCACGTCTGCGGTCGGAAGGTGGATGGTCCATAGATGGAAATCGTCAGTCCCGATGCCGCCGTGGCCACCACACCGGAAAAGCCGAGGAATTCATCACATACGATATAGGACAGGTACGGCAACGCCACCGTCAACGTAATCTCCGCCGCAGGCGCGGCCCCGATGGTTGCGATCAGCATCAGTGTCAGACGGCCAAAAACCACCCCGATCACCAGCGCGCCTGCAAACGACACCAGGAATTCCAGCACCGCACCACCCAGCATGATCTTGTGATGCGCGGTGATGGAGGCCAGCAGGATGGAAAAGATGGAGATCGCCGCCGCGTCATTCAGCAACGCCTCCCCCTCCACCAGGCGGGTCAGGCGGCTGGCCGCGCCAATTTCCTTAAAGATCCCGGCCACGGCGGACGGGTCGGTCGTCGCCACGATGGAACCAAGGAGCAGACACACCGCCAGCGGCAGGCCCGCAAAGGGATATAGCGCCAGGCCGATCGTGGCGGTGGACACCACCACCGCAACCACCGCCAACAACAGAACCGTGGCCGTTTCATGCGCAAGGCGGCGCACATCTATGCCCAGCGCGCCCTGAAAAACGAGGATCGGCAGGAAAATCAGCAAGAAGGCTTCGCTGTTAAGCGGGAAATCCAGCAGCGTTTCCGCCGCCCCGCTGAAAATCTCCAGATGCGCACTGCGCAGGACAAGGTCAGCCACACCACCGATGACAATGCCAACGATAGCCAGCAGAACCGTTTCCGACAGTTCCAGACGACGGGCAATCGGCTGCACGGTACTGACGACCACCAGCAACATGGCAATCGCCATCAGAATTGCCGCAAGACCCGCTATCGCCATTCAACGCCCTCAATTCTGGAAACCAAGCCCCGTCCAGAACCATCCTGTCGCGAAACCATGGACAGAATATGTCCGCCACCCGAAGATTGTTCGGCTGGACGAGGATAAAAAACGCCGCGTCACCATTTTCCGCCCGCCACGATGGCCGGCGGCAGGCCTGCGATCCTGGGGCATTCCACCGAAAACCGGTTCGGTGAAAATGCCCCGGTTTATTGTTTTTACGAGCATCTTCACCTGTCTGAATGCACGCATTCAAACAGGATCTGCCCTAGAGTGGCATGTCTTTCATGAAAATTTCGCCTACACCTTGGATTGTATTTATGCCACATCCTCGTTGCATATAATACACAGAAATTAGACCGTCCCGTCATCCCCCTGTTGCGATACCTGCGTCGCATGCAGCCACGCACGGACCTGCGCCGCGGGATCGGGCATGCGAATGAAATCCGACACGGCGGAAACGCAATCCGCGCCCGCCGCGATACAGGACGGTGCGCGTGCAAGTGTAATCCCGCCAATGGCCACCAAAGGCAGGTCCCCCACCAAACGTTTCCATTCACGCAGGCGGTCCACCCCCTGTGGCCCCCATGGCATTTTCTTCAGTTTTGTCGGCCATACCGGCCCCAGCGCAACATAATCGGGTCGCACGTCAAGCGCGCGCTGCAGTTCATCATGGCTGTGGGTGCTGACCCCAAGGCGCAGTCCGGCACGGCGGATCGCGGGCAGGTCGGCCTCATCCAGGTCTTCCTGACCCAGATGGATGAAGTCGATTCCCTCCTCGATCGCAAGACGCCAGTAATCATTGAGGACAAGGCACACACCATGCAGGTGCGCCAGTGCGACACCCCGGCGTATTTCCAGGCGCAGCGCATCTTCGGCCATGTCCTTGAGGCGCAATTGTATCAGTTTTGCACCAGCCTGCCCCAACGTCGCGATCCAGTCGGCACGATCAACAACAGGATAAATGCGCGATGGAAGTGCCCTCATGCCAGTACCGCCTGCCCGATCGTGGGCGTGGATGGCGCCGCCATGTCGCGCGCCTCCATCGGGTCGGCAACATATGCCATGCGCCCGGCCTCCACCGCCATGGCGAACGCGCGCGCCATTTCCACCGGATTGCCTGCCTTTGCCACCGCCGTATTGATCAGCACCGCATCATAACCAAGCTCCATCGCCTGCGCCGCATGCGACGGCACCCCGATCCCGGCATCGACCACCAATGGAACACCGGGAAAATGCGCCCGCAGCGCACGCAGACCGAACAGGTTATTCAATCCCTTGCCCGACCCGATCGGCGCGCCCCATGGCATCAGCACCTCGCACCCGGCGCGCAGCAGCCGTTCCGCACCGACCAGATCCTCTGTCATATAGGGGAAAACCTTGAACCCATCCTCGGTCAGGAGGCGCGCGGCCTCCACCAGAGCGAACATGTCGGGCTGGAGCGTATCGGACTCCCCGATCACCTCCAGCTTGATCCAGTCGGTGCCAAAGACCTCGCGCGCCATCTGTGCCGTGGTCACGGCCTCACGCACGCTGTGGCATCCTGCGGTATTGGGCAGGACCGGCACGCCAAGATCACGAATCAGGTTCCAAAATGCCTGTCCCGCCCTCTGTCCCGCCGATTCACGGCGCAGGGATACGGTCACGACACCTGCCTGCGCATGCCGCACCGCATCGGCCAGGATTTCGGGCGAGGGATATTGCGCCGTCCCCAACATCAGGCGTGAGGACAGTTCCGTTCCATAAAACAGGGTCATGTCGTGTGCCTATCCCCCCTGCATCGGGGCCAGGATTTCCACCCGGCACCCTTCGTGAAGCGCATGTGCGCCACGCCGGGCCGCCGCGACGAAATCACCATCGACGGCAGTGGCAACACAGGCGTCGCCATAGCCGAGTTCATGCAGCAGGGCGTCGAGCGTCCGCACGCCAACGTCATGAACTTCCTCATTTACAAGGATCTTCATCCGCATTCTCCTCGTAGTGCGTGGTCAGGGGCCAAATACGATGTCCGCCGCCTCGCGCGCTCTGACCGGGGACAGTAAGAAGCCGTGGCGGTACATGCCATTCACATAAATTCGCTTACCATCACGCCGGACGGCAGGCATGTTGTCAGGATATGACGGGCGAAGGCCGGTTCCGGTTTCCAGTATTTCCGCCTCGCCAAAGGCCGGATGCAGGGCATAGGCCGCCCCCAGAAGTTCCACCATCGACCGTAATGTCATGCCACCGGCATTTTCACTCTCGATCATCGTTGCCCCCACCATGAACACATGTTCGGCACGCGGGACGATGTAAACCGGAATGCGCGGATGCAGCATGCGCACCGGCCGCGACAGCGTGATATCGCGACAGCGCAGCAGCAGCATCTCGCCCCGCACACCGCGCATGTCGGGCATCACATCGCGCGCGGCAATGCCGGTGCAATCCACGATCCAGTCATACGCACCCGCATCATAGGACATCGGTGCATTGCACACGATCCGGCCACCAAGGGACTCCACCCTGCGGCCCAGCGCCAGCAGCGCATCACGCGGGTTGACGTGACCTTCATGTTCAAAAAACAGGGCGCGGGAAAAACGATCCGCAAGTTCGGGCTCCAGTTGCGCGATTTCCGCCTCCCCGATCGTGCGGAAATGGGACGTGCGCCGCCCGAAACGCGCAATTTCCCCCACATCGCGCGCAGGGGCGAGGACCAGCGTGCCATTACGCACCACCTGGGGCACATGCGCATCCCACCAGTCCAGCGAGGATAACGACTGCTCCGTTACCTCTGGTGTGGCGGACTCCGCCTCGCACCATGGGGCAAGCATCCCGCCCGCCTTCCATGACGCGCCGGAACCAATGCGTGGTCCGCGCTCATGCACCACCACGCGCGCGCCACGTTCAGCCAGGGTCACGGCGGCCGTCATGCCCGACACACCCGCGCCCAGCACCAGAACGGACGGCCCATGGGCTGATGGGGGGGATGGAGCAGGCATGTGCGACGATGGTGACATCGGCTAAATCCTTGATCTGTCGTGGTGGTGCGAACGCTATTCCACCGTGACCGATTTGGCGAGGTTGCGGGGCTGGTCCACGTCCGTCCCCTTCAGCAGCGCCACTTCATAGGCAAGCATCTGCACCGGGATGGTCTGTACGATGGGGGCGGTGAACTCGTCCACGGTGGGGACTTCCACCACCACCTCGGCCAGGTCACGCAGGCGGGGGGCGCCCTGCGTATCGGTAAAGACCAGCAGTCGCCCGCCACGCGCCCGGGCTTCCTGCAGGTTCGACAGCGTCTTGTCGAACAGGCGGCCAGACGGCACGGTCGCGACCACCGGTACCGTGCGGTCGATCAGGGAAATGGGGCCATGCTTCATCTCGCCCGCGGCATAGGCTTCCGCATGGATATAGGTGATCTCCTTAAGCTTTAGCGCCCCTTCGAGTGCGACCGGAAAGGAAGATCCCCGCCCCAGATACAAAACATCACGCGCCTCCGCGACGATCGCGGCCATGCGGCGGATGGCATCGCGCTGTGCGAATACCTCGTTCGCCCGACTTGGCAGGTCAAGCAGGGCCATGACCATCCGCTCCTCCGCCGCCGCGTCCAGATGCCCGCGCGCCCGACCCAGTGCAACCGTCAGGCAGGCAAGGACCGAAAGCTGCGCCGTGAATGCCTTGGTGCTCGCGACCGAGATTTCAGGCCCTGCCACCGTACCCAGCACCGCGTCACTTTCGCGCGCCATGGTGCTCTGCTCCACATTGAGGACAGAGACGATATGCTGTTGCGCCGCCCGCATCCCGCGCAGGGCGGCAAGCGTGTCGGCCGTCTCCCCCGATTGGGAAATCAGCAGCCCCAGCCCGCCGGGCACCAACGGCGGGTCGCGATAACGCATCTCGCTTGCGACATCGATATCGACCGGCAAGCGCGCGTACTGCTCCAGCCAGTAACGCCCGATCATCGCGGCATAAAAGGCGGAACCACACGCCGTCATCACCGCACGCGGGACGGCGGCAAGGTCAAAGGGCAGGTCCGGCATCACGACACGCCGCGTCGCCGGATCAATCAGGCGTTGCAGAGTCTGCCCGATCACGACGGGATGTTCGTGCAGTTCCTTTTCCATATAGTGGCGATACCCGTCCTTGCCCACCGATCCCGCGATCAGCGCGGTGGTTCGGATGGGACGCGTGACGGCCCTGCCCTCCATGTCAAAAAACTCTGCCCCGCCGGGCGTTACGATGGTCCAGTCCCCGTCATCGAGATAGGCAATCCGACGCGTCAGCGGCGCAAGCGCCAGGCTGTCGGAACCAAGGAACATTTCGTCCTCGCCAAATCCCACCACCAACGGCGCGCCATGGCGGGCGCCGATGACCATGCCGTCATGCCCGGCAAAGATCATCGCCAGCGCATACGCCCCTTCCAACCGCTTCAGCGTTTCATGCGCGGCATCACGCGGGGAAAGGCCACGACGCAGGTGATAGTCAATCATCTGCGCGATCGTCTCGCTATCGGTCTCGGTGGAGAAAACCTGACCCGCGGCCTCAAGTTCGCGGCGCAATTCCTCAAAATTCTCGATGATGCCATTATGGACGACCGACACGCGTTCGGTGCCATGCGGGTGGGCGTTGTTTTCGGTCGGCGCCCCATGTGTGGCCCAGCGCGTATGCCCGATTCCCGTCACCCCCGGCAGGGGCACACGCGCCAGCACAGTGGCGAGGTGGTCAAGTTTCCCCGCCGCGCGACGGCGGTCCACCTGCCCGTTTTCCAGCGTCGCGATACCCGCCGAATCGTATCCGCGATATTCAAGGCGGCGCAGCGCATCGAAAATGACCGGGGTGGCCGGGTTCCTGCCAACGACACCGACAATGCCACACATCAGCCACGCTCCTTCGCTGCCTTGAGCCGGTCGCGGAAGGTCCTTGCGTATCCGGCCCTGTTTTCCTGCTTTACCCGCCCGAACGCCATGGCGTCATCCGGCACATCATCCGTAATCACGCTGCCCGCCGCCGTGAGCGTCCCCGCACCCAGTGTCACCGGCGCGACAAGGATCGAATCCGACCCGACAAAACTGCCTTCCCCAATGATGGTCGTATGTTTGAACACGCCATCGTAATTGCACGTGATGGTGCCTGCGCCGATATTGCTGCGCGCGCCAACCTGCGCATTGCCAAGGTAGGTCAGGTGATTGGCCTTCGCCCCCTCACCCAGCGTCGTGGCCTTGAGTTCGACAAAGTTGCCGACATGCGCATGCGCACCCACGTCGCTGCCGGGACGCAGGCGGGCATAGGGCCCGATCAGCGCACCGTGCCTGACAACACATCCCTCCAGGTGAGAGAACGACCGCACCTCCACATCACGTTCCACCGTGACACCGGGGCCGAACACGACATGGGGATGGATGACCACGTCCGGCGCCAGCACGGTATCGGCGCACAGGAACACCGTATCGGGGGCAACCAGGGTCACGCCCTTTTCCATGGCGGCGTGGCGCAGGCGCTGCTGCACGCTGGCTTCCGCCACCGCGAGTTCGGCGCGCGAATTGATGCCACGCAGTTCATCTTCCGCCGCCACGACGGCGCGCACACCCACCCCATCGGCCACGGCCTGCGTCACCACGTCGCCGAGGTAGTATTCGCCCTGCGCATTGTCATTGCGCACGGCGTCCAGCCACCGGCGGAAATCGTGCGCATCGGCACACAGCACACCCGCATTGCACAGGTCGATCGCACGTTCGTCCGGCGTGGCATCGGCCCATTCGACAATCCGCACCACTTCGTCGCCCTGTGTCACGACACGGCCATAACGTCCCGGATTGGCAGGCCGCATCGCCAGCAGCGCCAGCCCCACACCGGGAAGCCTGCGGCACGCCAGCAGATCGCGCATGGTCTGCGCGGTAATCAGCGGATTGTCCCCATACAGGACGGCGACATCACCCGTGCCAAAATATGCCTGCGCCTGAAGGGCCGCATGCGCGGTGCCAAGACGGTCGGCCTGCACCACCGCGACATGCGGCGCGGCAAGGGCCGCGACCTCCTCCATCCCCGGACCGATCACCACGACAATGCGGTCAAACACCTGTTCAGCATTATCAAGCAGGTGGCGCAGCATCGGCCGTCCCGCCAGAGGATGCATGACCTTGGGATGTTCCGAACGCATGCGCGTGCCCCGCCCTGCGGCAAGGATGACCGCCGTGGCAGGACGGGATGGGGAAGACGAGGGGGAGGAGGGAATGGTGCTCATGACTTTTTGCGGGTAGCCCCCGCCCGGCAGACCTGTCAAACCCGGAGAGGAACAAGATACCATCACTTAGATTTTCCGATTGCTACCACCGAGGAGTGCCGGATGCCTGCCCTTCCCCCCCGCCTGGCGGTTTTCGACATGGACGGCACGCTGATCGACAGCCTGCCGGACCTTGCTGCCTGCGCCTGTCGCCTGCTGCGCCATTACGGCCTGCCCCCCATCACGCCCGACATTCTGCGCCCCATGATTGGCGACGGCGTCGGCGTTCTGGTGCGCCGCCTGCTGGCGCATGCGGGCGACGGTGCGCGCGATATCGACCCTGACGAGGCCGTCAGCCACTACATGGCGGACTATACCCCACATTCGACCGACCTGTCGCATCCCTTCACCGGCACCCGCGCCACTTTATCAAGCCTCAGGGGCGCGGGATGGAAACTTGCGGTCTGCACCAACAAACCGGTGGCGGCGGCACAACATATCCTGCAGGTCATGAAACTCGCCCCCTGGTTCGATGCAGTGGGCGGTGGCGACAGTTTTGCCGTGCGCAAGCCTGACCCGCGGCACCTGCTGGACACGATCACCATGGCCGGGGGCGTGCCGCAACGCGCAATCATGGTGGGCGACCACCGTAACGACATCGCCGCAGCGACGGGCGCACATGTTCGCGGCATTTTTGCACGATGGGGATATGGCATGCCCGAAATGGAGGCCGGGGCAACGGCGGGCGCGGATTCCATTTCCGAAATTCCGCACATTGCCCGGGACCTGATCCCCGAATAAGGCCATCACGTCGCTTTCGCACCGTGAATTCATGAAATCTCTGGCGAAGTTTTTTTCACGAAGCTTCGGAGATGCCACCCCTCTGGCAAAAGGCGGCACCCCCAATTTTCATGATTTCCCGATGCGTGACGCGCGCCCACCCCATCAGACGTCGAGGTTGGCAACCTTCAGGGCATTCCCCACGATAAAATCGCGCCGGGGTTCGACCACATCGCCCATCAGCGTAGAGAACACCTGCGCCGCGTTTTCCACATCGCCCACCCGCACCTGCAGCAGGGTGCGCATGGCGGGATCGAGCGTGGTTTCCCACAACTGCGCGTCATTCATCTCGCCCAGTCCCTTGAACCGGTTGATCGACAGGCCGCGCCGCCCCTGCGCGATAATACGTTCATAAACCGAGGCCGGGCCATCAAGCGCTATGGTCTGGCTGTCGAGGGACAGTTCCACCTTGCTGTCGAAATCGGTTGCGATGCGCCCATGATGCTCCGCCAGCCAGCGGACTTCGGCACTGCGCAGGGAGGCGGGATCAAGACGATAGACCTCGCCCACGCCACGCACGCTACGCGCCATTTCCAGCCCGTCGGCACTTGCCGCGACCTTCCAGCCACGCTCCGATTCCATGGAGACGGCATCCAGACGCGATTGCAATGCAATGACACGTTCGGGCGTGGCCGCCGGATTGGCCGACAGCGCACCCGCGATCGCCGCCTGTTCCAGAACCCAGACCGGGGCACGCACCGCAAGGCGCGACAGCGCGCGCGCCACGTCACGGATAAAGGCAACATCGGTATGGATTGCCTCCCCCGTGACTTCGCGCCCGTCGCCGTAACGCAGGGTCGCATGCGCCAGCGCCTTGTCGAGCAGATATTGCTCCAGCGCCGCATCATCCTTGAGATACCGTTCGTCATTACCACGCTTGGCGCGGTACAGCGGCGGCTGCGCGATATAGAGATAGCCGTTTTCAATCAGTTCGGGCATCTGGCGGAAAAAGAACGTCAGCAGCAGCGTGCGGATGTGTGAGCCGTCGACATCGGCGTCGGTCATGATGACGATGCGATGGTAACGCAGCTTCTCGATTGAAAAGCCGCCATGCTCCACATCACCACGCCCGATGCCCGTGCCCAGCGCGGTAATCAGCGTGCCGATTTCCGCCGACCCCAGCATACGGTCAAAGCGCGCGCGCTCCACATTCAGGATCTTGCCCTTCAGCGGCAGGATCGCCTGGAAACGCCGGTCACGCCCCTGCTTGGCCGTTCCCCCTGCCGAGTCTCCCTCCACGATGAACAGTTCGGATTTGGCAGGGTCACGTTCCTGGCAGTCGGCAAGCTTCCCCGGAAGAGAGGAGATGTCGAGCACCCCCTTGCGCCGCGTCAATTCCCTTGCGCGCCGCGCCGCTTCACGTGCGGCGGCGGCATCCATCACCTTTGCGACAATCTGGCGCGCTTCCTTGGGATGGGTTTCAAACCAGTGGGAGATCATGTCGGCGGCGGCGGCATGCACAACGGGCTGCACCTCCGACGACACCAGCTTGTCCTTGGTCTGTGACGAGAATTTGGGATCTGGCACCTTGACCGACAGCACCGCCGTCAGGCCCTCGCGCATGTCTTCCCCCGCAAGGGCGTGGGAATCCTTCTTGGAGGCGTTCGCCTCCGCATAGCGGCCAACGATGCGTGTCAGGGCCTGGCGGAAACCCGCAAGATGCGATCCGCCGTCGCGCTGCGGAATATTGTTGGTGAAGCACAGCATCGTTTCATGGAAACTGTCATTCCATGTCAGGGCGAATTCGACCTTGATGCCATTATCCTCATTCTGGAGGCTGCCGGTGATCGGTGGTTCCACAATCGGGGTCTTGCCATGGTCCAGCCATTCGACAAAGGCGCTCAGGCCGCCTTCATAATGAAACGCTTCCTCCCGCACCGGGGTATGGCGTTCGTCACGCAGGATGATGGCCAGCCCGGAATTGAGGAAGGCCAGTTCGCGCAGCCGGCGCTCCAGCACGGAAAACTGGAATTCCACAATGGCGAAGGTCTCGGCACTCGGCTTGAACGTGACCTGTGTGCCACGCGGTTCGTCACTGTCCCCCACCACGCTGAGCGGCGCATCGCGTTCGCCCGCGCGAAAGCGGATCATATGTTCCTGCCCGTTACGCCAGATCCGCACCTCCATCCATTCGGACAGGGCATTGACGACCGCGGCCCCCACGCCGTGCAGACCCCCTGATACCTTGTAGGAATTCTGGTTGAACTTGCCGCCTGCATGCAGCTTCGTCAGGACAACTTCCGCCGCGCTGATCCCTTCCTCATGATGCATGTCGGTGGGAATGCCACGACCATTGTCGCGCACGGTGACGCTGCCGTCACCATTAAGCGTCACGATGCAGGTGGTCGCATAACCGGCCTGCGCCTCGTCCACTGCATTGTCGATGATCTCGAACGCCATGTGGTGCAGGCCGGAACCGTCATCGGTGTCACCGATATACATGCCCGGACGCTTGCGCACCGCGTCCAGTCCCTTGAGAACCGATATGGAAGCCGCATCATAATCCGCACCTGTGACGGGAATTTCCTCCCCCTCGGCATCGTGTTTCTGATCGGGATTGGATGGGTCAGACATGCCGGACAGATGCTCCACAACAGGGTCACGCGTTGAGCATGTGTTATACATCGAACACGCCCCTGTAACCAAGCTTTCCCCTTCATAAATCGGGGGAATCAGGGATTCGGAAGCAGAGCGCCTTCACGGGGCATGACGAAGGCGGCCTGATCGCGCAAAGGCCCGAACTGCGCCGCGTCCGTACCGCTGAGCATTACCGTCGTATCCAGCCGCCCGATGGCGCGGAACAGCGCATTGCGCCGGACCTCGTCCAGATGCACCAGCGGTTCGTCAAGGAGGATCAGCGGCGCCTGCCCACGCGCCCGCGCGATCAGGCGGGCATGCGACAGCACGACACCAACCAGCATTGCCTTCTGCTGTCCCGTGCTTGACTGCGCCGCACCGCGTCGCGTGGCGCGGTCATGCATGTGCAGGTCGGTGCGATGCGCGCCAAGGAAGGCGCTGCCCCGCGCGCGGTCGCGCTGCCGGGAGGCCGCAAGCTGTTCGCGCAACCAGTCCTCCACCGCCAAGGCGGGCATGTGGCGCAGATGCTGCGCGATCTCGCTTTCCAGTGTCAGCGCGGTTGCGGGAAACCCGTCACATAATGCGGCATCATCACCATTGAGCAGGGCCACCAGCCCTGCACGCGCCGCCGTGGCGGCAACGCCGTGACGCGCCATCGCATCCTCCAGCGCGGACAGCCATGCGCCATCCCCCCCACCCGACAGCAAAAGCCGGTTGCGCTGCATCATTGCATGGTCATGGGCGGCCAGTTCACGCGCATGCCCCGGCTCCATCGCCAGGACAAGGCGATCCAGGAAACGGCGACGCCCGGCCGCCCCTTCCTGAAACAGGCGATCCATCTGTGGTGTCAGCCAGACGGCGGACAGGAAATCGGAAACACGGGTGCGATTGCGCAATGCCTCCCCATCAAGGCGCACGACACGACGGTCGGGCCGCGCCGGATCAGACCCCACAGCAAGGTCGCGTATCCCGGCCTCAACCCCGTCGGGCACGTCAATGCGGGCCGCGATGCCCCAACGTGTGCCGCCATGACGCGGCAGGTCGGCCACACGCGCGCCACGCAACCCACGCCCAGGCAGCAGAAGGGAGACGGATTCAAGAAGGTTGGTCTTGCCACTGCCATTTTCGCCCACGATCACCGTGACCGGTGACGTGGGCGTCCATGACAGATGGCGGTAATTGCGGAAATCCGTCAGGACAAGCCGCGAAAGATGGGCCATACGCGCCCGGAAACCCGATGCGCGGTCAGACGCGCATCGGCATCAGCACATACAATGCCGAAGGACGGTCCACATCGCGCACGATGGTGGGAGCGGAACTGTCGGAAAACGCGAATTCGACGTTCTTTTCGATCTGGTCCGTAATATCGTTGAGATAACGCGCCTGAAAGCCGATTTCGATCGGGCTGGCGTCATACACGACATGGGTATCGTCAAGTTCTTCCGTCGCAGTGCCCTGATCCTGGCTGGCGGCGGACAGGGTCAGCAGGTTCTGCGTCACCGCCAGCTTTACCGGGCGGGAACGTTCCTGGCTGATGGCGGCCACACGCGATACCGCGTCGGAAAATATCTTCTTGCCGACATGCAGGACCTTGTCATTGCCGGTGGGGATCACACGCTCATATTCAGGGAAAGTCCCATCAATCAGCTTTGACGTCAGGATCACGTTCCCCACGGTGAACTGGATACGTGTGTCGGACAGGGCAATGCCGATATGCTCCGGCCCTTCCTCAAGCAGCTTGCGCAGTTCATTCACGGTCTTGCGCGGGATGATGACGCCCGGCATGCCAGCCGCCCCGTCCGGCAGGTCGGTTTCCACGCGGGCAAGGCGATGGCCATCCGTCGCCACGGCACGCAGCATCGGCCCCTGCGGGGTCTCTGCCACATGGAAATAGATGCCATTGAGGTAGTAGCGCGTCTCCTCCGTGGAGATGGCAAACCGGCTGCGGTCAATCAGCCCGCGCAGCGCCTGCGACGCAATGGTGAAATCATGCGGCAGCGCACCGGCCATCATGGAGGGGAAATCATCCACGTCCAGCACATTCAGGCTGGTGCTGAAACGCCCCGCCCGCAGCGCAAGCGGCGCATCGCCGCCCGCCTGATCAAGTTCGACCACCGCCCCATCGGGCAGGCGGCGCACGATATCGCACAACACGGCCGCCGGCGCGGTTACGGCACCATCACGCAGGGTTTCCGCCGAGATCCCTTCCACCACCGCGATTTCCATGTCGGTGGCCGTCATGGTCATCAACCCGTCCGTGACGTTAATCAGGACGTTGGCAAGAATGGGGATGGTGTTACGCTTCTCAGCCACGCCCTGAATATGCAGCAGCGCCTTGAGCAGGGTCGCGCGATCAGCCTTCAGCTTCATGTGTAACAAATCCTCCTTGCCCGACGGCGCGGCCCGTTACAGGACGGCGTGATGGGGGCAATAAGTCTAGCAGCCTGACAGACATGCGAAAAGAGGGCGACAGGCGAAAAATCAGCTTTCGAGCATCCGGCGCAGAAGTTCGACATCCTCTGCAAAGGCGGGGTCCTGTTCCATCAGTTCCATCACCCGGCGCACGGCATAGATCACGGTGGTATGATCACGATTGCCGAACTTGCGCCCGATTTCGGGCAGGGAACGCGATGTCAGCTGCTTTGACAGGAACATCGCCACCTGCCGGGGACGCGCAACGACGGTCGAACGCCGCGCCGAAGACATGTCCGTCAGCCGGATATTCCAGTGTTCGGCAACCTTGCGCTGTATTTCCTCGATCGTCACGCGACGGTTATTCGCCTTGAGGATGTCATGCAGCACATCCTGCGTCGTCTCCAGCGTCACGGGACGACCGAACAGGTTGGCATGCGCAATCAGGCGGTTAAGCGCGCCCTCAAGCTCACGCACGTTGGACGTGATCTTATGCGCAAGGAATTCCAGCACCTTGGCGGGCACCTCAACACCCGAGGCGGTGGCCTTCGCCTCCAGGATGGAGATACGCAGCTCGAACGTGGTGGCATGGATATCAGCCACCATTCCACAGCCAAGACGCGTACGCAGGCGATCCTCCAGCCCCGACAGGTCAGAGGGCGACTTGTCCGCCGACACCACGATCTGCCGCCCGGCATCAACCAGCGCGTTGAAGGTGTGGAAAAATTCTTCCTGCGTATTGTCCTTGCCAATCAGGAACTGCAGGTCATCAATCATCAGGACATCGACTGAACGCAACTGCTCCTTGAATTCCATCGTCGATTGCGAACGGATGGCGGCGATGAAGCGGTACATGAACTTTTCAGCCGACATATACGCGACCGAGACACGCCCCTCCCGCACCAGTTCCGACCCGATCGCATGCATCAGGTGCGTCTTGCCCAGCCCGACGCCACCATACAGGAACAGGGGGTTGAAGCCGGGGCTCGACGGGCGTTCGGCCACGCGACGGGCACAGGCATAGGCAAATTCATTGGGCTTGCCGACCACGAATGTATCGAACGTAAAACGCGGGTCAAGCGGGGCGGCGAGATCGCTGCGCACCTCGGCAGTGCGGGGCTCCTCCACCACCACGGCATCCATGACGGGCATCGCAGGCGGGGTTGCGGCGGAAGGGGCACCGGATTCCGCGGCGGAGGCATCGCCATCCACGGCGGGCGACGGGCCACGGGCGACCTGCAGTTCCACGCGCCGGATGGCCGGGATTTCCGCATGCCACAACGCGCCAAGCCGATCGCCATACTGCCCCCGGACCCAGTCGCGCAGAAAACGCGTGGGCAGGTACAGCGTGATTTCGTCCTCGTCCACGGGCCCGACGCCCATCTGCCTCAGCCAGGTGTTGTATTCCACCTCCCCGACCTCAGCCTTGAGGCGGGCGCAGATACGCGACCAATGGATGTCGAGAATGCTCTTCTGGGCATTCGCTTCGGCAACCTCGTCATATCCTTCCAGTCCGCCCGTCATCTTCACTCCCGGCCATTCAGGGACATGACAGTCCGCGCCCGCGAAATGCCTGTTCAACATTAAACACAACACCCCAACGCCTGCGGACACGTTCGCGTTTTCCGCGCCATGAATGCACGAAAACCCATGCGCCGATACCTCGACGCCCCAGCAGCATACCGATGAGGATGATCAGAAGTTAGTGCAGGGAATCGGAGGAAGCAACGGGAATCTGGCCGAAGGACGTTCAAAACCGAATCCGCGACAAAAACAGCAACACAAAAGAAGTAATCCGCAAATAAAAAGGACCACATCATGCCGGAATGGCACGATGCAGTCCTGATCATTACACGAAAAATACTTTCTTCGTGCGGGCCGTCATTGATCCATTTAATGGATCAGGCCGCAGCCAGCGCCTTGATACGCGCGGACAGGCGCGAAATACGACGGGCAACAGTGTTGGCGTGCATGACACCCTTGCCGACTGCGCGCTGCAGTTCGGGCTGCGCCGCGCGCAGGGCGACGGACGCGTCTTCCTTCTTGCCGGCTTCGATCGCGGTCTCCACCTTCTTGACGAAAGTGCGCACGCGGGAGATGCGGGCGGTGTTGCGCGCGTTACGGCGCTCGGTCTGACGAATGCGCTTACGCGCTGATGCAGTATTGGCCATCGTTCTCAGTTCAGCAAAAAATCAGGTTACGGCGGTCCGCCACCCGATAGTTGCGGACATCCAGATATCAGGATGGCGGTCTAGTCCACACCCTCCCCATCCGTCAAGACAAGTCTTGCGTCACCGTCGCGGTTTCCTGCCGCCGGGGGCAGAAAAATGACGATCGCCCAGCCTGTACAATACGTTGCACGCCCGCGCATTGCGGCAGGCCGGGACAGTCGGGACATCCCTGCCCCTCACGGCCATAGACACGCCACGCATGCTGAAAATATCCCAGTTCCCCATCGGGCTTCACATAATCACGCAGACTCGACCCGCCCGCGGCGATCGCCTCGGTCAGGACATCGCGGATACTGGCAACCAGGGCCGCGCACTGTGCCTCATCAAGGCTTGCCCCCGCGCGTTCGGGATGCACCCCCGCACGAAACAGTGCTTCGGACACATAGATATTGCCCAGCCCCGCGACAACACGCTGATCCAGCAGCAACGCCTTGATCGGGCTGCGCCGCCCGCGCGCCGCGCGGGCCAGGCCCACGGCGTCGAACCCGTTACCCAGCGGTTCAGGCCCCATGCGCGCAAGCAGCGGGTGCGACATGGCCGTCCCGGGCGCCAGCAGGTCCACGATGCCGAACCGCCGGGGGTCCACCAACCCGCAGCGCGCGCCCTGCACCGTGACGATAACCAGATGTTCATGCCGCGCGGCGGGCACAGTCGTGTCATGGCCCAGCACAACACGCCCTGACATCCCAAGATGCATCAGCAGCACCTGACCATCATCAAGATGGACGAGGATATATTTCCCCCGTCGTTCGAACCGCGCGATCACCCGCCCGCGCAGCGAGTCGCCCAGTCCGGGCGGAAATGGCCAGCGCAGCCCCTCGCGCAGGGGAGTGGCAGTGGCAATCTGGTGACCTTCGAGATGCAATCGCATCCCGCGCATCACAGTTTCTACTTCAGGGAGTTCCGGCATGACTGATTATAAGGTTATATCTCCCGATCATGAGCGACAATAGCCACCACACCCAATCCGCCCCATCCCCGTCCGCTGGCGCAGCACCAGGCGGCGCGCCCTCTGGCACGACCGATTTCGGTTTCCGCGACGTCCCGGTCACGGAAAAGAAATCCATGGTCCGCGAGGTCTTTGACAGTGTCGCGGGCAAATATGACATCATGAATGATGTCATGTCCCTGGGCATCCATCGGGCATGGAAAAAGATTTTCGTCACCGAACTTGGCCCACACCCGGACCTGCGCCTGCTCGACCTGGCGGGGGGAACGGGCGACATCTCGTTCGGCTGGCTGCGTGGGGGCGGGGGCCCTGCGATCCTGTCGGACATCAATGTCAGCATGCTGGCGGTCGGGCGCGACCGCGCCCTGTCGCGCGGCCTCGTCTCCGGCCTGAATTTCGTCGCCGTCGATGCTGAGGCCATTCCCATCGCGGACTGTTCCGTCGATCGTGTCTCCATCGCGTTCGGGCTGCGCAACTGCACGGACAAGTTGCAGGTCCTGCGTGAGGCACGGCGCGTGCTGCGGCCCGGCGGGCGGTTCCTGTGCCTCGAATTCTCACGCGTGCAGGTCGCGGCGCTGGCCCCGGTCTATGACGCATGGTCATTCCAGGTCCTGCCGCGCATGGGCGCGGCCATCGCGGGCGACCGCGAAAGTTACCAGTACCTTGCCGAAAGCATCCGCATGTTCCCCGATCAGGAGACACTTGCCGACATGATGCGCGAGGCCGGGATGGAACGCGTTTCCTACCAGAACCTGTCGGGTGGGATCGCGGCGATCCATTCGGGCTGGCGCATCTGAAGGGGACGGCCCGATGAAAGACGCGCGCCCGTCCGTCCTGCTGATTGTGTGCGGCGGGATCGCCGCGTTCAAGGCGCTGGAACTGGTCCGCCGCCTGACGGAACGGGGCGTGCGGGTGCGTACCATCCTGACACGTGCGGGCGCACGTTTCGTCACCCCCCTCAGCCTGCAGGCCCTGACGGGGGAGCGCGTGTCCGAAGAGCTGTTTTCCCTGACGGACGAACACGAAATGGGGCATATCGCCCTGTCACGGGGCAGCGACCTGATTGTCGTATGCCCTGCCACGGCCGACATGCTGGCGCGCATGGCCGCCGGCCTTGCCGATGACCTGGCTGGCGCGGTGCTGTTGGCGACAGACACACCCGTCATGGCCGTGCCCGCGATGAATGTCCGCATGTGGCTGCACCCCGCCACCCGCGCGAATGTCGCGACACTGGCCGCACGCGGCGTCACATTCGTCGGCCCGGAAGATGGCGTGATGGCCTGTAACGAAACCGGACCGGGCCGGATGAGCGAACCGGCCATGATCGCCGACGCCATCATGGATGCCCTGCGCCCCGTCCAGCCCCCCGTCCACTTCCCCGTCCCGCGCCCTGCCCTGCGGCCGCTGCATGGCCTGCGCGCGCTGGTCACGGCAGGCCCGACCCACGAACCGATCGACCCGGTGCGCTACCTCGCCAACCGTTCATCCGGGCGGCAGGGATATGCGATTGCCGACGCACTGGCGCAGGCGGGGGCGGCGGTCACGCTGATCAGCGGGCCGACCATCCTGCCGCCCCCGCCGGGTGTTACGCTGCACCGGGTGGAAACGGCGGTGCAGATGCTGGCCGCCTGCGATGCCGCCATGCCGTGCGATATCGCTGTCTGCACCGCCGCCGTGGCCGACTGGCGCATCGCCACCCCTGTCACCAGCAAGATCAAAAAAACCCCTGGCGCGCCGCCGCCCTCGCTGGCACTGGTACCCAATCCCGATATCCTGGCCCACCTGTCGCGCCCCGGCCCGGCGCGTCCGCGCCTGGTGGTGGGCTTCGCCGCGGAAACCGACGACGTGCGCGACAATGCCGTAGCCAAGCGCAAGCGTAAGGGATGTGACTGGATCATTGCCAATGATGTCCGCGCGCAAACCGGCATCATGGGGGGTAATGAAAACGAGGTGACGTTGATCACCGCCACAGGTTCTGAATACTGGCCCCGGATGTCCAAGGACGCGGTGGCGTGCGGTCTTGTGCGCAGGATCACGGCGGCATTCGACATCGCACCCGACAGTCCCGGCACCGATACACCCGACCTTCCCCCTGATGGAGTCCCTGCATGACCCCCCCCACCCTGCCCGTTCGTATCCGCCGCCTTGCGCATGCCGTGGGGCTGCCTCTGCCTGCCTATGCGACACAGGGGGCGGCGGGGATGGACCTCGTGGCGGCCGTCAGCGCCCCCGTGACGATCTGGGCCGGGGGACGCGCCCTGGTGCCCACGGGCCTGTGCATTGCGCTGCCGGCGGGATACGAACTCCAGATCCGCCCGCGTTCGGGGCTTGCGCTTAAACACGGCATCACATTGCCCAATTCCCCCGGCACGATTGACGAGGATTATCGTGGCGAGATCGGCATCATCATGCTCAATACCGGCGAAGAACCTTTTGTGGTCGAACGTGGCATGCGCATCGCACAGGCCGTGCTGGCCCCGGTCGTGCGCGGCATGTGGGAAGAGTGCGAGACACTGGACGATACCGCGCGCGGTGCGGGTGGCTTTGGCAGCACGGGTACGGACACGGGCGTGACGGCGGGCGCGATACCGGGGACGACAGGGTGAACGAACCGTCCCTTCCCACCCACGGCCTGAGGGTCCGGCCCAACCTGTTCGACCTGGTCGGGCTTGTTATCCTGATGGGTTTCGCCGTGGCGCTGGCCACGGTGGGGCGGCACATGCTGGTGCCGCTGTCGCCCGCCACGGCGCAGGCCATCCACCTCGATCCGTCATGGCTGCCGGGCTATGCCCTGCGCACGACATTTCGGATGTTCGCCGCCCTGCTGGCGTCGGTGGTCTTTACCTTTACCTATGCCGTATGGGCGGCGAAAAGCCGTCGCGCGGGACAGATCCTTGTCCCGGTGCTCGATATCCTGCAATCCGTGCCGATCCTTGGATTCCTGACCTTTACCGTGGTCTTTTTCCTTGGGCTTTTTCCCGGCCGGATGATGGGGGCCGAACTGGCCGCGATCTTTACGATCTTCACCAGCCAGGCATGGAACATGGCCTTCAGCATGTACCAGTCGCTGCGCACCGTGCCCGCCGACCTTGAAGAAGCCGCCCGCTGCTTCGGGTTGACGGCGTGGCAGCGCTTCTGGCGGCTGGAGGTTCCGTTCGCCATTCCCTCGCTGGTGTGGAACGCCATGATTTCCATGTCCGGCGGGTGGTTCATGGTCGTCTATTCCGAGACAATCACCGTGGGCAATACCGACATTGCCCTGCCAGGCATCGGATCGTATGTCGGCACCGCCATCGCGCATCGCGACCTGCTGGCGATCCTGTATGCCATCGTGACCATGCTGGCGGTCATCCTTGCCTATGACCAGTTGCTTTTCCGCCCACTTGTCGCGTGGTCAGCACGCTTCAGCATCGAGGACACGCAGGGCGAGGCCGCACCCGACCCGTGGGTGCTGGCGCTGCTGCGCCGGACGTCCCTGCTGCGCCGCGCCAGCGACGCGCTGGGACGGGCGCTGACCTTCATCGGCTGGTTACGCATCGGGCGCGCGCCCTCCGACGTTACGCCATCACATATGTCGGGCCGTATGCTCGATATCGCATGGTGGGCGTGCCTTGGCGGCTGCACCCTTGTCCTTGGGGGAAAAGTACTGACCTATGCCGCCGGGCATTTCACCGCATCACAGGTGTTCCAGGTCATGGGGCTGGGTGGCCTTACGTTGCTGCGTGTGCTGGTGACGCTGCTGGTGGCGTCGCTAATATGGGTGCCGGTGGGCATCTGGCTGGGCCTTGACGCCCGCCGGGCGCGCCGGGCGCAGTTCGTGGCGCAGTTCATGGCCGCCTTTCCCGCCAACCTGTTCTTTCCGCTGTTTGTGCTGTTCATCGTGCGCTTCCACCTCAACAGCAATATCTGGCTGACACCGCTGATGCTGCTGGGCACGCAGTGGTACATCCTGTTCAACATCGTGGCCGGGGCATCGTCCTATCCCACAGACCTGCTGGAGGCCGCGCGCAATTTCCAGGTGCGCGGCACGTTATGGTGGATGCGCGTCATGTTGCCCGGTATCGTGCCGTTTTTCATCACCGGGGCGATCACCGCATCGGGCGGGGCATGGAATGCCGCCATCGCCACGGAAATGGCAAGCTGGGGCTCCACCACTTTGCGCGCGCAGGGCCTTGGCGCCTATATCGCGCAGGCGACGATCGACGGCGCGACCGACCGCGTGGGATTGGGAATGGTGGTCATGTCCCTGTTCGTCCTGCTGTTCAACCGTGCGGTGTGGCGTCCGCTGGCCAATTACGCCGCACGCCACTTCACCTTCAACTGAAAGCACCAGATGCCTTCCGCACCACCCTCCCCGCATGTCCCTCCCGAAAGTGAGACCCTGGTCCGGGTCGTTGACTGCAAGCAGGCCTATCACAAGGAAAGCGCCACCGACCTGGTCGTGCTGGACAATGTGAACCTGACCCTGCATTCGGGGGAGATCGTGGGGCTGCTGGGTCGTTCGGGATCAGGCAAATCGACACTTTTACGCATTATCGCCGGATTGCTGACACCGACATCGGGCGAGGTGGTCTGGAAAGGCAAAAAGCTAACCGGCCCCGCCGCCGGCATCGCCATGGTGTTTCAGTCATTCGCACTGTTCCCATGGCTGACGGTACAGAAGAATGTCGAACTGGGGCTGGAGGCAAAGGGCGTTCCCGCAGCCGAACGCGCCGACCTGGCCGAACGTGCGATCGACCTGATCGGTCTGGGCGGTTACGAAAATGCGTATCCCAAGGAACTGTCTGGCGGCATGCGCCAGCGCGTGGGATTGGCACGTGCGCTGGTGGTGCATCCCGACCTGCTGCTGATGGATGAGGCCTTTTCCGCGCTTGACGTGCTGACTGCGGAAAACCTGCGCACCGACCTTGTGGAGCTATGGTCCGAACACAAGCTGCCGATCAAGTCGATCCTGCTGGTGACACACAATATCGAAGAAGCGGTCCTGATGTGCGACCGCATCCTGATCTTCTCCTCCAACCCCGGGCGGGTGGCGCATGAACTCAGCGTCCCGTTCGATCACCCCCGCAATCGCGAAGATGCGGCCTTCCGGCAGTTCGTGGACCGGATCTATGCCCTGATGACCCGCCGTGCGCCAGTCGTTTCCGAAGCAGATCTGACCGAAGCAGGAATGGCCAATACCCCCCCGCCGATCGAAGCCATCGCCCTGCCCCGCCTTGCGATCAACACCATGGTCGGCATGATGGAAACGCTGGCGGCGGACCCGCTCGACGGGCGTGCCGACCTGCCGCTGCTTGCCAGCCGGCTGCAACTGGAACTCGACGACCTGTTCCCGCTTGGCGAGTCACTCCAGCTTCTGGGCTTTGCCGAACTGGAGGATGGGGACATCCTGTTAACGCCACAGGGCATGCGCTTTGTCCAGAGCGAGCATGACGAGCGCAAGCAGATCCTGTCACACAGCCTGCTGCGTAACATTCCGATGGTGCGTTCCATCCGATCGGTCCTGGATGAACGCCCCAACCACCGCGCCAGCGCCGAACGTTTCCGCGATGAGCTGGAAGACGGCATGTCCCCCGATTATGCCAAGCAGACGCTACAGACCCTGATCGGGTGGGCACGATACGCCGAACTGTTCGATTTTGATGAGGAAGCGGACCAGCTTTTCCTTGACGACCGCGACCGTGGCAATGGCGCGGCCTGAGCAGGGAGCCTGCCTTAAAAACCCTCAAGAAACTGCGGCTTTACAGAAAGCTATTTGGCAATAATAACGGACAGGAATCCATAAAGTTTGTGATGCCAGATTTTCCCAGAAAGGCAGTTTCCTTCAAGGCTTTTATGATTCAAGCGGGTTTCTGGTCCCGTTTTTCCAAGTAGCAAAAAAAACAAATCCAGGAATATTTTCTGCTGCGCAGACCTGTCACAGGCAAGCAGATTCAGGCATCCCTTGTGTAACAAGGAAAGCAGGGTATCGACACATTTGGGAATTGGGAAAAGGATCAGCCCCGCTGTCACGGGGTCATGTCCTCATCTTGATATTTTCACGATAACCATATGCTTTTCAGGGCACATGGAGGTCCTGTGGGACGCCGCCGGATCCGTCCTGGATGCTTTTACTCCTGATGAATGCGCCAACTTCTTTACAGCCGCTGGATATGAGCCGGAATAAAGTGGACATGCTCTAGTTCAGCTAGCAAGCCGCTGTTTCATCGGTTTTTGCAAGAATCTTCACCCATTCAGATGATCCCATCTGAATGGGGTCTGCTCTGGCAGACCCGCAGAGCGTTATGTTTCCGGCCGGGTCACCCGGCGTAGAGATACTCACTTGCGATCATGCCGTTTCGGTTGGCACGCTGGGAGGTAGACACCCGCCGAATCTTCGAAATGATCCGGATCCGCCGTAAGAGGCATGGATACAACATCGTCGCTTCGATGGTCAGTATAGACGAACGTCAAATAGTAAAACTGAGCCTCGATCCGAGGATCGCCATCGAACATTTTGTTCCATTCCAGCAGGTCGCGCCGCAACGGCGATCCGACATCGCCGCTGCGGGTCCAGACCGCTGACACACAGGTCGAAACACGTTCGACGCGCACGATCAGGCGCCCATTAAAAAACGCTTTTCCATCGAGTTCTTCGTTGAACATCGTATTGAGATTGTAGGTCAGTTCCTCCAAAGACTCCGGCTTGGTACCCGCGAGGGCAACCCCGCCGATACAAACGACGCAAATCAGGCTCAGGATAACGCGGATTATCAATATCGTCCTCTCAGCAGAAGCATGGCCTCATCGTGTCGTCTCCGGACCAGACCGCGCAAGACCTTGCCTTTCGAGCGTACCTGCTCCTCAATTATCCTGACAGCCTTGAGCTTGTCGCCGCTGTTGATAGCAGCACGGACACCCGGCCAACCTCTTCCTGGATTATAGACGAACGACACGAGGGCATTGAACTCATTTTGTGTCAGGTAGACATGGATGCCCCGACGAACGATCGCCTCATAGCTCGGTAGATTGACCTGTAAAAGGCGTCTCTGCTGAAGGTCTGACAGATCGACGAGATTTCTGTTATCCTGGGCGAAGCGCCTGGCCGCTTCGCCACGCAGACCGCTCCCCGCCGCCACACGCGACGCCAGACTAGAGTTGATGCCGATAGCCCGCAATTTCTGTTCAATCTCAGCCCGGGAACGATCGCGCATGTCATAGCCAGGCCCGAGCGTTACCCCCGACGCCCCGCCCGGCCAGTGCAAACGATTGCTGACGCCCCTTTGCTCCTCGTGACGTTCAATAAAACCGCGTCCTTGAAGCGACATCATTAGTTGCGCTGGGAGCCCGTGGTGTTTCTGACGGCGACGGAGTGTGGGACGGATTATAAGGACGATTTGATCCAGACATACTTCCTCATTTCCTGTGGCTTGATGCGACAGATAACCGCGCTCCGCGATGCCTCGCTGCCGGACACCGAGATCAAAGCTCGCTGGGCTTTGCGTGATAATCGCGATTGGCAGTTAGCGCCCCAACGGAAAAAACTGGCCGAAAACCCAAACTGGCAGGCCGCTGTCACTGAATGTCTCTACCGGCCATTCGATCTCCGGTTTTGCCATCTTGGGTAAATGAAAATCGCCGATAGTCGCTGCCGAACGCGCTGCGCAGTGTCCCGTGACCCTGTCCTGCCGATTCCTTACTATAACCTCCAGCACCATGGGCGGGCTGATGTCGGTCACGGGGATATTGCTCAGTTTCGGCCAGATGAACCGCTGGAGCGTATATTCAACATTTTGCGAATGAACCTCGCTCCAGACCGGTTTTTTGATTTTCAACCATGCCTCTCCAACCGATCGGAGATGGTTTTTGGTACAGGCGGCCTCGGCGCGATGCTGCTTTTTTGTCAGTGACGGATCCCGTCCTGCGCGTAATTCCTCCTTCGCGCTATCCCGCGCCTTGCGGGCACCGGATAGCGAAACCTCGGGATATGCGCCGATCGAAAGCAGTTTCTCTTTGCCGCCAAAGCGATATTTCAGTCGCTACAGGCGTGAGCCATTTGGCTTGACCAGAACATGCAAACCACCCGAGCCGGGTATCTTGTACGGCTTTTCCTGGGGCTTGGCACGCCTGACGGCAGCGTCCGTCAGCATTGATACCCCCGCCCTTTTGACGATACCCCCACGGATACCCCCATAAGCTGCATCATTCAGTGACTCCCCATGTCATCGCATGTCCAAAGTTATGCGATAAAAACGGCTGTTTTTCGGGGAATATGTCAACAACGGTCCTTCCCTGTCATGGAAGGATTGGAGGTCCGGGCGGGAATCGAACCCACATTCACGGATTTGCAGTCCGCTGCATCACCACTCTGCCACCGGACCTTACCGGGACAAGGGCTATATCTCCTTTATCGCGTCGCAGGTCAAGCCGTTGTGTGCGGGCCACCTGCTAGGCAGACATGAAAAGCGGGAATAGAACAGGACATGCGGGAAATAAAAATTACGCACCCGTCGCGATTGCACGGATCGCCGTCCCTGCCTGCAGGGAGCCGATGGAAGGGAAGGCCATGAACCAGCACGTTATCGAACATCCCCCCCTTGATTACGAGGCCGCACGCCAGCGCATGGTCGATGCGCAGATCCGGCCCGCACAGGTGAATGACCCACGCGTCATCGCCGCCATGCGCCGCGTGCCGCGCGAACTTGCCGCCCCCGAATCCCTGCGGGAATTCGCATATGCGGACCAGTCGCTGCCGCTGCCGGATGGACGGGCCCTGACGGAGCCACGCGTGATCGCACGCATGTTACAGACCGCCGCCCCGCGTGAAGGCGAACGTGTGCTGGTGGTGGCTGCGGGGACGGGCTACCTCGTCGCGCTGACCTGCACAATGCAGGAGGGACTGCGGATCGATGCGGTAGAATCCGACACGAGCCTTGCGGCCATCGGCCAATCCCTGTGCCGGACGTTCGCACCTGATGTGTCATGGCATATCGGCCCCCTGTCGGCCGGGCTGGCGGGTGATGCACCATATGACCTCATCCTGATCGACGGTGCAGTCCGCGCCATCCCTCAGACCATCGTTGCGCAATGCGCACCCGATGGACGGATCGTCGCCCCTGTCTGGCCCGAAGGCGGGGTGGCATCGGTATGCATCGTGACCCCCACAAAGGATGGCAGCGCAACATCCACGATATTCGACGCGAATGTGCCGCTGTTGCCGGAACTTGCCCCTGCCCCCGCATTTTCGTTCGAGGCCTATGCCTGAATACAATGCTGCACCCGATATCGCACCCATTGCCGGAGGTGGTTAACCTGACTGCAATATCCTGAAGATAGTGTCTGCCACGCAGGCAGGCACGCCTGCGTCATGGGCCGGACGCTGGGGATATTACATGAAGGGATACTGGGTCGCGGGAATCGGGTTTGCCGCCAGCCTGCATGCGGGCACCGCACTGGCACGCAGGCCCATCCCCCCGCCATCATCGGCACCTGTCGCGGTTCCCCACACCCTTCAGGAGGCACTGGCCAGCGCGTATCTGAGCAATCCAGTCCTGCGCAGGGAACGCGCCACCCTGCGCGCGACGGATGAGCAGGTTCCCGCCGCCCTGGGCGGATGGCGACCGACGATTACCGGCACCGCCAACATGAGCTATTACAGCGGCAACATGATGATGGCGCCCGAAAGCGGCGGAAACGGTTATAGCCGCCGTTATGACCTGCCCGGCTATGGCGCAGGGGTGAATATCAGCGAACCCATCTATACCGGCGGACGCACCACGGCCTCCACCCACCGGGCCGTACATGACGTGATGGCTGAACGCGCACGCCTGATCCTGACCGAACAGCAGGTCTTTACAGATGTCGTCAACGCCTATGTCGGCGTGATCGAGGATCAGCAGATCCTTGAAATCGATATAAATAACGAAAAAGTGTATCAAGAACAGCTCCACACCACAGAGCTACGCGCCCGTGGGGGCGAAATCACACATACCGATGTGGCGCAGGCGCTTGCCGCACTGTCCGCCGCACGGGCCACACGCCAGCAGGCCGAAGGCACGCTGGAGGCGGCGCGCGCAACCTACCAGCAGGTGGTGGGGGCCGAGGCCCCGGACGACCTGCAACCACCACAGCCACTTGTCCTGCCGGTACAGTCGGAACAGGATGCGACCACACGCGCGGTGGAAAACAACCCAAACGTCATTGCCGCCCTGTTTGACGAAGCCGCGCGCAAGGACGCGGTGGGCGTTGCCTTCGCGGCCCTCCTCCCCTCCATCAGTGCGCAGGCCAGCTACGCCCACGACATCAATCAGGAGGAAGGACGCTCCAACTACGATAACAAAATGGCGCTCATTTCCGCCTCGGTCCCGATTTATCAGGGGGGGAGCGAATATGCGGCCGTGCGCGCCGCAAAGCAGCAGGTCATTCAGGCCCACCGCGCGGTGGAAGTCCAGCGCCGCAGCGCCATACAGCTTGCGCAGGCAAGCTGGCAGCGCATCCTTGCAAACCGCGCGGCCATCACCAGCAACCGCGAGGCGATTTCCGCCAATGTCTCCGCCCTTGCCGGGGTGGAGCGGCAGGCCATTGTGGGCACTGGCACGACGCTTGCGGTCCTGCAGCAGCAGGAAACCCTGTTGCAGGCACAGGTCGCCCTTGTCATGAGTCTCGGCAGCCTCGTGCAGGCCTCCTATCAGGAGGTCGCGGCGATCGGGCGGCTGACGGCGCGCGACCTGAACCTGGATGTGCCGCTCTATAACGAAAAAGCATATTACAAGGCCGTACATGACCGGCTGTGGGGCATCAGCGATTATGCTGTCAAGGAACCGGGACGCTGAATGGCGGGATGCCCTTGTTGAAAGAAGACTCTGCATCAACAGCTTCTGACAACCTGCACTCCCATATCGAGACGCCCTGCCGTGAAATCCTGCTTCCCAAAGAGTAAGAACAGGCTGATGGGTGTCCGGGCCAGCTCTGGGGGCAGGTTAAAAGCCCGGGCAAGCAATCCATCGGGACAATGAAATCTTCTGGCAACGATTTTTTAAAAATCATTCGAAAATATTATATTTTCCAAGAGATTGTTTGAAAACAAGTCATTAATAGAAAACAAGAACAGTTTCTGGGTGCCGCCTTTCGATCGAAAAAGGCGGCGTCTTCT
>NZ_BANE01000084.1 GCF_000964405.1 Novacetimonas hansenii JCM 7643
TGCAGGCAGAGCCTGTGCCTGGGTGACATCGCCAACCTGCCCAGTTGTAACAACGAAGCCAAGACACGTGCACTGTTTCACTTCCTATGAATTCATTTACCAGTCGTAGTAAAAAGAATCATCACGGTTCATACATAATCCGCACCATCAAATCCCGGAAACAAACATCTAATATCAAAACATGTCATTAACTTTCCTGAATTTATTATTTGTCAATTAAATCCAATAGACACACCACCAAAAATGCCAAATCCATCTCCTGATAGCATGGCGGCCGGCTGCTGCCCGTTGGCGGTAGAATAAACAGGTACTACGCCGGTAGCATAATGTTTATTGGCCAAGTTATGTAAGCTCAGGAACACCTGCCTGTGTTTGTTAGGCCAAAGATAACCGATATCAAAGTTGTAGATGTGATAAGGCGCAGCTTTATACTGGTTATCATATGATGCCAGAACCGAAGAGGATACTTCCACATCGAAAGATGTATAAAAACCGTTCTTCATATCAAGGTGGAGTTCTCCCTGATAAAAATGACGTGGAATGCCAGGAATGTAGTTATGTCCCCATGTTGAATCATGGTTAAAACGAAAACTTTGAAATGTGTATGCCTGGCGAAGTGAAATGATGTTACCTTGCCATTTGTACAATGTTGAATGAAAAGATGTCTCAACCCCCTGATGCGTAGTGGCCGATGCATTACCATAGGTTGCGTTGTTATAAAGTTCAGATAGTGGGGTCATGACGGATAATAGTTCGTTATGTACGGCTGAATGATAGTAGCTGACACTCCATTCGGTACCTTTGAAATGCCCATTAGTACCAAATTCAAATGTTGTTGCTGTTTGTGGCTTGAGATTGACCCAACCGGATGTAAGTCCTTTGGCTATACCAGATGTATAAACCGCGCCGGAAAGATATTGCCAGTCCTGCGGTGATTGTACGCTGCGCGTCACATTGCCATAAATTTCAACATTGGGAGTAATGACATAGCGAAATCCAGCTCGGGGCGCGAAATATAGGGCATTCTGACTGAAGGAACTGGTCTGGGGGTAGGTCTGCGATCCAGAACGTGGCGTGTAACTTAAAGCTCCAGCAGCTGTGAGCCAGAAATTATGAAAGATCTCTGTATTGTTGCGTACATGAAGAACAGTATCGCTGCCGCCAAGATGTGATCGGGTCACAAGCGTACCAATGGCATAATCGGGATAGGCTGATTTCACGCGTACCCGGTTGTCAATAGTTGCCGTCAGGTCATGTGACGTATAAATCCCAATATCTGTATCGCTGTTATGACCTAGCAGGTTGTCATTCCGTGTATAGTCAACCATGCCGGTGGCATAGTCAATGTCGTACAATGAAGACGTGCTCCCTAGTTCGTGGTTCATGGGGGCATTCAAATAGGCAAACCCCGCCACGAGTTTTGACTGATCATCTATATGGATGGTTGTGCGATCAGCGACGAAAGTGGTGCCTGGTTCAATGGTCTGGGTGCCCAATCCGGCATAACCGGTCTGTACCTGTTTCGGGTTCTCACGGATCTGGTCGCGCGTCAGGTAGAAAGGATTGCCTTCCGATGTCTGTCGGTACCGGACAAACAGGCGCGTATCGACCCTGTCGTTAAATTTGTATCCATAATTAAAATTCACACCAAAATTCGTGCTCTTTGTATTGTCCTGATAGCCTGCACGATAAGAATTGGTGACACTGATATAATAATCAGACTTGCCAATAACCGATCCTGAACTCAATTGTTCCTTTACATAACCGAAGCTGCCTGCTTCCACACGTGCCTGGTAACGCTGAGAGTTATATCCGGTCTGGGTGACGTAATTGATTGCACCCCCTAATTGCGTTGAACCGAAATCCATCCCATTGCCGCCACGCAAGATTTCCGTATAGCGAATGCCCAGTGGTTCCTGAAGTTCATTGACCGTGCCTATGGGCGTCGTAAGCGGAATATCATCAAACAGGAACATGATACCCGAACGCGTTGCGTTCAGACCTGTCTGGATGCCAGAACCGCGAATGGAAATGCGCAGGTCATCCGATCCGCAGGGGGCTTGGGCGAAGACACCGGCCTGATACTTGAATGCATCCGCATTGGTGGCGTTACGTCCCTTCAGCACGGTGGCCGCATCAATGACGCTGGTGCCACCGGGAATGGTTTTTAGGTATACCTCCGCCTGATGTGTTGCCGCACTGTGATGGTGCACGGCGATATGTTCGACCGTGCTGGCATTCAGCCCGCTACTGGCCGCATGTTCATCATGATGGCCGACGGCATCATGGCCACCTGCGGCATGATGGGGTGGGCTATGGTGGGGAATACGATGCGGAGTGATGTCGTCTGACGAGATGGATGCGGCCGCAATGGCGTGATGGGAAGCAACCAGAACACCGAACAGACTGCTGGCGAGCGCAAAGGTCAGTCTGTTTGAAGCCTCTGCGACAGGGCCTCGGTCGCTGTAAGGCAGAGGATGGAGGCGGGGCGGGACAGTTGGGGGAAGTGATAATTCACTTTTCATAATTGTGGTTCTCTATTCTGGCCGCGAGGAATGCACTAATCTGTTAGCAGGCAAAAATGACTTTTTATACAGTGTTATGCCCCCAATCCAGTTAAAATACGTAATATATGTAATAAAATAAAATATGCTCATATATAATAGTGAATTTTAGGCAGACTCATACAGCTATCCAGACTGGACATCTCTGAAATTCAAAAATAATATCTTTTGTTATCAAATGGATAATAAGAAAAGCAATGCAGGGTCATGTCGTGATTGACACTTGCCATGCTTACACCGAAAATTAAGAATATACTTCTCTTAACGGCGAATGGCCGCATATCCGGCGGGACATGCGACCTGTCTGGATGGGATAATTATACAATTTAAGGTGTTATTTATGGCGCTGCCACCCCGCGCCTCAACTCCATGCATGTAACGGGGGAAAGGTCTGGTTCAGGTAGTAATTTCCCACAATCGTATATTTCCATCGCACCGGATCATGCAGCGTATGCGTGCGCGCGTTACGCCACAGGTAATCAAGGTTCAGCTTCCGGTCCGTGGCGGATGTACCAACCAGTTCAAACAGCCTGTTTGTCGCCTCGATGACACTTTCGGTGGTCAGGACCTTGGCCTGCGCCGTTTCGATCTGGGCGGTGGCGACACTTTGCGCACCCGGGGTCGATACGGCATGGTCAATGGCGTCACCTGCCCTGTCCAGCAGGGCAAGACCCGCATTCAGGCGTATTTTCAATGCTCCGATCGCCTGGATTGTATACGGATCGTCCGATGCCCTGTCCTGCCCACTATCGATCCACGGGCGTGCACGCGTATGGATCAGTTCAATGGCCGTATCGATAGCCGCATCGGCCAGACCGGCGTCAATCGCCGCCTGAATGAACTGCGATATGGCGCTGTCGGCAAACGGCGCATCGGGCCTGTAGGCTTTCCAGACCGGAATGACACGGCTGCGTGGCACCTGCACGTCCGTCAGTTGCACGGTACCGCTTGCAGTTCCTTTCTGGCCGAATGCCGACCAGTCATTGATGACATTCAGGCCGGGCGCATTACGCTCGGCAATGGCAAGATGGCTGTGCCCGTCTTCATCAAGCGCCACGATCTGGACCAGATGCGCCGACAGCGCCCCCGTGCAGTAATGCTTGACACCGTTCAGGGTCATGGTGTCGCCCGTTATCTGGAGACGTGTTTTCAGCGCCCCGACATTCTTGATGCCGCGTTCTGAAAACGCATTGCCAAACCTATATCCTTTCAGCACCAGTGCAAACAGATCGCGCGCCTGTTCGGGGCTGGCACAGGAGACAAGGCAGGCGATGGTGGCAAAGTGATTCTGACTGAGTTGCGCCACCGCTGAATCTGCTTTTGCAATCAGCCGGATCACGTGTCCCAACGTGCGATAGGACACTTCGGCCCCGCCATAGTTACGTGGCACAGTGATGCCCCATAGCCCAGAATTGGAAAAAATGTCCAGTTCACCCGCAGGAAACCGGTTATCTTGGTCACGCTGCGCAGCACCCGGCGCAATCTGCCGGGCGACTTCGGCGGCAATGCGCAATGCCTCCGCATCATTCGCGATGACGGGCACGCCCGCGGGTGGCAGGGGAAACGGGGCGACATCAGTTTCGCCTGTGCCGACAAATTCCGTAAGGGTCATGATATGTCCAGTCTGGATGCGATCAGTAATGGTCGGGATTCATGACAGCGCCTGCTGCCCTGCAATCCGACGCAACAATTCGTCATGGGGCGCATGGATGCGGCCACACAGCGCGTCGCGATGGACGCGTTCCAGCGGGTTATGGGCGGACAGCCCGGCATTGCCCGCAAGGCCCAACAGGGCGGATGTAACATCGACCGCCGCATCAACCACGCGTGACTTTATGACCGCTGCATGCGCATTCAGTTCAGGCAGCGGGCAGGCGGCCGTGACATCCGTGGCGTAAAGCCGCAGCAGCATGGCGTTCATGTGCAACGTAATGGCAAAGCCCCCTACGGCATCGCGCATGGCGGGCAGGGTCGAAAGCGGTACGCCCAGATTGGATGGCACGCGTTTTTTCAGGAATTCGCCAAACCAGGCCAGCGCGGATGTAACGATGCCATTATACAGGGCCCCCAGTAGCCCTGTATTCCATAACATGAGGGTATTGCGTCCTGCCGGTGGTGCATCGGGCGTGTACAGGGCCAGTGCCGCATCGGGTGGAAGCACGACCTGCGTAAAGACAACTTCATGGCTGTTGCTGGCGCGCATGCCGATATGGTCCCAGTTTTCAATGACATGAATGCCCTTCGCAATAGTCGGGACCATGAACGTGCCCACCCGTACCGGGTCTTCATCCGTGCGGGCACGCACCAGCAGCCACGACAGGCCGGGAATGCCGGTAACATAGGCCTTGCGTCCGTCCAGCATCCATCCCGTGGTCGTGCGGGTTGCCACCGTGCCGGGCAGGCCGCCGCGCGATGCAGAGCCAAGGTCGGGTTCCGCCAGCAGGATATTGATCAGCCGGTCATGCTGTTCCTCTTCCATCCAGCGTACGAAATCACCGGATCCGAATTCATGGTGCGCGATCGCGGCCCGCACCATGTAATGATTAACCATGACCAGCGCGGTGGAGGCATCCCCCTGCGCAATCCGGCCCACGATGTCCTGCACCACGCCAAGGGTAAACGGCGTGGGGCGCTCGGGAGTGGAAATGCGCAGCGACAGCAGTCCCGCCCGGCGCAGGTCGTCAATATTTTCCTGTGCAAAAATCCCGGTGCGGTCATGGTGCGCCGCCCGTGTGGCAAGACGCGCCTGCAGGTGCGTGGCTGCGTCGATGGCATCCCGTGCGGTATAATGAAGGTCTGCGGACACGGCTTCATGCCTCCTGTACAATGGCCCGGACATCCGGGAGGGGCGGAATGCCAAGACCGGTCAGGGCTGCGCAACGTGAGTGCCGTTTCATTGCAGGCTTACCTGTAACAGGGGTGGGGCATGCCATCCGGTGGGTTCCTGCCGGTCGATGGATCAGACCGGCAGGCAGATATTAAATAAACAATAAAAAACGTGAATATGTACTTATAACATTATAAACGTAAATTTATATGTCAATAGGATAGTTATCCCGTACCCCGCATTTAAATACGATAATATTTCGTGGATTATGCGCTAAATTCAGAGTCAATACGATCAGGACATTACATCTCGATGGAATTTTTATGATTTAACAGCCTGTCGGGTTGGGGTGCCGCTCTGACGCGGCGAGGATGTAAGGGGACATGATAAGCCACTTCATCCCGTTTGAACGGTCTCAGCCGTATCTTCTGCCACCCGACCTGAAGTCGTGACTTCCGGCCGACGCTATGGCGCATGTCGTCGTTGAGCGGGTTCCGATAAATGGGATTCCGCCAAGACTAAAAAGACATAACCCAGCCAGAGGCGGCACGGGTCTCGCACTGGCTTCCCGATTGCATCGGGGGCCAGTACGGAAAACCTTACACGTTCACATGCCGTGTGCCGTTTATATTCTTACTTCAGCCCATCCACAAAAGCTGAGATCCGGCGGCAGCCTTCGCGCAGGGTGTCTGTATCGGTCGCGTAGGAAATGCGGAAAAACGGGCTCATGCCGTAAGCTGCCCCCTGCACGGAGGCAACCTGCTGTTCTTCAAGCAGGGCCATGACAAAATCGGCATCGGTTGCGATCAGGCGGCCACCGGCCGAAGTCCTGCCCATGCAGTCACTGATGTCAGGATAAACATAGAACGCACCCTGCGGTGTGTGACACCGCACGCCGGGAATGGCGTTGAGCAGGGAAACCACCAGATCGCGCCGGGTCTGGTATTCAGCCGCGCGGTCCTTGAGGAAGTCCTGCGGGCCGTTCAGCGCCGCCACGGCTGCAGCCTGCGCCAGCGTGTTGATGCCGCTGGTCGACTGGCCCTGCATGTTGTTCATGACAGCGATAAGCGCACGCGGGCCACCGCAATAGCCAACGCGCCAGCCCGTCATGGCATAGGCCTTGGACACGCCATTGACTGTCAGTACCCGATCCTTCAGGCGCGGCTCAACCTCGGCGATCGTGCAGAAGGTGAAGCCGTCATAGATCAGGTGTTCATAGATATCATCGGTCATGATCCAGACCTGCGGATGCTTCATGAGCACGGCGGCAATGGCTTCCATATCTGCCCGCGGGCAGCACGCGCCAGTGGGATTGCCGGGGAAGTTGAGCACCAGCCATTTGGTTTTGGGCGTAATGGCGGCCTCCAGTGCCGCAGCCGAGAGGCGAAAGCCGCCTTCGGCAGGGCAGGGCACGGAAACGATGGAAGCCCCGGCAAGGCGCGCGATATCAGCATAGCTGATCCAGCTCGGGGTGGGCAGGACCACCTCGTCACCGGGGTTGATCGTCGCCATCATGGCATCATAGATGATCTGCTTGGCACCATTGGCCACCAGGATTTCGTCCAGGGCGTAATCAAGGTGGTTTTCACGCTGGAACTTGGCCTGGACCGCTTTTTTTAACGCGGGTTTGCCATCCTGCGGCGGGTATTTGGTATCACCCGCGCGGGCTGCGGCAATCGCGGCATCCACAACATGCCCGGGCGTGGGAAAGTCCGGCTCGCCTGATGACAGGCTGATGATCTTCATCCCTTCAGCCTTCAGTGCCGATGCCTTGTCGGTCATCGCGGCCGAGGCCGAAATCCCAATTCCATTCAGTCGATCAGCAAACCCGGGCATCAGACACGTTCTCCAATTTTACTCAATGCAACAGCATATTAGATGTTCATAGCGATCGTAGATCGTTTCGCCACAGGTTAGATACCGGTGAAAACCGTCTGACCCCATACAACAATCCTATGAGGGGCAGCGCCTTCCGCTTATCCATCCATCCGGATCGGGTTGCGCACCATGGCAAGTGACAGCCCACCCGCAATGAGCAGGGCTGCAGCGCAGATATACCATGCCATGTCAAAACTTCCTGTCCAGGACACGATATATCCGGTCAGGATGGGTGAGAGCAGCCCCAGAGAATTGCTGCATGTCAGGGTAACACCCGTTACAGCGCCCATCTTGCCACCGTCTTCCACCATATCCGTCAGGAGTGCGGTATTGGCGCCATTGGCTGCCATCAGGCAGGCCAGCGCACCAGACAGCACCAGCAGGATGGGCATCATGGTATGAAAATACGGCAGCAGCCCGATCGTGGCTGCCCCCAGAAGGCAGGTTGCAACAACAAAACGCCGGTTGGGCGGATGAATGCCCCTGCGAAAGACTAGGTGCTCCAGAATGCGCCCGATAACGACCGCGCCCATGGCCGCGACCAGATAACACAGTGCCGTGCTGTTGCCCGTACCGGTGGTGTTGATGTGCAGTTCATGGATCAGGTACAGCGGCATCCATGACATGACCAGAAAGTTCAGGTAGTTCTGGGTGCATTGCACCGCCAGTATCCCCAGAAAGGAAGATGAGCGGAACAGGTTCCTGATCTCGCCGGCCGAAATGGGCCTGCGTGGAGCTGCATCGGGCTTTTCCTGCGGGTTACGGTAAACCAGCCACCACACCAGCGCCCAGGCAATGCCGATGCCGCCCAGCGCCATGAACTCGCACCGCCACCCGAAGAACGTAATCAGGTATGCCCCCGCAATCGTGCCGCCCGCCAGACCTAGCTGCATGCCGGTCAGCAGCATGGTCATGACCGAGCCGCGTTCGCGCGGTTGCGCCCAGTTGCGCACAACCGTGGCCCCTACACCAAAGGTTGGCGCCTCGCCTACGCCAAGCAGCACGCGCGTCATTAGGAACTGGGTAATGTTCTGTGCCATGCCACCGAGCAGCATGGCAAATGACCAGACGCCCACGGCAAGGCTGCCAATAGTGCGCGCGCCAACCATGTCGAGCACGATGGTCGAAGGCAGGTTGAGCAGGAAATACGACCACAGGAAACTCGACGAGACCCAGCCCATCTGCACCGGTGTCAGTGAGAACTCCTTGCCCATCGTAGGCAGGGCAATGGAGAGTGCCGCGCGGTCGCCATAGCTGATGGCGTACATCAGGAAGACAAGAAAGAAGAACACGTAACGAGCAGGAATTGCGCGCCTGCTTCGTGCATTGGTGGTCATTTCACCTGTTGTCACGCTGGAGGACTCCTGGTGTGCCATGAATTACTGGAAGGAAGGGGGAGGGCTGCGCGATCAGGGCGGGGTGCCGGTGGCCGCATCCATCGTGCCTTCCGCCACCGCTTTCTGTTTGGCCGGGCGGTCGTGGCGGAGCATCCACACACCCGAGCCAATGATCAGCAGCCCGCCAATGCACATGGCAATGCCGGGTATCTCACCAAACCCGAACCATCCAATCAGCGCGGCCCAGAGCAGGCCGGAATAGGCAAACGGGCCAATGGCAGATACCTGGGCCGAGGCGAAGGCTTCGGTCTGGAGCACCTGCGCAATACCGGCGAAGGCACCCACGGCAACAAGGCAGCCGGCCTCGGTCAGGCTGGGCGTGGTCCAGATGAAGGGCAGCGGTAGCGCGGTCATGACCGTCATGAGAATGGCCTGCCACAGGGAGATGGTGGTACTGGATTCCGTTGCGGAAAGCTGGCGGATCTGCATGGTGGTCAGCGCGCCGACGCCCCCCTGCGCCAGGGCCACGAAATATGCCCAGATGGGCACGGCGCTCCCTGTCATGTCATGTCCATGCAGCAGCCCCTTGCCAAGGGCCACCACGATCACCCCCGAAAACCCGATCGAGACCGCAACCCAGCGCTGGAGCGAGGGACGTTCATGCAGCAGCGGGATCGAGAGCAGGACCAGAAATAGCGGCTGCGTGTAGGACAGGACCTGCTGTTCGGCCAGTGGCAGGCGGGTCACGGTGATCACGATCATGATCATGCTGATCAGTCCCACGACCGAGCGCAGGACATGACCAAAAAAATGATGTGTTTTCAGTATAATGGCCGTGCGTGAAGCAATCAGCAGCACAAAGGGAAGCGAAAACAGGTTCCGGAAGAAAATGATTTCAAGTGCTGGAAGCGTGGAGCCGGTCAGTTTCTGCAGGGCATTGAGGGCCGCAGTAAAAAACGTTGCCGATGCTAAAAGAAGGGCGCCACGTTTCAGGTCATGCTTCATTTTATCCGTACCTCAATGCACGACATGGACAGCGGTGCATGTCATCAATCAATGCTGGCCCGATATCCCCACGCGCTTCATGTTACGACATCGTAACGCAGGGGGCGGATTTCGGGTCATAGGCGTTCGTTGCGATGCGATAGGAAATTCTTATGGGTGAAGGGCGATGCCCGCCTTAAAGCTGGCAGGCCGGAGTCAACACGCCGCCGCTTGCTTCGATTTCCGCACGGATGGCGCGGGAGAGTTCCAGTGATCCGGGCGTGTCGCTATGCACCAGAATGGACTGCGCCTTAACCGGCAGGCGCGCGCCATCAATGGTCGTGACCGATCCGTCATCGAGGAACTGCTTCACGCGCGCCCGCACGCCTGCCAGATCATGAATGACCGCACCCGGTTGCCCACGCGGCACCAACGTGCCTGCGGTGGTATAGGCACGATCGGCCAGGAACAGGGTCTGGGCCCGCAGGCCGGCCTTTTCGGCGGCGCGCTCGGTTGCCTGGCCGGACATGCAGAATATGCTCAGGTTCCGGTCGATGGCGGCAATGGCACGGGTCAGGCGCAGGGCAAGGCCCTCATCCGCATTGACCATGTTACCAAAGGCAGCATGGTAACTGACATGCGTGACCCGGTGGCCATGACGGGCGGCAATGCCCTGCAATGCCCCAATCTGGTAACACATCATGGATTCCATGTCCGCGTCGGATACGGCCATGTTGCGGCGGCCAAAGCCCATCAGGTCCGGCAGGCCGGGATGGGCGCCAATGCCCACCCCCTTTTCCTTCGCCAGTCGCACGGTACGGTCCATGATGGCATAGTCACCGGCATGGAAACCACAGGCGATGTTGGCCGATGAGACGGTGTCCATCAGCCCGTCATCATCTGCAATGCGCCAGCGGCCAAAACCTTCGCCCATGTCGGAATTGAGGTCGATTTTCATGCCTTGGCTCCAGATTTCATGCCAGCACGGCTGTGGGCGGATGAGCGGTAATGGGCAACCATCATGCGCAGCTTGTCGAGATAGGCATTGACCGGCTGCATGGCGGCAACGCCTTCGGCAAAGCTGCATTCATGCAAACGGATGCGCGTGCCAATGCGTGCCTGCGCCAGTCGCCACAGATCGGCTTCGATCACGGTAGCGATGCGCGGATAGCCACCCACGGTATTGGCGTCAGCCAGTTGCACGATCGGTTCACCCGCTGGCGGAACCTGCACGATACCGGCAATCACACCATAAGAGCGCAGTTCAACCCGGTGGCGCAGTTCAAGCGGAGCACCCGACAGGCGGTAGCCCACGCGGTTGCTCTGTGGCGTAATGCGCCAGGGCGTATCCCACAGCCGTTGCTGGGCTTCGGGCGTGAACAGGGCGTAATCGGTTGCGGGCATGGCACGCAGGTGAATGACCTTGCTGTCCTCTGCGGTGGCCACGGCATCGAGCACCGCAGCGGGGGGCAGGGCGCCGTACCCCACCACATCCAGCGCGGTAGCGATGGTTTCGAGTGTATCTCCTGCTTCCAGCGGGCGACCGTCGAGCCCACCAAAGCTGCCACGCAGTTGCGTACTGCGAGAGCCCAGCACCACCGGCACCTCAATACCGCCAGCAAGGCAGATATAGCCGCGCGCACCCGCTTTTGGCGGCCCGACACGCAGGACCTGCCCGGCTGCCGCCGTCTCGATCATCCAGGGCAGGATCGTGCGGCCATCAAGTTCGATCGCAGCGTCAATGCCCGTCACCGTAAAGGTGGTGGCTGTTTCAAAGCGCAGCACGAAAGGATAGGTCTGCAGTTCGATGCAGGCATCATCCATCTGGTTGCCCAGCAGGATATTGCCGACCTGAAGCGCAAGCGCATCCATGACGCCCGACGTGCCCACGCCCAGATTACGGTAGCCGGGGCGGCCGAGATCCTGCACCGTGTTCAGGGCGGATGTTTCAAGGATCGTAATCACAACTCGATGCTTTCGGGGTAAAAGCGGATGCGATCGCCAACGGCAAACAGGGCAGGGGGCTGTTTGGTGGGATCGAACACACGCAGGTCGGTAAATCCGATGGAATTCCACCCGTTGGGCCCCGTCAGCGCGGAAATGCCAGCCTGCATGCCACCGATGATGACAGTTCCCGCCTGCATGTTCAGCGATGGTACGGTCTTGCGCGGCGTTGCGATACGCGGGTCAAGGCCATGCAGGTAGCCAAAACCCGGCGCGCTGCCAATGGCGCAGACCGTGTATTCGCTACTGTGATGGATGGAAATGACGTCCTGCGCAGGCAGGCCGGAATGGGCGCAGACTGCCGCCAGATCTTCGCCCAGAGTGCCGCCATAGTGTACGCCGATCTCAAACAGATGCCCCTCGATATGCCGCTCGGGCAGGGTGTTCCAGGCATGGCACAGCCACTCCGCCACCGCCTGCGGGCGCTCGGGCGGGGCGGAAAAGATCAGCATGAGATTGGTCACGCCAGGAATGAGTTCGCACACGTCGGAGCGCGCCTGCGCCGCATCCATCAGCGCCCAGACCCGGCGCTGGTGGGCCATGGTGAAATCACCCGGCGCCTCGAACAGCATGGCGCGTGTGCCGATCATGCTTATGGCAGGCGCCGCA